>CAZDFY010000165.1:0-6533 GCA_964504785.1 uncultured Sediminispirochaeta sp. | reverse complement strand
CGCTAATTCCAAGGGGACTTTGCTGTATGTTTGAAGTTCTGCTCTTGTTTTCATATTTCAATAGTATACTGGGGCTGTAAAAAAGTGACAATCCGGCGGTAAGACAGTACAGGTATTGTTGCTTTTTAAGCCTTATGATTTTCGAAATGAGAATATTGAAAATATGGAGTAAAGCAAAAATCAGACAAGAAAAGCAAAAAAGCTACAATTGTCGACATTCGGAAAGGGGGGATACAATGATATTGAAGTATTTAATAGGAGGAAGATATGCAAAAAACAGTGGTAGTAATGGTTCTTGTGCTGTGTATAGTCGGCACGTTGTTTGCCGGCGGTCAAAAGGAGGCTGAAGAGGGTCCGATCACCCTTGAGTTCTGGACCCATGAAGATCCGAACAGGACGGAAATAGAGGACCGGTATATTGAAGAGTTTGAAGCCGCACATCCGGATATTAAGGTGCAAAGAGTAACCCATTCTTCAACAAAGATTATGGAACTCATTCTTACCGCCTTTGCCGCGAATCAGGGGCCTGATATCTTCAATATGTCGATAGAGGATGAATATTCATATATTGCAAACGGCAGAGTTGCGGCTGTAGATCCTGCAGCCGCCGGTTATGGCAATAATGCAGAGCTTGAGGATGCATATATTTCTGGTGTCCTTGATCCGGTAAAACAGGATGGAAAATTTTACGGGCTCCCCTTGGAGTTAACGAACTGGTGTATCTACATGAACGAACGGGTGTTTGAGGATGCAGGCTTGGATCCTGACAAGGATTATCCGAAAACCTGGGAAGAGATGGTCAAGGTGTCGGAAAAATTGGTTATCCGTGATGGTGAAATTATCACCCGCCGAGGATTTGATTTTCGCTATCCCTATTATCTGGTAGCAATGGTACCTATGGTAGAACAGTTGGGCGGAAAGCTTATCAGTGACGATGGTAAGACGGCTATTGTGGGAGAGGATGCATGGATAGCGTTTCTCGACTACATGCGCGAATGGGGTCCGAACGGCCGAAATCTTGGTTCTCCCACCTATAAAAACGCCCGTAAATTGTTTAACTATGATAATAACGACATCGCTATGTGCCACACCGGTCTGTACCAGCAGGGACGCATACGGTCGGATAATCCTGAATTTTACAATAGTGGAGACTGGCGGGTCGTACCTTTTCCCCAGTTTGAAGATGCGGAGAAGGAAGTCGCCGCCGCCTATTACGGCCACTACTATATGGTCAATGGTCAAACCAGTACTCGTCGTCAACAGGCTGCCTGGAAGTTTATCTCCTTCATGTTGAGCCACGGAGAGGAGTACCTTGAGAAGGTAAATATAGTGCAACCGACTAAAAAACTGATGGCATCAGATACTTTTAAGAACATGCCTTATTCAGATGTATTTGCCGAGGATATGGAAAAAGCGCATATCGTGTACTACGCCGAAAACAGCGCCAAGATGCAGGAGCTCATCAAGCAGGCGGTTGAGTCTGTAATGCTGAGCGGTGTTTCAAGTGAAAAAGCCTATGCAACCCTGAAGGCTGAGGCCCAAGAATTACTGGACGAAGAGTAATTCGAAGGAAGAAATCTATGATCTAGAGGGCACCGCGGGGGGGGAGAACCTCCGCGGTGCCTATATCCGGGGTTATTTAGTTGTTGTGAGAGGAGGCGCACCACCAAATGCAGCATAAATCGAATTTAAGACGTCACCAGGACCTGTGGGGAAGACTTTTTGTTTTACCGGCGATCCTCTTTTTTTCAGTGTTTAATTTCTATCCAATTATCAATGCGATGTACACCAGTCTTTTTAAGAAAAAAGTGCTTAGTCTGAATCCTCCGGATTTTATGGGATTGGAAAATTACCGATATTTATTCACTTCAGGAGATTTCTGGAACTCAATTCGGGCTACCACGGTTTTTACGCTGGGGACCTTTATTCCGCTGCTGGTCTTTAGTTTACTTCTAGCAGTTTTGATTTCTCAGGTGAAGTATGGCCGCAAGTTTCTACAGATGGGCTTTTATTCTCCGGCGGTGCTTTCGTCGGTGGTAGCTGCGGCTATTTGGTTGCTGATTTTTGATCCCCGTGGGCTTGCAAATCAGTGGGTGAACTTTGTGATGCAGACCCCTGGGATAGACCACAGCTGGTTTGCCAATGCTTCGATGGTGCAGTTTGCTACTATGATGGTGTATTTCTGGAAGTATGTTGGCTATTTTGTAATTATTTTTATTGCAGGATTGGCAAGTATCCCCGGCTCGATGTATGAGGCCGCCCGTATTGACGGAGCAAGTGCATGGCAGTCTTTCTGGCGAATCACACTCCCGTTGTTGCGGCCAACTGTGGTATTGGTATCAATTATGTCGATGTTGCAGTGTCTGAAGACGTTCAGTACCCAGTATCTGTTTACCCAATCGGGAGCACCCCAGGCGCCAATAAATGTAATTACAATGAATATTTACAATACCGGTATTCGCGACCATCGCATAGGACGAGCAAGTGCGATGAGCATAATACTTTTCATGATTATGCTTTTCTTCACCTGGCTGCAGTTTAAGACAACCAAAAGTGATGAGGTAACTTACTAATGAAACAGAATTATACTCATATTCTATCACGTGGATTGATTTGGGCTATACTTATAATATCCCTAATATGCATCATTGCTCCTCTTCTTTTTATGCTGACAGCTTCTCTGATGCCCGCTTCTGAGATTGTAAAAATGCCTTACCGCTGGATACCTTCAGGGATATACTTTCCGAATTTTGTAAAGGCGGTCGCTGGAAATGATGGGAGTTTTATTTTTATCCGCAATTTGTTTAACAGTTTAGTGGTCGCCGGCACTGTTTCTCTCACTACCGTATTGATTTCCTCTTTGACCGGGTACAGCTTGTCCAAATTTCATTATGCCGGGCGTGATCTTGTTTTCATGGGAATTATGGCCACAATGATGATTCCCTTCGAAGCAATTATGATTCCCCTGTATATGGTGGCAACTAAAATGGGGATACAGAACAGTTATCCGGGACTGATATTACCCTTTCTTGTAAATGCCTTTGGTGTATTTATGATGCGTCAGTATCTTATTACTTTCCCCGATGAGTTTATCGATGCCGCCCGGGTGGATGGAATGAGCGAGTTTTCGATTTATCGTTCAATTATATTGCCGAACTCCGGCCCAGCAATTGCTACCCTGGCGATTCTGGCGTTCAGAACTCAGTGGGACAATCTGCTGTGGCCCCTGCTGGTTGCTCAGACCGAAAAAATGAAGACAATTCCACTTTATATCGTAAAGTTTAAGGCGGAAATGCACACCGATGAAGGGGCGATGATGGCGGTAGCCCTGTTGGCCAGCGTGCCTATGTTTATTTTGTTTTTTAGTCTAAGCCGATATTTTGTCGGCGGTGCAGCGGTGTACGCCTCTCGCAAGGGGTGATGAGTATGCTGTTTATTTTTGATATGGGAAATGTGATTTCTCATAAAGTTGATGTAGTCTCGGGGATAAGCCGCACTTTAGGAATACCGGAAAGTGAAATTCGCGGGTATTGCGGTGAGGACTTTCAGGAACTCACTAGGGGTACTATTACTACCGATCAGTTCTGGGAAGAGTTTTCTGCTCATTTTCGAGTTACCATCGAAGAAGATTACCTGACTACCTGTTTTCATCCCGAGGTGGATCCGCGTATGAAGGCTTTTGTTCGGGATATAAAAAGCAATCATCACCGGGTGGTATGTGGAACAAACACCATTGAAAGCCATTATCGGTTTCACCGGGAGAACGGAGACTATTCTATCTTTGACGAGGTGTATGCCAGTCATCGAATGGGAACAGCCAAGCCTGAGTATGAGTTTTACCGTTATATTTTACGGGCTGAGAATATGCCCGCCGAAGAGGCGGTTTTTATTGATGATATGCAGGTGAATGTAGATTCTGCAGCCGAAGTAGGAATAAATGGGTTTAAATTTGTCGGCTATGAACAGCTTACATATGAATTAATGAATAACAGTGTTCGGTGGGAGATATGTTCTTCCTAAACATCATTTTCGATGCATCTATAATGACTCGGAGCCATCCCTGTTGAGCGTTTGAAAATACGGGTGAAATAACCGGCATTACGGAAACCGCTCATCAGGGCAATTTCTTCTATACGCAAACGGGGATCTCGAAGAAGGTTTTTGGCGATATTTAACCGGTATTCGGTAAGTGCCTCAACGAAGGTCTTGCCGGTGTATTCCTTAAATATTCGTGATAAGTAGCTTTCACTCAAGCTGAGGTCTTCTGCAGCTTGAAGCAAGGAGACGTCTTGCTGATAATGGCGTTCTATAAAGCGTTGTGCTCCTGTTATATGACGACTTCTGTTGGGTGTTTTTGACGGAGCGGATTGTTCTTCAAGATCCGGTTTGCCTTGGGCCGGAATATCTTGGCCCGAAAGAAAAAAAGTTGCTTTACGGATGGCTGCATGCAGTTCATTGTCGTCAATCGGTTTAAGAAGAAAATCTGTAACACCGATCCGCAGCGCATCCCTGGCATATTCAAACTGGTCGTAGCCGGTGATAATGATTGCCGCCGGGGGAAGCAATTCTTTTAGAAGTTTTAACCCGTCCATACCGGGAAGACGGATATCCGTAATTATAAGATCCGGTCTAATGACCTCAGCCTGGTTTATTGCTCTTTCTCCATCAACAGCAGTTCCCGCTATAATACAGCCATAGCGCTCCCATTCTACTGTAGAGGTAAGCTCCTGGAGTAAGTAGTGTTCATCTTCAACAATCAATACCTTATACATTATAGCTACTCTTTTCGTCATATAACTCGTAGGGAATATGAATTGTAACGCAAGTTCCCTTATTCGGTTCACTCTCAATATTAAAAGAGCCTTGATCTCCATAGGCAAGAACTATTCGTCTTCGGATATTTGCAATACCGATGCCGTTTCCATTCGTCTCTGAGGGACTCCCCGGCCCGGTATCACAGACTTGTAGTTCAACATACTCATCAATAATGTGAGCTGAAATGTTTATTCTAACAGGAGTACTTGTTTTTTCAACACCATGTATTACTGCGTTCTCTACAATCGGCTGAAGTAACAGGCGTGGAATTTTGCAGCTGCGCACATGAGGGTGAACATTATAGGTAACTTGTAGACGGTCACCGAAACGGTGTTTTTGAATAGAAATATAATCATGAACTATTTCTATTGATCGGCCAATTGAATAAAAAGCACCTTCCTGACTGAAGGTGGTGTGGAGCAGTTTACCCAGTCGGGTAACTACATCGCTGATATCCGTGGATTTTTGCAGCTTAGCCATAGATTTAATTGTACCCAGAGTATTATATAGGAAATGAGGATTGATCTGAGCTTGTAATGCTTTTCGTTCGGCGACCTGAAGGGCTCGTTCTTCCTGCCGGACTTGCTCAATTAGTTCCTCCAATTGAACCACCATTGAGTTGTAGGTGTGGACTAGATAACCGAGTTCGTCCCGTCGTTGCAGTTCAGGAGCCTGGGTAAGTGTTCCCTGTTCAGTTTTCTGCATTGCACCGACTACAGAGTGTACCGGCCCACTAATGCTGCGGCTTAACTTAAAAGCGATGAATAGGATAAAAATGACAATTATCAGCAGAAACCAGGCACCATATATTCCAATTGCCGAAATATTCTGAATGTAGCCTTCTAAATGCACTCCTCCAACTGTATATAATTGAGTACCAGGAATCTGAGCTGAAATTGCCAAGAGGGTGTCCTTTTTCACACACTCCTCCTTAAAAAGTGAAGCCCCGAGTAGTTCCAACTCTTCGTACTGGTCGAAGGTACCATCTCTTTCGGGGTGATAAAAATCGAATGCCTGCAGCTGATTCCTGTCGGCTATGAGTAAGCTGTCGAAAAAGGGATGGGATTCCGCTGATACAAGTTGAGTATCATACACATCAACTATTACATATCCGTTTGGGATTTCTCGTAAGATTGTAAGGGCTACTCTGTCTCCCCTTACTGTCACGAAGGGATCAATGTAAATATAACTTTTTTCAGGGTCGTTACGTTTTTCCGAAAAAATCCCCTCGTGGTTTTCATAGACTCGTAAATCATAGTGTTTTGGAAGGGTGTGGGTAGAAAAGAAATGACTTCCATCGCGGCTCACTACATGTGCCGCTGCCGAGTAAATATGTCCTTCAAGCGGTTCGTACATCTGCTTATAAAGCTTTTTCAGCCGTTCTGAATTCCAGGTTTCAATGCCGCTGACCGCCCGCACTATAGTCGGATCTTTTGAGATGACATAGGCTATGTGACGATAGGTTTCAATAGTATTGTCTATATGTTCAACACTTCGGTTAATGGATTCTCTTGCCCGGCTTTCAGCGTTTCGCAGTACTAAGCTACGGCCGGCAAGGTAAAAACTGATACCGGTAATCAAAATTGGTACTAAACTTGTAAGAAGGAAGGCTGCGACTAGTTTTGTGAAATAAGTCCTCATTCCTTTATTATACTAGTTGTTTGAACCTTGGTGGTTAATGAATTGTAAAAAATTGTGACGGAAACATTTAAAAATTT
>CAZDFY010000164.1:0-6595 GCA_964504785.1 uncultured Sediminispirochaeta sp. | reverse complement strand
AGAAGATCATCAAAGCCCCCTGAAGTATTTTAACCCGGAAATTTCAGGAAAAAATGTCCAGTTATGGAAGAATGGTATTAGAGATGGTGACATACAAAAAATTGAGAATGAATTGGGAATCTATTGTTATAATTTTGGAGAGTGAGAAATAAATGCGAAAAAAAAATCTGATTGTTGTAGTTTTGTTGTGTCTCTTTAGTTTCGTCATATACGCAGAGTCAATTGATATCGAAATAAGGAGCTTTACTACGGCAAGCTCCGCCGATACTTCACCTTTTTGGATTTCATCAAATGACTATGGTGTAATCGGAGGAGATCCGTATCAAATAGGCAGTACCCTTTCGATTTACCAGGATATACCGCTGACGGAAAAAATCAAGATAGATTATTCGGTTGTTGGGGCATTAAATTCAACAGAAGAATATACCGGCCGTTTCATTGAAGGTTTTTTACGCTTTAAGTGGAAAAAATTTTACACCTATGCCGGCCGAATGAAGCAGACTATCGGCAGTACTTATGTACCCTTAAGTGTTGGGTCTATGGCGATCAGCCCGAATGCGACCCCTATCCCTAGGGTAGCAGCTGGCTTGTCTGATTTTACCACGGTTCCTTATACTCACGGACTGCTTGAGGTAAAGGGTATGTTGGGGCATGGCTGGCTTGGAGAAAGTCGCTATGTAGAAGTTCCTCTCTTGCATGAGAAAAATGCTTTTATTCGAGTGGGACTTCCGGAGTACCTTCAATTTCATACTGGTTTGATTCATGAAGCTGTATGGGCTGGTACTTCTCCGGTATATGGGGACTTACCGTCCTCCTTTAGCGATTACGTAAAGATTTTCTTTAACCAGGCAGGTGGAGATGATTCACCCGCTGGAGAGGCTGATTATAGGCTTGGAGACAGCAAAGGAGTATGGGATTTTGGTGTGAATACGTTGCTGTTTGATTATAAACTGTTCGTTTATTATCAGCACTTTTTTGAAGATAATACAGGTTTTAGACTAAAAAATGGTGAAGACGGCCTCTTGGGTGTTTTAATTAAACCGCCTAGTTATTTTGTGTCTTCAGTCTTATATGAGTTTTTATATACCAAGCATCAGAGTGGTGATAACCCTTGGTATGAGCTTGGAGGTCGTGATAACTATTATAATCACAGTATTTATCGATCAGGTTGGACTTATCTAAACGACGTTCTCGGTAACCCTCTCTTTGGAACTACCGGGTCAGATGAAAACATTCGGTTTAATAACAACCGGATAGTTGCCCATCATATAGGAGTTGAGGGGCATATGAGCCCCAGCCTAACTTATAAGCTGTTGGCTACGTATAGCAAAAACTACGGTACCTATCCTGATCGAACCTATGAAGAAGCAGGAGGTTTGGATCAGTACTCGTTTTTAGTGCAAATCAGAAAAGAGGGTTTGTTCAACCAGAGTTCCCTTGCCGGTACCGTTGGTATAGGAGTTGATGTCGGTGAATTGAGAGAAGATAATATAGGAGTTCTATTAGAAGGTACATGGAGTGGATCATTTGATATTTTCAATAAGTAACCGGAAAAACAATATCAATGCTTTTATAATTCTTTTTTTAGCCGCTTTTACTTTTTTCTTCAGATTATTATCGCTCCAGATAATTAATGTGGGGCCTGATGAGATTGACTATTGGTTTGCCGCTAAAAGGTTGTTTAGTACGCTTCCCTATCCGGAGATTAATCATCGAACCACACGATTTGGTATTATTTTCCCTGTGTGGCTATTTCAGAAGGCCTTTAGTACTCACCCCTTTGTGTATTCTGTGGTTCCTATTGCGCTGTCTGTAATTCAGTCCATCTATTTGTATAAAATCGGGGCTATGTTACATAGTCGTAAAGCGGGATATTTGGCAGTACTATTTCTTACTCTCTATCCTTATATGATCCGGTCGGGAAGTCAAATACGGCCCGGTATTTTTATCGTCACGTACATGCTAATTGCATGGTACTATATCGCACTCTACGTAATGAATGATAAAAATCGGTTTCGGAAACTAGTAGTAAGTGCGGTCTTTCTGTTCTTGGCTTATCAATCAAAGGTAACAGCCCTTTATTTTTTTCCTGGTATGCTGCTTGGAATCTATTATTCAAAGAAAAGTATTAAAGATGTGATTACCTTTGCACTTGCCCTGCTTTTGTTGTATTTAGGTGAGCATATTCTTTTCTGGATTAGCACCGGAAATAATCTTGGGAGGGCTGGAGTTATACTAAATACTCATCTTAGCTCTGGTTATGAGGATATCGTTGCAGATAAGTCCTTCTGGGGGCTGTTTGATAGATATCTGTCAAAATGGCTACCGACCTTATGGAAGGTTTTGTTTATGATGTATCTATGTGCTACTGGTTTTACCCTAGTGTGGGTGAAGAAGAAGTGGGTTAAGGTTTTCACACTTATTTCACTTTCTTTTTTCTTTTTCATTACCTTCGCAGTTAAAAGCTTTAACCCGGTAGTCCCAGTAGAAGCCTTTCAAAACAGATATTTCACTCCGGTCTTACCGATAATTTTTCTTATATTGTCTGTTACAGTGTTTGAGTGTCTGTCTCTGATAGGAGCCAAGGACCTCACTGAAGGTCTGAGTAAGAAACCAGCCAGAAATTATGGAGTTATTACTTCAACACTTTTTCTGCTTCTCCTGGCTTTTTATTCTTTAAACCAGGTTCCTGGAAGTTTTAGGCCATTTTATAATAGCTTAACAGATTTGTATAATCACCCTGTCGTGAAAACCTTTAGGTATCATTCAATCCTGAATGAAGCATTCAGGTCCGGCACTCCAATGGTTACCTTTGATAGTCATGAAAAAAAATCCATCATGTCCTATAAGTCTTTGGATACTACAAATCGTGTATTTATAGATTATGGCAAACAGGAGACTCTGGAACCTCTACGGCGCATTATGGTTGATAATAAACAAGTTGTGGTTCTTTGCCATAATTCTTTTTATAATAGCGACCGAATTAAGCAGGATATAAAGCAGGGCTCCTTGATAATCGGATTGCGGTTCAAGTATCGTATGATTAAAGGAGATTATTCTGATTTTGTTCAGCTTGCAGGAAAAGAGACCTCAATATATGAATAAATAGGAGTTACTATGAACTTTGCACTCGTCGGCTGCGGCCGTATTTCTAAAAAGCATATAGATGCGATTCGTCAAATTGAAAATTCTACACTTGTTGCAGTGTGTGACCTTGATATTGAAAAAGCAAAGAGCAAGGCTGAATACGCCGGTGGTATACCATACTATGCCTCGTATGAAGAAATGTTGGATTCCCATAGTACTATAGATGTAGTAAACGTTCTTACTCCAAGTGGAGACCATCCACAGAATGTAATAGATATCGTAAAAAAGTACAGAAAGCATATTGTAGTAGAAAAGCCAATGGCCTTACGACTGTTGGATGCTGATGAAATGATTCGTGTATGCGATGAAAATGGAGTTCGACTATTTGTAGTAAAGCAAAACCGTTATAATCTACCGGTGACGAAATTGAGAGAAGCAATAGAAGTAGGCCGTTTTGGCAAATTAGTTATGGGTACTGTTCGTGTCCGTTGGTGTCGCCCCCAGGAGTATTATGATTTAGATGATTGGCGTGGTACTTGGGCTCACGATGGTGGTGTTCTTACGAATCAAGCCTCTCATCACATAGATCTATTGGAATGGATGCTGGGAGAACCATTATCGGTGATGGCTAAAACAGACACATTTTTATCTGATATTGAAGTGGAAGACACTGGAGTAGCACTTATAAAATTTCGTAGTGGAGCTTTAGGTGTAATTGAGGCAACCACAGCTACCAGACCTAAAGATCTAGAAGGCTCCTTAAGTATTCTAGGTGAAAATGGATCTGTGGTGATTGGGGGCTTTGCAGTAAACAAAATGGAAACCTGGAATTTTAATGATGTGCCTGATGAAGAAAACCAAAAAGTAGTAGACAAGTATGCTGAGATTCCACCAAATGTGTATGGTTTTGGGCATCAGCGTTACCTTGAGCATGTTATTGATTGTATAGATAATAATAAAAAAGCTTTGGTAGATGGATTTGAGGGACGGAAATCAATTGAATTGATAAATGCAATTTATGAGTCCGCCGAAACAGGAAAAGAAGTTTTTATACATTTCAATCCGCGTTTCTCTCGTTTGGGTCATAAGGGGGGTAACTTAAATGAATAAAACTAATACAAAGATTTATAAAAACGTTTCTATCGGCAATAATGTGTCAATTGAAGAATTCTGCATCATTGGAAAGCCTCCACAGGGATCGGCGGATGGTGAGTTAGAAACAGTGATCGAGGAAAATGCAGTTATTCGCAGTCATACTGTTATATATGCCGGTAATCGTATAGGGCAGAACTTTGCGACTGGGCATCATGTAGTAATCAGAGAAAAAAATTGTATTAGCAGTGATGTGAGTATCGGTACGGGTACTTGTGTAGAGCATCACATTGAAATAGAATCCGGTGTGCGCATCCATTCGCATGCTTTTATTCCCGAGTATAGCACTTTGCACAAAAACTGTTGGATAGGACCGAATGTGGTCATTACAAATGCAAAATATCCTCGTGGGAAAAATGTAAAGACAAGCCTAAAGGGTGCTGATATAGGTCAATCTGCAAAAATCGGTGCAAACACAACATTACTTCCTGGTGTTGTGATAGGGAATAATTCACTTGTTGGGGCCGGATCGGTTGTAGCAAAGAATATTCCGGAAAATGTAGTAGCCTACGGAAACCCAGCTGTTGTAACTAAAGAAATTCAGCATTTAGATGAGTACGCCAAATAACAAAGCAGAGGAGATACAAATGGACACGATTCCCTTCATGAATCTGAAAGATAGTTTTCCACTGATATACGATGAGGTGATAAGCAAAATTACCCATCTAATAAAAAACACACAATTCATTGGAGGTGAGGAAGTAAGACTTTTTGAAAAAGAGTTTGCTTCGTTTTGTAATAGCTCCTATGCGGTGGGGTGTGCGAATGGTACTGATGCAATTTTAGTTGCTTTGAAGGCTTTAGAGATAGGACCGGGCGATACTGTGCTTGTACCAGCTAACACTTTTATTGCTACCTCAGAGGCGGTGACTCTAAGTGGAGCACAAGTTGATTTCATTGATGTTAAACTGGACACTTCAACAATTGATCCGGTAAAGCTAGAAGCTTACCTTGAACGATACAGCAAAGAGCGGAATGTGAAAGCAGTAATTCCTGTCCACCTATATGGACGAATGGCGGATATGGAAGAGATTGGTGAAATTGCTAAAAAATTTGAATTGAAGATAATTGAAGATTCAGCTCAAGCTCATGGGGCCATGTACAATAGCCATGCTCCGGGATTTTATGGTGATATTGCCACTTTTAGTTTTTATCCCGGTAAAAATTTGGGGGCATTTGGAGATGCGGGTGCATTAGTTACTAATGATCATCGTTTGCACACTAGATGCAAGAGCTTAGTCGATCATGGTAGATTAGGCAAAAAATATGAGCATGATATTGAGGGAGGGAATATGCGGCTGGATACTATCCAGGCTGCAGTGCTGAGAATAAAACTCAAGTATTTATCGGAATGGACTCGTCTTCGAGTCGAAAAAGCAATCTATTATGTGGAGCAGTTTCCTAAGATTGAAGCTGTAACTCCTCCAGTTATAAACGATAGTATTCATCAAACGTGGCACCTGTTTGTTATCAAAGCACACCAGCGGGATGAATTGCAGCATTATCTAAAGCAGCATAACATTTCGACTGGTATTCACTATCCTATACCTCTGCATCTGCAACCGGCTTATCATTATAAAGGTTATTCGAAAGGCGATTTTCCTGTTACGGAAGAATTATCAAGTACCATTCTGAGCCTTCCATTTTGGCCTGAAATAACCAAAGTAGCAATAAATCAGGTGTGTAATACAGTAGAAGAATTTTACCGAAACGCATAATATGTCGGTACTTAGTAAAGGAAAAAAATGAAGCGAACAAAGAAAAAGTTCATTGTTGCGTTAGTGGATTACTTTTTGCTAACTATATCACTTTGTATTGTAATTCTAATCCGGTTTGGGATGGATGACTTTATACTTGAAATAGAAGAACACCTGCCTGCTTTTTCAGTTATATACCTGCTCTGGATAATAGTATTCTATATCTTTGAGCTTTACGATATAACCCATGAAATATATGTGAAAAATTATGTTTATGCGATGATACTTAATGGGGCAATAGCCGTTACCATATTCTATACAGTCAAAAATCTAGGTATAACCCCTAAAACAAATCTATTGCTAAATTTGATTATATTTACTCTTTTTTTCATACCTTGGCGTAATTTTATTTCTCATAATTTTGGTCGTATTTTTGGTAGAATAAATATAGCAATTATTGGTGTAGATGAGCATTCTTTGAGTCTTGCAAATGATATTATTATGAATGAAAAAATGGGTTATAACCTGATAGGTATTTTAAAAAGAAAGGAAGTTTCAATTTCTCAGCAGATTACGGATACTCAATTAGAAATATGGGATACAATTGACGAGTTCAAGGATGCTGTAAACAGAAAAAAGATTAATATAACAGTGGTTAA
>CAZDFY010000163.1:0-6628 GCA_964504785.1 uncultured Sediminispirochaeta sp. | reverse complement strand
GAAACCTTGTTGACTTGGAGAATGTTGATGATTAGTCAGTACAGATATGAGTCCGACCGGCGTAGTGTAGAAGACCAGCTTCTAAACGCTCCTGTACACTTTTTTACTGCAATATTGGAGAATATGCAGGCCGGCGGGAAACACTATTATCAATTTCGACGTCAAAATAAAAAGGGGCGATTTTCCCGGAGAACCAGTTAAATCGCCCGCTTAAAATACTTTTTAAATGTACTTCATTTTTTGTAATAGCTCTCTTACTATGTTCTCGCCGTCTCTTTAGTCAAAAAACAGCAATTCCTTGTTAAGAAAAGTTACCTCAGTGTAACCTCAGTACAAATCTGCAAACCCTGGGCTATCGGAAGCGGGGAGAATGTCTCTGATATCATATTTTTCAACCTGCTCTGCAGCATATGCAGGCCATTCCTCTTGTGCAGTTTTAAAATCGTCAGGCCAGGAAGTATATGTAGTGTCGAGTGCCCCATTATCGGATAAATTGTAGAATAATTGCTCCTCCTCAACAGGTTCAGCAGCAAAATTTTTCTGCCATACATGATATCCGGCTTCTCGCGTATAGAGTAAACGGACATTCTTTTCTAATTTTGTGTTGTCGGTTGTATCTACCTCAGTATGATATAAACTAAAGTTGGAATAGTTTGTATCTACTATTTCATATTCGTAATAGTTGTTATTTCTATATATCCATTCGTCATTGTTATCTGGCTCGTCCCACTCCTCATACACAATAGATTTTTTCTCTTCTTCATCATAGCGATAGTAAAAATCGTTTAATACATCCGTTCCGGTAAAAGCAAGCAGATACTCGGTGCTGTATTCAGTATTACCCTCTTCAAGATAGTGATGGATATACATTTGTAGTCTTGGTTTTTCGGGGGTATTATCAAGTTTTAAATCTTCTAAATCTAGGGTAATATAGATTTTAATTCCATTTCCAGTTAACTCATACTTTCCTGCATGCATATAAGGGTTATCATATCCATCAACTTCAAAAAAATCTTCAACTTTGAATGCAGTATTATCCTCTATTGAGTTGTCCTTGATATAATCTCTTACGCTATTTTTCATTCCTGTTATCAAGCCTTCGTATACATTTTTAAGATCATCTTCAAACCATTCGTCTTCTACAAACGGATCGGAGTACTCAGAATTATACGTATACCTTGCTGTTTCGGTTTCTGTTACAACCAGATCAAACTTTACATCCGGCATGCCATCGAGTAGTTCTGTAAGCGAAGGGCCTGAATCTGAATCGTCGTCGGAACCAAGTCCAAAGAACGAACACGATGTAAATGACAAAAGTGCACCAATCAAAAATAAAAATAGTAATTTTCGCATTTCAACCTCCAAAATAGTTTAAAGCTTTCACTTTGTAACTTTAGTATAAAAACTTTAATTTCCCGGACGCTATAGGCAAAACTCACATTCTTTTTGGGATGGGAGGAGTCATTGGCTGATCCGGAATTGTGAACTCGGTGAATTGATAGGAAACTATATGATGCCCATTTCCTCGGCAAAGGCCTTGAGCTCGAAGAGGCTATCAAAACCCATGCTGCGCATGATGGTGTTGCGGTAGTTCTGCACCGTTTTGCCGCTTATGTAGAGTTTTGCGGCTATTTCTGCGGTGCTCAGTCCCCGGGCGAAGAGCACAAAAATCTCTCTTTCTCGGTCGGAGAGGGCGTTGTACTCGCTGTTTTCCACCATTTCTCCGGCATTGGGTATGGTCCGTATCCATCCGGCAAGGGCATCTGAGGCATAGGTGTCAAAAAAATGGTGGCTCCTGCTCACCGTCTCTGCTGCGCGGTAGAGAATCTCCGAAGGCGAGTCCTTGGCAACGTAGCCCTTTCCTCCCAGGGTAATGGCCTTTACTACATAGGCGGGCTTTACAAACATGCTTATAAAGAGTACCTGCGGTTTATACTGCGTTTCTTCTAATCCCGAGAACACGTCGAAGCCGCTGTCCTCTCCTAATGAAATATCCACTAGTGCCAGCTTCGGCCGATGGGTTTTAATGAGCCTATGCATCTCCTTTACTGTTTCTCCCTCCGCCACACATTCAAAGGCCCCCTTGCTCTCGAGTAAAGTTTTTATTCCGGTTCTCATTGCAGGGTGGTCATCGATAATAATGAAGGTGTTCATGTAGTTTTTCTCCTATCGAGTGTGACAATTACCTTTGTCCCACGCCCCGGAGAACTCCTTAGCTCAAAATCTGCAGCAATTGTCCAGGCGCGCTCTTGCATTGACAGGAGGCCTATATGATTTTTATTTTTCGAATTTACCTGCACCCTCCGAGGAGAGAATCCCACACCGTTGTCATGGACAATAATCTTGAGCTTGTCCTCTGCGTGCAGAGCTTTTACCTTTATTAAGGACGCATTGGCGTGTTTTGCGGCATTGTATAATGCCTCGTGAATAATAGACAGAAGCTGTTCCATTTCTCTAGTGCTCAGTTTTATTTTTTTAAGACCGAGCACCGTAGTTTCGCACTGTGTATCGATGTGGGTTTCTAGCTCATGGACCATGTTTTTTATATTCCTTTCAAAGCTGAAGGAAGCGGTATCCCATACCGGCAGCCCGTCGAGCACCTTTCGCAGGTTTTTAATGCTGTTTGTCATAACTGTTTCGACCTCTTTCAAATCGGCATCAATAGTTTCTGCTTCTTTGAGTGCCGTAAGAGTGCGAATGTTTCTTCGGGCAATCTCCATATCCTGCAATACCCCGTCATGAATTGTGGAGTTTATCTTTTTTCGCTCTCCTTCAAAGTCCAAAAGGGTATTCTTGTGCAAGGTTCTAAGCCCCTCTTTTAGTCGTGACTCCCTCCGCCTTCTCAAATCTAGGTATATAGTGCTTACCCCCATAAGAAGCATAAGCGTGATGATAAATACATTGGTCATCTGCAGGGTAAATAGCTGCTTTCTCCCATGTTCATCCACATAGGCTTCCAGCTTTTCAAAATTATCAAGTATTCCCTGTACAAATGCAGGAGATATCTTCTCGTAGTTGTTATTTGCTTTTGCCGAGATATAGATATTCATGTCGTAAATGAGAGTGTCTACAAGGTCTGCAAAATCGTTATTGCTAATGCGAATCTGGCGTATGAGATGATAATTTTTGAGAAAATCCAGCGTTTTCTCTATTTTTTCTATTTGAACAGTGCTGGATGTCTCTCCCTTGGTAAGCCGTGCATACTCGTTTATAAGAAAGGTTTTCCCCAGCTCTCTAAGTCGTTGATGATTCCAGAAAAAACTCTCCATTATCCGAGGGGTATGTGAGAGAAAGATCATAAAAAGAACTACCCCCAACAGTATAATAAAAAACTGGATATTGCCGCTGGTTAAGATGAATTTTTTCCTAAATTGCATATTTTTTATTATATAAGGTAAAAGCGGCATATTAGAACTCTTCCTTTTCGCTTCTCTTGACCCTAAGGTAATAGAAAATTCCAAAAGTAATAAATACCGCTATCCCCTTATCAATCATGTTGATAGGGATACGGGCCCAAAAGGCTGAAGTAAAAAAGCTGTGTCCGACGGAGAGAAAGGCGGTGGTAATATAGTCTACCGGATGAATTGTGATACCGGAGAAAAAGAAGGTCGCAACAAAAGCGCCACTAATCGAGTTCACCAGGGTAATAAGAATGGTTGCGAGAACGGCATGAAAGAAGTTCTCAAATAGTCTGTAGCGTATCAGAAGGGCAAGGGTAATTACAGAAGAGCTGCTGCATAGTATCCATGGGAGTGAAAAGTTGGCCTCCGTTATCCCCCTCAATAATTCGGTAAATAAATGAGTAGTAATGGCACTTACAATACCGGGCCAGAGACCAAAAACCGCTGTAGAGATAAGAGTACCAATAGTGTCCATAAACAAAGGCAAACCAATAATATGTGTGTTTATTACACCGATAGCGGCATCTCCAATACCCAAAAGGAGTGCATACAGGAGTATCTTGTATTTACGAAACCCGGTGTATGCAGGTATTGAGAGAGGCCAGGCTGTTAACATAGTAGAATTGTAGTCTTTAATATACAGTGGAGTCAATCAAAAACTTGAGAGGGGCATAAGCGCTATGCTGTGATCGACATTCCTCGTATCATCCTTGTTACACGAGAAAGCACATACCGGCAGAGAGTGTGGTTCCGGGCGGGTACTCCTATATGTTTCTATTTATTTTGGCTCATCCGCCTCGACCTCGTCCTTGACCTCTACCTCGACCGCCACCGCCTCTTTTTCCTCTTCCGGCCCCCATCCCGCGGCCTATACCACCGCCTTTTCCCATATCTCTAGGCTGACGTCCCTCGGCGCTTTTGTCTGGCCCGGGCTGCTCTTCATTTTTGTTTCCTCTTCGCAGGTCGGGACGTTCGGAATTGGAGTGAATTGCGCCTACAGGACAAACATCAAAGCATTTTCCGCAACGTGTGCAGATGTCGTTGTCTATTTGCGCTTTCTTGCCGACCATTTTTATTGCTCCTTCGACCGGGCATTCTTTTACACATAATGTGCAGCCTATACAGGTTTTTTCATCTATCCAGGGCATATGTACCTCCAGGTAATACTAAGTACTAATATATTGTATTTATACTATGAATGTCTACCGAGCGCCGAGAAGAAGAATACTGAAGATATTGGCTGTTCATTATCCTCTTAACTTTACCGTTGTAAAAAGATATGAGATAATACATTGTATTACCTTTGAAGTGGTGGTGGGTATGAAGAAAAAAATTGGAATTATAGTAAATCCGGTGGCGGGTATGGGTGGGAGTGTCGGGCTCAAAGGAACCGACGGCTCTTTGTATCAAAAGGCACTGGAGTTGGGGGCCCTTCCGGTTACCCCCGCCAAAACAAGGGATGTCTTCGTTCACCTCAGGAAGAAAGAAAAAATAGAACTATTTACAGCACCGGGGCAGATGGGCTTCGATTATGTGCAGGAATTTTTTGACTCAGCCGTACCCGTCGGTGAAATTTCAGGGACGAGCACCGCTCAGACCACCACGCAAATAGCCAAAGAGATGGAAAAGGTGGGAGTGGATTTGATCATCTTTGTGGGAGGCGACGGAACTGCACGGGATATATACGACGCAATCGATGAGCGGGTGCCTGTGGTAGCGGTACCTTCGGGCGTCAAGATCTTCAGTGCGGTATTCAGCTACAGTGCAAGGGCGTCAGCCGAGCTGATCGACGCCTTTGTGGAAGGAGCGGAGACGATCGAGGAAGAGGTTCTTGACATAGATGAGGAAGCCTTCAGAGACAACAGACTTGCGTCGAGGCTCTACGGCAGTCTCCGGGTTCCTTCCGTGAAGCAGTACCTGCAGGGGGGCAAGGAGTGTTCAAGCAGCACCGGCTCGGCGGCGGAACGAAAGCAGGAGATTGCCTCCTACGTGGCCGAGACCATGGAACAAAACACCCTCTACCTCCTTGGTCCCGGTACTACGGTGAGGGCTATTAGTGAGGCTGCGGGTATGGGCAAGACCCTCCTTGGAATTGATGCATGTGTGAACAGGAGTCTGGTGGGGGAGGATTTGAACGAAAAGGGAATACTCGAATTTTTTCGGATGTACAAAAAACGACAGATCATTGTTACCCCTATTGGCGGGAACGGATTCATCTTTGGCAGAGGCAGTAAACAGTTCACCCCGGAAGTTATTCGGGGAGTGGGAAGAGAGAACGTCCTTGTGGTGGCGGAAAGTGAAAAACTGAATAAACTCGATGCTCTGAGGGTGGATACGGGAGATTACGAGTTGGACCGGCTGCTTTCCGGATACATAAACGTCATCATTGGGTACAAGGATTTTATGAAAATGGAAGTGAGGTGTTGAGAGGCCATGTCGAAGGATTTAGTTCGACTACACATGAGCGAGATGCCCTATCTACCTCCCAAGCCCGTCATTGCAGCGGCCCAAAGGGCATCGAAATCCATCAATAGATACGCTGACTTCGGCGAGCTCGATACCTTGAAAGAGCTTTTGTCTCGTTACACAGGGGTCGGCAAGGAGTGTATTGTTCCCGGTCCGGGCTCAGACATTCTATTGCGTCAGCTCATCCTCTCTTTTTCTGCAGACCGGAAACTCGTTCTTGTGAGTCCATCCTTTCTCCCGACTCTATCGGTGGCACGTAAGATCGCAACACGCAGCATAAGCCTTCGGCTAAGCCCTCCCGATTTTGAGCTTCCACCGGAACTTATTTTTGAAGAACTACACGAACCTGCCCTCGTACTCATTGAAAATCCGAACAATCCAACCGGAAAAGTCCTTCTGGATCGGAGAACGATTGAAGAAATTCTGTCAATAAGCGATGTCTTGCTGGTCATAGATGAAGCCTACTATGAGTTTTCCGGAATAACCTGTGCGGATCTGGTACACACACATCCCAATCTTGCCGTTTCAAGAACAATGGATAAAAGCTTCAGCCTCGCGGGAGCACGGGTGGGGTATATGCTGGCCGGCAGCGACTTTCATGAGGTGTTTTCATCTTTTTCAGCCATTTTACCACGGTCGAGCCTGGCTGCCGCGATCGCGGCGTTGAAATCTCCCGACTACGTGAGGCGGAATATCGAACGGGTAATAGCCGAGCGGAGGAGACTAAAAAAAGAACTCGACAGGCTTGGTGTGAAGAGCAT
>CAZDFY010000162.1:0-6660 GCA_964504785.1 uncultured Sediminispirochaeta sp. | reverse complement strand
CCAGAGCCAGAGCCAGAGCCAGAGCCCGAACCGGAGCCGGAGGAGCCCGAGCCAGAACCTGAACCCGAAGAGGGGGCGGACGGGGTTGGAAGCATCAGCTTGTCGGCCAGTCCCTCTTCGCTGACCTTCAATGCCGGAGAGACGAGCAAGGGTATCGAGATAGAGATTTCTGCCGGCGGGTCGGGGACGATTGATGTGAGTTCGATTCGGGAGGACCGCATCTATCCGCTCTGGGGGCAGGACCGTGGATTTACCGAAAGCGTCAATCTTGCGGTGCCGGCCGGTTTTACCGAATCTTTGAACCGACAGGTGGAACTTAGTACCCTCGACCGTGCAAAGGCCCTAGGCTCCGGCAGCGAGGGTACTTTCACCTTGCGATATGTGGTGGAAGGCCTGGACACCTGGGGAAATCCTGTCAGCGCCACACTCAATGTTCCGGCGGCAGTAAGCGGTGCGCCTCCGGTTACTGTAGAGGTGAGAGGCCTTTCTCTGGAGTTACCGGACTCGCCCTATTTTCGGGGTGAGTCGGTCATAAACTCGCGGATCACTATAGATGCGGAAGGTTCCGGCACTGTGGTGGGGCAGGTGTATGTGGATGGATCGCTGGGCTGGACCGGCCAGCCGGCCTTTGCCGGTGCGGTATCCGGAACTACCATTTTTGAAATTGAAGCCGAACTTCCCACCGATGAACCAGGGCTGCATACGGTGCGGGTGGAGCTGATAAATCCGGAGGGTTACAGTACAGAGGAGACCTACGAGGTGTCGGCGGAAGAGCCGCCCTTTCCGCCGAATATCCTGACCCTGGTGCCTAATGTGGCCGAACTGAGCGATTTTACCGGAACGGCGGAGGCAGTGAATATCAATGGCGGGGTACAGTACACCTTTAACGGAAGCGCAGCCCTGAAGATTCTTTCCATGGACGACCTGGAACTTCCACAGACAGCAGTGGACGGCCTGGTGGTGCAGTATCTGAACAACGCGCCGAACACTCCTGTCATCGCCGGCGGATTTGTTGAGAAAGAGGGGGCGGGCCAAACGATTGCCGAAATTGCCGGGGGATACGTGCGGATCGGCCGGGTTGCCTGGCAGTGGGCAGCCGACGGGAGTTCACTTACCGCCCGCTCCACACTCTTCATACCACGGCTGGACAGCGATATTGCGGTGCTCACGGATATGCCTATTAACTCTGACGGACTGGAGCTGGCCAGTTACTCCTGGGACCGGGTCGGAGCTAAAAGATTTGATGCCTTCGGGGTAAAGTTCCGCCTGCATGACGTAGGTCAGAACCAGGCACTGGCGGTAATAGAGGACCAGGCGGCCGACCGTTACGGCTTCTCCCTTTCGGGCAGCATTGCCTGGAACGAGAAGGAGGATATGAATACCGAAGAGAAGGAGCTGGTCAGTTTTTCCGGGCTCACCTTCTATACCGATGGAGAGTTTGAGGGCGGAATTACCGTATCAGAGGAGTTCGATCTAATTCCCGACATTCTCACCATCACCGAAGCGGGAGTGGAGCTGGAGGATGATGAGCTGGCCTTCAAGTTGCGGGGCCAGATAAAAAATCTGCCGGCCCCCTTTGATGCGGAGGGTATGACTACTAGTTTTACTTTGACCTTTGATACCGCAGGAAACGTACAGGGCGGCCTGGTACCGATTGACGAGCTGAGCGGCGGCGGTCGGGGAATGAGCGAAGATGACTCCACAGAGTGGGAGTTCGGATTTGCCACGGTGGACCTCACCTATCTCGGATTGGATTTAGTGATACAACAGGGAACCCTGGACCGTGACCACAGCCGAGTGCTCTTAGGCGCGGATATCTATCTGGATTTGTTGAATGACGACGGATCGGCGGCCGGAGCGGAGGGCAGCCGGCTGGGCTTCGGCACTATTAGCGCCGGTCCGGACGGCGGCAGTATGACATTGACCGACGGGCTGGAGATAACCTTTGACGGTGATGTGGTATGGCCTTCGATGGAAGGCGCGGTGAGCTTGGTCTCGAACAAAAGCCTCGACTTGGGAGCTGTGGCGGTTTCCCTGGACAATCTGGCCCTGGAATACGGGGATGGAACCTTTGCTTTTCTGTTTGCCGGCTCGTTCCGCCTGAAGGTCGAGGCGGTTGAAGGCGGGATAAGCTTCGTGAATCTGCGCATCGGCCTGGACGGCAGTATGGGCGCACCGGATATCCAGGGCACCGACCTGAGCATAATGGACTTTGTCTCGGTGCGGGTAGACCAGGTGAACTGGGGCAGCGGTGACATCAGCTATACCAAAGACCAGACTACCGGGGAGGGGACCAGCCGCCAGCCGGCCATTGGCGATGAGCCGGCGGTGATAGAAGAAGTGGATAACTATTTCGAAATTCTGGGCGCTTCCATCAATATCGGCTCGGGCGACTCGTCGCTCTTTAGTGGAAGCTTCACGCAATTTCTCTTCTACAGCATTGGGGATGAAATTAGTTTTGTGCTGCGGGAAGCGGAGGTAGAGGTCTCCGGCTGCGTGCTGTTCGCCGACATAAAGTACGACCGCACCTACCTGCGGGTAGCCGGCGGCATTACCATGCAGAATATCTCCGGGGCGGCGGTAGGCAAAATCGGGGTGATTCCCGACACAGGCCTCGACGGGACCCCCGAGCCGCGGGCCGGCGAACCGACCTTCGGCCTGTTTGTGATGGTCAAGGGGATGGGTATTATGGTGGCCCCCTCGGTCTTTCTGGACAGCGTCGGGGGCGGGGTGTTCATCAATCCGACCAACGAGGACATCAACACGGTCATTGCAGTGACCGGTTTCGACCGGCCCGAATTAGAATCCGACATCAATGATATGCGGCCTTCTAGTGGGGGTGAACCCGGGAGCTTTGCGGTAATGCTGATGGCCGGGGTCTACGTGGCCGAGCGGACCCTGGTGGAAGGTGAGGCCCTAATAACCCTGACGGCGAACTACTTCAGTCTGGATGCGCAGGTCACCGCTCTAGAGGGAATGCTCAGCGGCCGCTCTTATTTCCTTATAAGTTGGAATCCGCTCTACGCGGAGGGTAACAACGTACTGGAAGCAAACCTCTTCGACATTTTCACAATCAACGGAGACCTGGCTTTCTATGCCTACGGTGAAGACGCCTGGGGTATTATGGGCGGTGTAAATGTCGCGCTGATGGGAACCGACATAGCCTCCGGGAGTTTCTTTATAGGCCCGCCGGGATTTATGGTAGAAACTACGGTAAAGACAGGCATGGATATAGGGTTTGTATCGGGGTATGTGCAGTTCAGCGGGATGGTGTGGCTCTACGTGGTGCCGGAAGAGGATACCTGGGGTGCCTGGGCGGAGGTCGAGGTAGGTGGATCCCTGCTCTGGGGCTTAGTCTCGGCTGAGGCTGCGGTTGAAGGAGCATTGATAGGACAGGGCTTTCGCGCCTTTGTATATGCGGTTGGGCGGGTACATTTCAAGGCCTGCTGGGTTACCGTGTACAAAGGCAGCCTCTGGGTCAGTATCAGCGGCAGTAAAATCGATGGAGGAAAGGGTCGAAACGACAAATACGATCAAATGATAGAAGATGCCCGCAATATGGCCGATGAAATGCAGAGTGCCAAAGCCGACCTTATTGATGCCTTGGAGGCGGCGGAGATGAGTTTGTATGAACTCGATCAGGAGCAACGCCAGGCCGCCGGACTGGGCCTGGTGGACCGCTCCGGCTGGGTAGGCCGGGTGCTGGCCCTCAGTTTTGGTGCAGCGGAGGTGGAGAGCTGGCCGGGACCGTTGCCGAATGAGCTGCAGGAGATTCAGGAAATGCTGTTTGGAGAGGAGGGGCAGTCCTTTGTCGACCTGCGCACTGAACTGGAGCAGATTCTGCAGGATCTGAATGAATCCATCGCAGAGCTTCAGGAACTGCAGAATGAAGTGCTCACTCGACTCGAGGAGTATGAGCAGATTATTTTGGAGGATCTGCCGAATATTCGCGACTTGTCGACCAGCGGGAATCCGATCCAGGGGATGGAAACTGCCACTGTACCGGTAGGAGCGGGGACCCGCACCGTACAGGTCGGTTTTAATATTGATGAAAACAAGTTTTATCAGCAGAAGCAGGAGATGGAGGGAATTCGCGAAGGATTTGGCGAGTACCAGGATGCCTTCATTGACAGGGCCGGCCTGCTGGATGCCAAGCTGCTGCGCTTGGATGAGATTCTTTTCCAAAGCGAACAGTCTTTTACGGCTTTGATGAATCGTTATAGCGAAATTTACAGCAGCATGATCGACTACATCGAGCGATTTATCCAGTTCCAGTTCGAGAATGCTCAGCAGGCAGAGGAAAACCTGCAGGAAATTCAGTATATCGAGGTGCCTGATGAAATTGCAGGATTGGCAGGCTTTGTGGGCTTGCCCAGAGCCCCCACTGAGCAGATAATCCGTGAGCTCATGTCCTTGATCGCTTCTGATTTGAGTGAGAACGAGCTGATGGAGTGGATCAATCTACGGATATCCCTGATCAATCTGCTGATTGAGGCGCAGGATGGTGTAGCCAATTACATGGACGATGCAGTGATAGGAGGGGATGGAGGCTTGAGCCCCACACAGGTTTTCATAACTACAGGAGTAGAGTTGTGGTGGCACCTGCCGAACGAGGGATGGGAGCTGACGATAGAGATGTCGGAGGATCGGATTACTAATGCCATCGACTCATTCTATCAAAACAGCACCATTTTTCAGCAGAGCTGGGAGAATGCGACTGCCATTTCCGATACCGTATTTGATCGCAAGGCTGACCTCTATGCCTTGTTGTACGAGCTCTATGATATGTTGGCGGTGTACGGCACCGGCGTTATTTCGGTTGATGATGATGGGAATATTGTAGAGGAATCTGGTGAAACGGACGGGGGCCTCTCACTCCGCAAGGATGCAAACTCCAAGAAGACCCTGCAGAAGAGCGTTGCAGTCATCGATAGGACTGTACAGGTGTATGGTGGGGACGGGATAGAGGCCGTCGGCAGCCCCGGCAGCTGGGTACCTGTATCGGAGTATTTCAACGCCAAACGGGATGAGATCGGCCCGTACTTGGAGTTGCCCGTTATTGATGTGATGACCGGCCAGCTGGTGAGCCGCGATCAGTATTCGGCCTTTTTCCGGGCCGAGTATGCCGCCGCGCATCCGGTGGGGGTAGTGGAATATGCGGTGAAAGTGCATCCCTTTGGTTATGATAAACCCTACCGCTCAACGGGTATGCAGATGAGCACGGCTGATGTGATTTTCCAACTGTATAGAGTTCAGCGCAATTACCTGTTCGACCTGCGGGTGCGCGGGGCCGGCGGTTTGACTACTCGGCGGCAGGGCGACATAGAGATGCACTTTTTTGATCCGGAGGAAGATGCGGAGTCATTCGTCACATCCCTGGACATTAGCGACGACAGCATACCCTCCTGGCCGGTAGTTATTCTGGCCGAATCGATTACCTCGGATGCGGAAGAGCTGTACGCAGAGTGGAGTGCTATAGATCCGGAATCGGGCGTGCAGAGATACGAATACGCCGTAGGTACCTATTCGGTGCCCGCGGGGGCGGCTGCTGACAATAATGGAGAAGACGGCGGGGACGCGGTCGCTGTTGCCGGCGGCGGCTTCTATCTGCCGGGTTTCGGTTCGGTCCTGGAGCCGGCCGGACAGCCGGGGGTCATCGGCGGTGGAGGTGACGGTGACGGGGACGACCAGTCTGGAGTGCCCACCGATGTGGTTCCCTGGACCGATGCGGGCGGACGGACTGCGGTGATTATCAAGAACCTCGATCTGCAGCACGGTCATGAATATATAGTTAGCGTGCGGGTAACTAACGGAGTGGGGCTGCAAAATGTCAACTCATCGGACCCTGTACTGGTAGACCTTACACCGCCGCAGGGACAGCAGGTTACCCAGCTTATTCGGGAAACGGTTGACCAGTATCCCAACTCTATCCGCTTCGAGTTCGACTTTGCCGAAGAGCCGGAGTCCGAACTGGTGGCCCATTATATAGCCGTTGGTAATTCTCCGGCCTCCGACGATCTGCTTCCGTGGACCGAGATGGAGCTTGATTTCGGACGGGTTGCAAACCTTCCGCTCGCCGAGGGCGAGTCATTCTATCTTTCAGTGCGAGCGGCGAACAGTGTTGGACTCGAGAGTACGGTGAGTGCAGAGTTGGATTTCGCTTTCAATGACAACTCTCCCCCGCCGGCCCCAATGGTAGTTACCCAGCCACAACAGAACTCGACTGACGGTTCCCAGATAGAAATTGGATGGAATGGTGTGGCGGACGAGGAATCCGGAATTATCAGCTACTCGTATGCGCTCAACAGCACTGTGCCCGGGATGGATGAACTGACCTCCGAGGAGTGGAGTCCCGATATCCTCGATTGGGTTGAGGTAGGGTTGAGTGAAGCGCCCTACTATCTCGGCAAGGGGCTCGGCGGCAGCTTCGGCGACGTGCCGCCCTTGGACGGTGACGATGAAGGCCAGAGCGGAGGGGCCGCAGGCATCGTGGGCGGCATGATACAGATGGGCGAGCCGCTGCAGTTTGACGGCGGACTGGGCACAGAGTATGCGGTGAGCCGAAGTGATCTGAATATGCAGGGATGGGTGTATGCGCTGGTCCTGGTGACCAACGGTGCAGGGCTCAGCAGTGTCGCTGCGGCGGTGCCGGTTATTTTT
>CAZDFY010000161.1:0-6831 GCA_964504785.1 uncultured Sediminispirochaeta sp. | reverse complement strand
TCCTTCCTGCGGTGAATCCACACTATACACGAAAAACGGAAAGGTGTGAAATTAAAACTTCACTTTTGCATATGATACTACCTGTATACACGGGTCATGGACTAGTGTATAATAACATTTAATGTTATTAAATAACGAGGGTACATATGGAAATTAAAATCTTTAATGACGGCAATGAACTAGGGACGGAAGCTGCCCGGATAGGGGCTGCATCTATAAAAAATGCTATTGCCCAAAGGGGTACGGCAAATATTATTTTAGCCACCGGCAACAGCCAGCTGAAAGTGCTGGAACAGGTAACCTCAATTGAGGATATCGAGTGGTCAAAGGTTAACTGTTTTCACCTTGATGAGTATGTGGGCATTTCAAACCGCCATCCGGCTTCCTTTAGAAAATATCTAAAAGAAAAATTTGTCGATAAGATTTCACCCCTTGGACAATTCGTATACGTGGAGGGGGATGCGGAAAACCCTGAAGAAGAGTGCCGACGCCTGGGAAAAATCATATCAAATTATACAATTGATGCGGCTTTCATAGGTATCGGAGAAAATGCCCATATAGCCTTCAATGATCCCCCGGCGGATTTTGATACCCAGGAACCGTACATTGTTGTATCGCTGGATACCGCATGTCGCAGGCAGCAGCTAAACGAGGGATGGTTTCCCACATTAGAGGATGTGCCGAAACAGGCAATCAGCATGAGCGTGAGACAGATTTTAAAAAGCAAGAAGATCATTTGCAGTGTACCGGATACGCGAAAGGCCGAGGCGGTAAAGCATACTGTAGAAGATGAAGTTGCAAATACATATCCGGCGACAATACTTAAAACCCATCCGGACTGCAGCCTTTTACTCGATAAGGATTCATCTGCCCTTCTGGAAACAAAGGGGTAGAACAAAGAATGAGTGTAAAGGCAATTGCCTTCGATTTTGACGGCACCCTTATCAACAGCGGTCTGGACAAGGGTATCCACATAATGTGCGCGGTCTGGAACGCCTTCTTCGAAAATAATCTGACATCCTATATTCATACAGATAATGTGAACATTGACGTAGAGAGAATGCTGGAGGCGTATATTAAGTATCCCGGGGCGCCCCGTTTTCAACAACTGAACGCGCTTATGAACTCGCTACTACATAACAATCCTGTCTCGTTTAAGGAGGATGATCTCTCTTCGCTTCCGGGAGAGGTAAGAAAGAAGTACACCTCCGTTAAAAACAGCTATAACAGAACCTATTCCGGTCTTAATAACACCGCAGCAGAGTTGCACTGGAAGCCCTTCCCTTCAGTCAAAGGAGTACTGTCGGAGCTCTCACGGAGTTTTGATTTGTTTATCGCTTCCGGAGTTACGGAGGATATTATATGGGATGACCTGGAGCGGCATAACTTTGATGTTTCACTGTTTAAGGGAGTATACGGCGGTAATGCAAAGGGCGGCTCGGATAAGGCTGATTTACTGAAAAAAATAAAAAGCTACGGATATTCGGAGGTGCTGTTTACTGCAGATTCGAACCGGGATTTACTTTACGCACAGTCCGCCGGTACCAGTTTTTTTCGGATAAAGGAAGATGAAGATTTTGTCCGGCTAAAAAATACCTTAAAGAAAGGCGTAAGAGAAAAAGGTAAAACCTTGCCCGACGAACAATCTCCTTGGGGATATTCGGAGGGGGAGTTAGTCTTTTTCTTTGAGAAAACAAAGGAGGCAATTGAGACCCTCATTTTGCCGGACAGCGATTATGAGTATGTCAATATCTGCAATTTAATCCACAGCTGACCAGCACACTCCTCACTGCCCTAGGTTTACTTGCTCTTTAGGTAGGTGTGTAACGCCTTAAAACTCTCCACCGGCAATTCCTCCGTTTCCAAAATAAACCTTCCGGGCGTGTCAGGTTGACCCGACTGTTCCCTTAGGCCTTGTTGTGCCTGTAGTCTGGAGCCCCGGCCGAGTTGGGCGACCCGACACTCCCCTATAGCCTCAAAGACCCCCGCGTAAGGAATATTACCATTCTCTAAGCCGAGGTGGCTGTCGGAGATAGACTCAACTTCGCCGACAACAGATTTGTTGTTGTGCATATGGGTGGTGAGTACCCTGCCGGTGTGTAAGAGGGCCTCTACTGCCGAAAAGTAGTTAAACTTATGGGCAATCGAAGACAACCACAGATGTCCAAAATCAAGACAAAAATAGGCTCCCGGCACCCGGTTAAAGGTGTGTAGGAGATCCTCCGGGCGCTGCATAAGGTAGGTAATCCTTGGATTCAGATTTTCCACCGCCAGAAAGACACCATGTTTTTTGCATACTTCAATTGCCCTCGGCAGGTTATTGATAGTCTGTTCCATATGCAGCCGATATTTTGGAGTATCACAGTACGAGGCCCCGCTCACCTTCCCTTCATCCTTGAGAATATGCTGCTCAAAGCCCCGAATCTCTTGTTCCAGGTGTTCCCGTCGCAGAGAAAAATCGGTATAAATACGGGAGTCGGTGGCGTATCCGGAATGAAGCACCACTACATCCCCTCCAAAGGCGGCAACGGTCCTTGCACTTGCCTCAATTATATCAAGACTCTCCTGCAGCACCATCGGGTCCCGGGACCCGAGGTTCGGCATTGTATCGGTAAAGGGACAGGGAACATGTGCGGAGACTACCGGGGCATTGATATCAGCAACCTTCTGCAGATACTCCGCATCCATCTTATAAGAAAGTTCAAATACCGGCTTTTCAGGAAGGCGATTCATCTCGCCTCTGTAAAATTCTACAAACCGGTCGGGCTTTTTAAATGCAATCAAAGAAATTCCTGTTATTTCTTTCATATTCCGAACACTCTAGAACAAGCTGCTTTTGCGGGCAGCCCGACCCTCTGCTCCATTAGGCCCTCCGGCTACCCGGCTTTGAAGCTGGCAGCCATCGATTTTCCTGTATACCGATTGATGGCATACGTTACTCCCAGTACCACCACAAACAGAACTGTAGAAAGTGAACTGGCCAAGCCGAAGTTGCCGTCGTTTACACTGTCGTAGATAGCAATCGGCAGAGTTCGTGTTTTTGCAGAGTACAACAAAATGGTAGTGCTAAGCTCCTTTAATAAAGTAGCGAAGGTAAGAATAGTGCCGGAGGCGATGGTCATAAAGATCAATGGAAATGTCACCTTTTTGAAGGTGTAGAGCCAAGTTGCACCGCTCAATATTGAGGCCTCCTCCAATGCAGGATCCAGCTGTGTGAGCCCCGCGGTTACCGAGCGGAACACATAAGGGGTTCTTCTAATTACGTAAGATATAAATAGGATAAAAAAGGTACCCCGCAACACAATCGGCCCGGATGAGAAGGCGGTTAATAATGCTACGGAGACTACAATTCCCGGTAAAATAAAGGGCAGCATTACCGCGTAATCTAAAATTGCACTCCCCTTTACCGATCGGCGTTGAATAAGATACGCAATAAGCGTACCGATTACCGCTGCTCCAAGGGATGCGGTGGTGGCAAGAAAAATTGAGTTTCGTATAGGGCCGGATAAAAACTGACTTATCTGGGCATAATTTTCAAAGGTAAAGCCCTTTGGCCAAAGTCCATTCCACGTGGTGAAAAACGACATTACCAACAGGGTAATCTGAGGCAGCAGAGAAACTATAATAATGAACCAGCAGTATACGGCGGCTACAATTTTTACCGCCGGATGGGTGTGCATTTTGATCTTTGATCTGGAGGCGCTGATTGTCTCGTACTCGCGTTTACTGATTATGTGTTTCTGTACCCATAGGGCGAACACGGTTATCGCGACGATAATCAAACTGATTGCCGCGGCGGAGTTAAGGTCCCAGAACCCGTTTACGCGAAAGTATATGAGGGTCGGCAAAACGTAGGTATTACCCCCCATCACCGCCGGAATACCGAAATTATCAATTGCCCGGATAAAAACTAAAATGGTTCCGGCACCGATACTCGGCAAAATTAGGGGCAGATCAATAGTCCGCAGAATGCGCGGCAACCTCGCCCCCATGGTGGCGGCGCTCTCTTCCAAGGTTGGATTGGCCGTCTCAAAAGCCCCCTCAGTTAGTAAAAAAACGAAGGGGTAATACATCATTGTCATGCTGAAGATAATACCGAAGGGACCGTAAATGGGGGGCAAGGATATACCTATCTGACTCAGAAGCACCCGTATGGCCCCCTGTCGCCCCAGTACAATAATCCAGGAAAAGGCGCCGACAAAGGCCGGCATTATTATCGGTAGAATTCCCAGGCTCAGCAGAAGACGCTTAAAAGGAAAATCCACTCTGGCAACCAGATACCCCATGGGGATACCGATTAAGGAGGTAAAAATCACCACGGAAATACTGATATAAAGGGAATTCGTTAGAGAGCGAAGATAAAGGGAACTTTCCCAGAATTTATAAAAATTCTTAAAGGTAAAATTCTGAATATTAATTGGGTTGCCCTTCTCGATAAAGGCCGTAATAATTGTCCTCAACAACGGATATGCAAGAAAAATCGCGACAAATATTACCGCCGCTCCCAGAACTATATAAGAAGAGTAGTCTTTATTTCGTTGTAATCTCATTAGGCAATCCTCTCCCCATGCTGAAACACAATCATATGCTCCGGAGAAAAATCAATCCGAACCGAATCTCCCTCCCGCGCATCGGCGTATTCTCTATCAATATCAACCTGAATTACTTTTTCCTCACCACCGATTGTAATTACAACCTGGTAGCGTATATACATTCCAAGAAACTGCAGTATCTGGATACGGCCTTCAAAACCTCCCGAAGTACCTTCTGTGCCGCCTCCCGTAGTAGTCCCGGAATCCTTCGTCGTTAACCTCACGTGCTCCGGACGTACCGCAACAGTGACTCCAGCGGCGGCCTCAGCAGTTTTTTGAAGCTGCACCTCTTTTGTAATTCCGTCTATATCAATAAGGGCCTTGGTTTCCTCCGGCCTGATGCGGGCCTCAAAAAAATTCATTGTGCCGATAAAACCGGCAATAAACTGACTTTTCGGGTTGGAATAGATTTCGTTGGGTGTACCGACCTGACAAATTACACCGTTGTCCATAATCGCCAGACGATCACTGATTGCCATTGCTTCCAATTGATCGTGGGTTACATAAATAGTGGTCACACCGGCTGCCTTTTGAATACGACGTATTTCCGAACGCATTTGGACCTTCAGTTTTGCATCAAGATTTGCCAAGGGTTCATCAAGCAACAATAGTTCCGGGTCATACACCAGAGCCCGTGCCAATGCTACCCGCTGCTGCTGACCTCCTGAAAGCTCGCTAGGACCCCGGTTTAGAACCCCCGGAAGCCCAACCAGCTCCATAATCTCCTCCACCTTCTTTTTTATTTCCTCCGCTGGTGATTTCCTGATTCTGAGTGCATAGGCTACATTTTCAAAAACGGTCATATGCGGATACAGGGCATAATTCTGAAAAACCATTCCAATATTTCGCTTATACGGCGGTGTTAATGAGAAATCCTCATCTCCATAAAAGATTTTCCCATCGTTTATTGTTTCAAGTCCCGCGGTACTTCGTAAAAGGGTTGTTTTACCGCATCCACTGGGACCCAATAAACAGAATAATTCACCTTCTCTTACTTCCGCGGAAACTTTATTGAGAGCCAGTACAGACCCCTCATCTGTTTCAAACTGTTTTACTACGCTGTCGTATCTTAACCTAAGGCTCAAAGTGTTCTCCTTCATTATGTGCAGCAATGAAAGACCGAGGCCCAACTACATTAGGCCCCGGTCTGTTAATGCGGGTTTGAGTTCTATTTAATTAAATCCACAACTCTCATTGTAAGATCTTCGCGTACCTCGGCAGCCTCAATTGCATCATACGGTACAAGGGTCACTTCCTCCAAAGGCGGAAGGCCTTCCGGTACCGGTACATCCGGATGGACGGTCCTTCTAAGCCGGGATTCATAGACAATTGTAAGGGCATCCTTTGTAACAATCCAATCCATAAATTTCTTAGCGTTTTCCCTATTTGCCGAACCCTTTACAATACCTGAAGCATCAAAACGAGCACCGGTCCCTTCACATGGATACACAACCGTTACCGGAGCACCCTCTGAAATTTTGCGGGCAACATTATAATCGCCGGTTACTCCGATTGCATATTCTCCGCGGCCTACCGCTTCGGGAACTATCTTAGAAGAGGTAACAAAAGTTACATTTGGGACCATCTTCTTTATAAAGTCAAACCCAAGCAATTCATTCATCTGGTACACCTGGGAGTACGCCGAGCCCGACATTGAGGGGTTGGCCATTATCACTTGCCCCGCATACCGTTTATCAGCTAAATCTTCCCAACACTTGGGATACTCAGATTCATCAAGTAAATCGGTATTCACAATAAAAGCCTGAATGGGCATGGACATACCGTAATACTTTGCCGGATCTTTTGTATCCTTCAAGAGCTTAGGAATTTTGTCGGATTTCACATTATACCCATCAAACAACTCGTAGTTACCCTCAAAGGCCTCCTGGGCTATACCCAGCACTACATCCCCTGAAGGATTGGGCTGCTGTGCCTGAAGCCTGGTGATTAACTCGCCAGACCCCGCAGTAATTATATCGACATCTACATCAGGATGCGCAGTCTCAAAGGCCTGCACTAATTCCTCAGTCAATTCTGCAGAAGTAGCACTCCAGATAGTCAGACTTTGTGATTCCGTTCCCTCCTGGGCACCCTCAGCCCATACGCCCACTGCCAATAAAACCATCAACAGTGCAAATACGACTCTCTTCATCTTTTCTGCCTCCTTTTTAACACTAAATGTTATTATTAATCAGTATAGCATTGATACACTCCCTGTCAAGTTGAAAATAGTGGCCTT
>CAZDFY010000160.1:0-6831 GCA_964504785.1 uncultured Sediminispirochaeta sp. | reverse complement strand
CTTTTCTTTTAAGAGCGAGTTTTTCCGGGTCTATCACAAATAGGCTCGGAAGTTTGGGCCGTATATGGTACAGTGATAGGTTATGAAAAGATTTCTCCTTCGCCGGCATGGGCGTTATTCCTTTGAATTGAAATTCCGCTATCTTTTAAATAGAAAAGTGAGAAAGCGGCGAAACTATTTTAACATAAAATTCTACCTGTTTTTTCCGTATTCCTTTAACATAAATCCCTTCAGTTATCCTAAGGAACATTTTTATGAAGATCAAAAACTCTATCTTCGTTTTAATACCCCGGTTTTTACTCCCCACGAGCTTACTTCCGAAGAGAACTCGCCCTTTATTCGCTGTCGTGAAAGGCCCATTCACATTGACGATTACATGTACGAGACTAAATTATGCGGCAGCGTGTATAAGTCGGTTGCCCGGGATGCGTATTATAAAATTCGGAAAAGGATTTACCAGGAGTCTCCCGACGAGTGGGGCGGAGATGTACAGACTCTAGTGTCAGAGATAGCTGAGGTGGCTCGGCATTTTCACGAATCGGCCCGTCTGTCGGAAGATTTGTCTGAAGAAGTACATTACCACACCCTTGTAATTGACGAATACATTTCCCTTACCTTGGAAAAATACTTTATCTGGTTGTTTGACCTTTTTTATACGTATGAACCTTCAGATAAATCAGCAGAGGATATAAAGCAGCTCCTGCAACACACCATAAGTGATGAGATGGACTACCGCAGACAAAGTGGTTACAGCTCCGTAAGCGGCAGTGATGAAACACCGGACAGTTATGAGGAGTATGCGTACAGGGCAAAAATACTGAAGCGGTACGCCAGTGATGTGCTCTTTTTTAATGTGCGAAGAAAGTCTCAGGGCAAGCGGGTAGAACACATTTTGTATGCTGTAGCCGCCGGAATTGCCATGTTTTTTGCCACGGCCATAGCTTTTTTGGGACAAACTACCTTCGGAAATTTGAGTACCTCCCTGTTTATTCTGCTGGTAGTAAGCTATATGCTGAAGGACCGCTTAAAGGATATTTTCAGGGATCTTTTCAGTAAATCGATAGGTTCATTCTTTTACGATCGAGGGGTGAAGGTGTATGACCCGCGGTTGAAACGGAAAATGGCCCATGTAAAAGAGCGGGTGTCCTTTATAGATACGGCAAAACTTCCTCCGGAGGTAAGAAAAGCAAGAAGCCGGGGCTCCTTTGAGGAGTTTTTATCCACCACCGCTTCAGAAAACGTCCTGTTGTATGAAAAGAGTATCAGGCTTAACGCCAAAACACTCAGGAACCTGCATTCCAGAATTAAGGGAATCGCCGATATAAATATCATAAGTTTACGTCGTTTGTTGCGCTACCTCACTGTCCAGCGAAGGGATGTTCCGATAGTTGCAGAGGGTAAAATAAAAAAGCTTATCCCAGTGAAACGGATATACCATCTTAATATGGTGGTCTGTTACCAGGGGGATGATACGAGTTTTGTAGATCGTGTGCGCCTTATTGTAGATGGTAAAGGCATAAAGCGCATAGAAGAGGTGTCCCGGTAGGCCGCCCCGCCTCAATAACCCGCCACCGCACAAAAGAGTAGAAAGCCCCAGCGAGGCCCCAGAGTGGCCCCAGCGAGGTCCCAGCGGGGTCCCAGCGGGGTCCCAGCGGGGTCCCAGCGAGGTCCCAAGAACCCGCGAAAAAAAATTTGACTCTTGGAAAAACTGTGTTATAATAACTGCCAGGTAGTTGGTAGTTATTAGTTGTTAGTAAAGGAGTGGGATTTGTCGAGGACGACCAAGCGCGCTATAGATTTTTTTCAGCCTATCGATATGGAAGATCCTGCGGATAAGATAATTCAACAAATTCGGGACATGATTCACGAGGGAGTACTGAAACCGGGTGACCGGCTCCCCTCGGAGAAGCGGATAGAAGAGCGGGTTGGAATAGGGCGCGGACATGTGACCAGGGCGCTCAGGCGTCTGGAGACCTACGGTATCCTGCGGACGGTCCCCCAGAGCGGCACCTATGTGGCGGGCATCGGAATAGATGCACTGGAAAGTCTTGCTACCAACATTCTGAAGCTCAATGATCAAAATCTTGAATCCCTGATGGATGTCAAGTTTGTTCTGGAAAGATACGCCGCCGAAAATGCAGTAAAAACGGTAACGGATGAGCAAATCAACGAACTTGAAGAGGTATCCCAAAGCATCGCGGCAAAAATCGACAAGGGGCAAATTAGTTTCGACGAGGACATGGTCTTTCACCTTAAAATTGCCGACATGGTGCAGAATGCGGTCCTCCGCTCTCTTTTAACATTGCTCTCATCCCAGGCTATTACCCTCTTTAAAGACCTTGAAGAGAAACTCGGAAGGGACAAGCTCCTTGAAAGGCTGCATGATGCAGTTGAAGAGCACGAAGAAATTGTGGCGGCATTACGGGCCCGGGACAGTGATCAGCTTGTAGCGGTGATTGCAGGGCACTATGAACGGGCGAAGTTCTTTCGTTCTCATTTAAATGGAAGCACCTAAAAGAAAAAGTATAATGTTGGATTCCTGGGCCGGTGGGCCCAAAAAATATAGGAGGAAGGTATGAAAAAAATAGGTCTGATTGCTGTGATGATCGCCATATTGGTGAGCACAGCAGTATTTGCAGGCGGACAGCAGGAGGCTGAACAGGCCCCGGCAGCTGCCGAGAGTACAGACGGTTTCGATTGGCGACAGTTTGAGGGACAAACAATAGTTGCCTGTTGGCCGAACCATGGGCACTACAATGCGACCATGGAATCGGGAGTAATCGAAGAGTTTGAAGAACTTACCGGTATCGATGTCGAGATCGACTTGCTGCAGTACATCAAAATGCACGATAAGCAGGTCCTCGAAATGAGCAAGGCGTCCGGTGACTACGATATGGTATCAATGGTAGTAATGTGGAAGGCAGAGTACGCCATGGGCGGAATGATTGAACCTCTCCAGCCCTTCTTTGATAATCCGAACCTAGCAGTTCCCGAGTATGATTTTGACGACCTCGTTCCGGGGTATGTTGAAGTAACCGGTATTGCCGGTGGAGAGAATATCTACATGGACGGCCCCGGGGCCAAGCTGTATGGACTTCCCTTTGGTTCTGAAACCAGTTTCTTGGTATATCGACAAGACCTCTTTGATGAGTATGATATCGATGTTCCCGAAACTTATGACGATCTAATTGAAGTTTCAAAGTTTGTACATGAGAATATCGATGGAGTAGGCGGTCTTACCATGCGCGGCGCTTCCGGCCACCATGCTACCCATGGTTATCTGCTCCACGCATCTCCTTATGGTGCACGTATCCTTGAAAAGGGAACCTGGGAACCTGCGTTTACCGAGCCCGAATCAATTAAAACCATTGAGTTTATGAAAAAGATGGTTGAATACGGACCTCCGGGAATGACCGGCTACACCCAGGATGAAGAGTGGCAGGCCTTCTTGCAGGGCGATGCAGCTATGTACCTGGACGCCAGTGTGTTCACTGGTGCGGTAAATGATCCCTCCAAATCGAAGGTTGTCGGCAAGGTCGGCTATGCACTGCATCCTACCGCAAAAACCGCCGGTTCAGAAACCGGAGGATTCGGCTTGGCTATTCCCAAGAATGCCACTAATCCGGAAGCCTCTTTTCTCTTTATGCAGTATCTGACCATGAAAGAGACTGAGAGAAAGATCATTGACAACGGCGGTGCTCCTTTCCGCATGTCTTCGGTAAACGATCCTGCGCTCCAGGAAGAATATCCTGAGTTTGAGGTCCTCGCCGAGCAGCTTAAATATGCAAATCCCGACTGGCGCCCGATCATACCTGAATGGGGTGAGATCAACAGTACCATTGGTATCAACATCAACCAGGCCCTCACCGGTGAAAAAACTCCGGAAGAGGCTATGGAAGACGCGGTTGATCCGATTAGGGACATCCTTATTCGAGCAGGCTATATAGACGAATAGATCTAAAAAACTGTGTTGTTGTACTAGACCGCCGCATTGTAACTGCGGCGGTCTGCAGCAACCGGCGGGAGGAATATCATGAGCTCTCTTTCATTACGTCAAAAATCAACTCCGCTAATGTTTCTACTACCCTCACTGGTTATTATGGCGTTCATCCTACTGGTCCCAATTATTATGGGATTACGGCTAAGTTTTTTTGAATGGCTTATGCGGGATATATCGAAGGAACCGACATTTGTAGGCCTTCGCAATTATATCGAGCTGTTTAAAAGTGATAACTTTCGTACGAGCGTCTTAGTCACTATACGCTTTGTGTTAAGTGTGGTGGTAATAGAAATAGTAGCTGGGCTTATCCTTGCCCTGCTGTTGGAGTCGGGACTGAAGGGGATGCGATTTTTTCGTACCCTCTTTGTGCTGCCGATTATGGTGGCCCCGGTCGTCGTAGGTGTGATGTGGCGATTTATGTACAACCCCTCCTACGGTAAGATCAACTATCTTCTTACCCAACTGGGCTTTGAGCGTGTGGGGTGGTTGTCGAATCCGGATATTGCATTAACGTCGGTTATTATTGCCGACGTGTGGCAATGGACGCCCTTTGTGTTTCTGCTTGCCCTAGCTGCCCTGCAGGGGATACCTAAGGACCTCTCCGATGCGGCTGTCGTAGACGGGGCTAACTATATGCAGAAACTTTTGCGCATAAAGCTTCCCTATATCGCGTCAATTCTTGGAGTGACGGCGATTCTTCGTCTTATAGATGCATTTAGAAGTCTGGTTGTAATCTTTAATTTGACCTACGGGGGACCCGGTGTTTCAACGGAGGTGATGAGCCTTCACTTATACAAGTCGGCCTTTGTAAGTCAGCGCCTGGGCTTAGCATCAGCAATTGCCGTGCTCTTATTGCTGCTGATCGTAATTCTATCCCTTGGACTGATAGTCAGCAACCTGAAAAATAAGGAGAACTAATGATGCCGCTGCTCACAATGAAAAAAAGACAGAAACTTGCGATGGTGTTGCGGTATGTATTCATTATTGTGTTTGCCGCATTTGCCCTCTTTCCAATTTATGAGATGGTTGCAACCTCGTTAAAAAATGAGGTCGACGCCTTCAGCATTCCACCGAAGTGGGTATTTTTACCGACCTTCAAGAATTATCAGGAAGTACTCTTTGAAGGTAAGTTTTTCACGTATTTCTATAACAGCATATTTGTTGCCCTCACCGCAACGGTGCTGAGTGTGACCGCTGGGGCCCTAGGCGCCTATTCGCTGGCACGTTTTAAGTTCAAAGGAAAAAAGCTGGTGGTTTTGGGGACCCTGTTGATGAGAATGGTCCCGCCGGTTATTCTGGTGGTGCCGATCTTTCTGCTCTACAATCAGCTGGGGGTAACTAACGCGAGGATGAGCCTTGCCCTGGTGTATGTGGCACTCAACCTTCCGTTTAACATTTGGGTGCTGCGAACATTCATCATGGAGGTCCCAAAGGAGCTTGAAGAATCGGCCCAAATGGACGGCTGTTCCCACATGATGACCTTTCGGAGGATTATTTTGCCCCTGATTGCGCCGGGGCTTTCTGTGGCAAGTATATTTACCTTCAGGATCAGTTGGAACGAGTTTATTCTGAGTTTGGTCCTGACTAATCGCAATACACGTACACTGCCGGTGGCGGTATCCCTGTACTTAACGGACACGGGAACCGAATGGGGAAAAATAACCGCGATTGCAACCATTATAGCAATCCCCGCCTTTATTTTTACCTTCACCGCGGCAAAGAGCTTAATTATGGGTTTAACGGCAGGAGCCGTAAAAGGATAGTATAAATAATTATTTTGGAGGAACGAAATATGGGAGATAATTCCATGAATGTAAAATCAATAACAAAAGAACAGTGGCTTAAGGATGTATTTCCCGAATGGGGTACTTGGCTTAATGAAGAGATCAGAGATTTCAAGGTAGAACCGGGAAATTTCTCCATGTGGTGGCTCGGAACCACCGGAATTTGGGTAAAAACTCCCGGCAATGCAAATATCGCCATGGATTATTGGGTAGGCCGCGGCCGTTCGACCCATGAAGAGCCGCCCTATGAAGAGACCCAGGATTTTCAAATGACCCGAATGACCGGCGGGCGGGCCCTTCCGCCTAATCTAAAGGCGTACCCCACGGTGATGGACCCCTTTGAGGTGGGCAAGATCAACAAACTGGATGTGCTGTTCTCTACCCATATCCACGACGATCATATTTGTCCCTACGTAGCGGCGGCGGTGGTGCAGAACACCGATGCCCCCTTTGTGGGACCACAATTGTGCGTTGATAAGTGGCTGGCCATTGGAGTTCCCGAAGAGCGCTGCGTAGTGGTCAAGCCCGGGGATACCTACAAAGTAGGGGATATAACGGTGCATGCGGTAGAGTCTTTTGACCGCACCGCCCTCATTACTACTCCCCCCACCGGGGATCTGCGGGGAAAAATGCCGGTGGATATGGATGAGCGAGCAGTAAGCTATGTCATTGAAACCCCCGGTGGACAGATCTACCATTCCGGAGACTCCCACTATTCAAACGGCTATTTTAAGCATGGAAAAGAGTTTGATATCGATGTCTGTTTGGTCTCCTACGGCATCAATGCACCGGGGAACATGGACAAAGTACCCGCCTCCGATTGTCTGCGAATTGCCCAGAATCTGGATGCGCGGGTCTTGATTCCCTTCCACCACGACACCTGGACAAACCAGGTTCCCGATGATCATGAGCTGGAAACATTGTGGCGGATGAACCATGAGCGGCTGCAGTTTGGGCTGTTTCTCTGGAAGACCGGTGCCCAGTATGTGTACCCCCGCGATAAAGATCGGGTCCGGTATTGGTATCCCCAGGGAACTTTTGACTTTT
>CAZDFY010000159.1:0-6851 GCA_964504785.1 uncultured Sediminispirochaeta sp. | reverse complement strand
TTTTAATCAAGATATGAGAATTCTACGTAGAAAAACTAACTTACCGATATATATGCTTTATGAAAGCTGCAGGAGTATAGTGTACAGATTTGTCAAATGGAAATAGCGGACGATTAAGCCCTTTGTAGGGCAGTGATTCCAACACTTCATTGCTGCTTCCACTGCTGAGGGCCATGATGCTCTTTTTTGCTATTTTCTTGTGGGGCGCGGTTAAATACCCAAGTTTTACCACAATAACAGAAAAATCTTCGGCGTCTGTTCCCATGGCGGCAAACATATCCGGGGCAACAAATCCAATATGCTTTGACACAAGGAGTAGGTGCACACGGCCGGTGCACATTAAAGCCATATCTGTAGAAAACCTGCCCCACCTCGAACACAAACTTTTCACAGTTCCCTTAATGCGCAGAGGTTTTGAAGTAACGGTATCAAATACTGCTCCGACAGCTACATCAATATCCACGTTTTCCCCCGCCTCAAAACAGAATTCCACCGCCTTCGGATCGTAAATTCCGGCATACATAACCGGCTTATCGAGGGTTTGAAATGGTTTATAATCCAACACCTTGCCCAAAAAACCGGTGCAATCGGAGGAAGAACCGGCAGTGGGGTTGTCCCCGGAATCCGACACATACACCGGTTCATATCCCTCATGTGCAGCAGTATAAGCTGCCTTTAGGGCTTCATTTTCTTTGAGTGTTACTGTATGGAACTTAAAGTTTTCTCTTTGCTGCCAAAATGCGAGGCTAAGCTTTTCCGCGGTACTTCCAGCAATTTCTTCACTCCCATCGGTCACCACCACCGTTGAAACTCCGTTCTCCGGACAATCAGCCCAGGGAAACCCCAGGAAAAAGGAGGCGGACATGACTCCCTTCTGCTTCTCTTCATCCCGTAACAGGTCAATCAGCATTTTCATCGGCTCTACACTCGTCTCAGTCTTTTCACCTGCAATTATCAAGGGAAGCTTGCACCATGCAATAACCGGCTTAACTTTATACTGCAGAATACGGATTAGCATTTCCGCCGCGTGTACCCCTGTTTCAAAGCAGTCGGTATGAGGGGCCTGCTTGTAACCGGTGAAGGCATCTAAATGTTGTACCATTGCTTCGGTTATAGTTGCATGCATATCCAGGGATGCAACAATAGGCAAATCAGGAAAGTTTTCACGGAGAGTCGAAAGCAGATCGCCCTCGGCTTCACCAATTTCCTCTACCCGCATGGACCCGTGTAAAGAGAGGGCGATACCAACCACATTATCTTCGGCAATTATGTGAAGGGCCCTCTTGATTAAATCCTCTTTCAGCTCAAGGTATAGATTTTTTTGTACTACCCCGTTTGGTACGGCCCGGGCAACTAATGCCGGTGCTACTCCGTACCCCGCTTCACTCAGTGTTCTCACAATACCGCTTACACTGTCCTCGGTATTCAGCACATCGAACAGTTCAGCCCCCCGCTGTAGAGAAAAATCATTTATTCCGGTTTTAATAGGATTAAAGGTATTCGATTCGTGATGAATACCGGCAACTAATATCTTTTCCATTTTTTCCTCTTCTCTGCTTTTCTATTGTTCTATTAAATTGGTAAGTAGAGAGTTCCAAACTCTTACATTTTGATCTCTTTCACCAATACGGGGTATGGAGTATAATGTGTTCAGCATTGCTGCAGAGGCTCCCTTAGCTGCATCATAATCAGCATCAGAGAGTACCACTAAACCTACTCCTCCATTATGAAGCTGTCCCCATTGCTCTTGCAATTCATCCAGCAAAACCTGTTCAATAAGTTCGCCATCTCCCGACAAATCACCGCCAATATATATAGCTCTTGGATTAGTAATATGCATAAACAGGATAAGTGTACGAAATAACTCGACCACCAGTTTTCGACGAACCATCTTATCCTGCCGGATACGTTCCATCTCCTCCTGGGTGAGTGAAATTTGTCCCGGTACCGAGCCGCTCTGTTCAAAAAGAAAACTTCTAAACTCTCCCGCACGATGTTTAAATCCGTTGTATATATGCCCGTTGTACACAAGTCCTAATCCGATACCAATAGTGGGATAATCCTTCGGTACCAAATCTCTACGGTGAAACCTGGGTAATAAATAAATAAAAGAGTCGTTTTCTTCCTCACTGTCGTACCAGAGTGACCCCCAGGCACAGCAGTTTGCATCATTCTCCACACTTATAGGAAAAGAGAATTCGGACTCAAGGTAAGCGGCAAGATGTTTTTGCCTTAAATTATGTGTCCAGCACTCCTCTATTACCGGCCCCTCAGGATCAACCACTCCTGGAATTGCAACCCCGGCTCCAAGAACAGGAATAGTATTAGGAACTTCTTTTTCAACCTCCGCCATAACTTCTGAAAATCTTGTTTCGAAATTGGAGGTTGCCGATAGGTATTCCCGGTGAATAGTCTCTAAAATCCGTCCGGTGATATCGCTAATAACAGCATTATAGTAATCGGCCTGCAAATCCAGCCCAATTACCGCACCATAGGAACTATTAATTTCGAGTTTTACCCCGCGTTTTACATTTTCAGTGTTATTTTCAGGCTCAGCCTCACACACCAGCCCAGCTTGGAGAAGTCTATTCATAATATAAGTAACAGTAGAGGGCTGGAGGCCAAGCTTCTCCGATATCATACTTCGAGAAGCACCACCCTCTTTTCTGAGAAAATTTAAAATCAGAGACCCGTTGGCCGCTTTCTGAAACTTACTGTTACCCACAATCTTCATTGCATCATCCTACTTACATTAGATTTTTTATAACTTGAACCTGTACCGGATCGGTATAAGTATTGAGAAATTCAGGTGGTCGAAGCAATCCCCCCATATACACACCACCAGGACGAAAACTCATACCGCTTTCCCGTGCATGATCAACTGCTACATGATACTCCCGTGCGCCGATTAAATCGATAATTCTTTCAATATTTCTTGGGGTGATTCCATTCCCCGGCATTATAGTTATCCTATTGCCGGCCTGCCTAATTAGTTCAACTATCCGTGGGGCCCCTTCAAGTACCGTAGCCTCCTGACCGGAGGTGAGGATACGATTAAAACCGAGCTCGATCACTTTTTCTAGGGCCGAAGAGTGATCTCTGACTACATCAAAGGCACGATGAAAGGTACAATTCATTGGATGGGCATATGAAACCAGTTCGGCATTTCGTTCAACATCTATAGTTCCATCGGCGGATAAAATGCCGAAGACCACTCCATCTGCGCCTTCTTCCTTGGAAATTTTAATGTCTTCCTTCATAGCCTCAAATTCATAGTGTGAATAAAGAAAATCCCCTCCCCTGGGGCGAATTATAACCTGTAATCCAATTTCTATGTTCTTCCTAGTCACTCGCAACACTCCAGTGCTGGGAGTTGTTCCTCCCTGGAAAAGATTATCACATAGTTCAACTCTATCTGCACCATTTTCCTGCGCTATTACCGCAGATTCGGCCGAATCGAGACATATCTCCAGCTTTACGTTTTTGTTCACAACGTCTCTCCTTAATCTTATCTATCTTATTCTTTTAATGCGCCTTCACCAAATCCACGAATTAGAAGTCCATGGGCACTAATGTAGAACAGAATCATTGGTAACGTGCCGATAACAAGGGCCGCAAACTGCATTCCGTAATTCACATTCAGGCGTCCCGCAAAGGCATTGATCGAAACCGGTAAACTCCGCATATTCTCACCACTGGTTAAAATAAATACCAGAATAAACTCATTCCAATTACGTAAAAAAGTGAGCACTCCAATAGTCGCTATAACAGGCGAAGAAACGATAATTATTATTCTGAAAAAAACTTGAATATAGGTAGCACCGTCGATCAAAGCCGCTTCAATCAGCGAGTCCGGGATCCCTCTTATATAGGAACACGCAAGCAATACCGCCATTGGCAGGCCAAAGGCAATATAGGGTAAAATTACCCCCAATCTGGTATCGTATAATCCAATTCTTGTTTCCATAATAAAAAGCGGTGCGATCACCGAGTTTACCGTAATCAGTAAACCGAGGGTAAACACAGCATAGTAGTTTTTTGAGGATTTGTAGCCAAACTTCGTTAGTGCATATCCTGCAGAAAGGGCACACAACACAGTAAAAAAAGTACCAACACCGGTATATATAGCACTATTAAGTGCTGCTATTCCCATATTACCGTGCATCCATGCATCGAAGTAGTTTTTCAGGGTCGGTTCCTTCGGAAGTCCCAGAGGAAACAGCATTATTTCTCCCTGCAACTTAAAAGAAGAATACAACATCCAGACTAGTGGTAGTAAAGTAATCAAAGTGAAGAAAATTAAAAAAATGTACGCAAAAACTCTCCACCCAACGGAGATATCCTGATCAATATTTTTCATCATAGCACCCTTATTCGTACTTCTCTTGAAATCGAGTGTAAATTCGTCTAGACAGTGTTATAAGTCCGACACTTAGAATAACAATGATGACCGAAACGGCACTTCCGTATCCGTAGTTGTTGTAGGTAAATGTGTGTTTGTAGAGATAAATAGACATCACACTGGTATAATTTACCGGCCCGCCTCCTGTCATTGCATACACTAAATCAAAACTTTTAAGGCTTCCGGAGATTGCAAAGATAGAACTTGTGAAAATTACATTCGCCAATGCCGGAACAATGATCCTTGAAAGTATTGTCGACTCTGAGGCCCCATCAATTTTCGCCGCCTCTATCACGGTTGAGGGAATACGCTGCATATTGGCCAGAAACATCACCATATACAAACTTGTATGCATCCAAAGCAACACAAATAAAATGGGTATCATCGCCCAGTTCTGGTTCTCGAAAATTCGTACTACATAGTCCGGGTTATCTGTAAGCATTCTGACTAAATTCGTATATATACCAATTGGAGAAAAAATTCGGTTCCACAATAGAGCAACCACTACTGCTGAAATTGTGATGGGTAAAAAAATCATCATTTCAAAAAATTTAGTTGCCCGCACAAGTTTTCGATACAGTAAATAAGCCAAAAGCATACCTAAGGGTATTTGCCCAAGAACGGAAACAAGCATTATTTGTATATTATGCCAGAGGGCATACAGAAATCCCGGATCTTTCAAGATAGTTATATAATTATCTAGCCCTACTAATCCAACTAAGGCAAAATTCTTCCATTTAGTTACCGAGAGTACGGTACTTACACCAATCGGAAAGATGATGATCGCTAAGTAGATCAACAGTGCAGGTAATAACAAAATGTAGAAGCTATACTTCTTATCTCGTGTTTCGATCATCATCTTCCCCTTTTTTTAGTTTCCTATTCTATTTGAGTCATTATCTTTCACCCAATTCTCGTATTTTTCAGCTACCTCCATGGGTGTAATATTTCCGAACATCATTGCCTGAATTGAAGGGTTAAGAATTCCCATTCCTTCGCCGTCCATTTTAGCATCAATCACATAGCCCATAGGTGTTTCCTTTTGAAACTCAGCATAGGCACGCTGCAATCTCGGCATGTCAAATTCGCTATAGTCAAGTTTGTAAGTAGGAATCTCTCCGTATTCAAGGCGAATAGCTGCACCCTGCTCACCGTTGTAAAACTTTAAGAAAGTAAGGGCCGCTTCCCTTTTTGCCGTATCATCAGAAAGATCGGCACTAATTCCAAACCCCTCCGACGGGACAGCCGCGCTTGAACCGGCATGGACTTCTCCTGGAACTTCGGGAAAAACGCCCATATAGATGTTGTTCCGAAAATCCTTGGGTAAAGAGGTTACCATAGCGGAAGTTCTCCAGCCTGCATCAATCAGATACACAGACTTACCCTGGTAAAACTCTTGGTCTGCTTCCGTGTTGGACATCTGGTTTACCCCCGGGCTGAACACATTCTTATCAACCATTTCCTTTACAATCTCTAGAGATTCTACAAAAGGATCTTCGGTAAAAGAGGCTTCACCAGACATTGCCTTGTTCATCCACTCCTTTCCGCCCTTTCGGTCAACGAGAGCGCTGAGCAGCCATGAGTTTACCACCCACTGGTCGCGGTTACCCATCGAAACGGGATAATATCCGGCATCTCTGATTACGCTCACCTGATCCAGAAGGTCCTGATAGGTTTCGGGAAACTCAAGTCCAAGTTCATCAAGAATTGCAGTGTTTGCATACATCGCATGGCAAACAGCCATCGAGGGAGGGATGGTGTAAATCTCGCCATCTTTTCCCTGGGGTTCCCAGGACGCTTCTGTGAACTTGTTCATAAAACTCTCATCAAGATAAGGGCGAAGATCAAGAACTTTCCCCGTTTCAGTAATATAGGCAGTACGTTTTCCTACATAAGTAGTGAAGACATCAGGCATGCTTCCGGAGGCAGCCATGGCCTGGAATTTTTGATGAAAAGATTCTCCTGTTGCGTACTCATGGCGAAATTCAATTTCGGGATGAGCTTCAGCAAAAGCTTCCATTACCGCATTATGCCCTTCATACTGCGGATTTGCAGGATCAATCTGGAAATATGTACTCAGGACCACTTTTCCATTCTCATTTTCCTGCGAATCCTCCTGGGAGCCCCCAGCCCACACTAGTGCCGCGGACAGCAGCATAGTGATGACCACCATCATTGTTACAAAACAATGTCTTTTTGATCGAAACATTCTAACCTCCTATGGTTCATTCAATGAATGAATTATCTTCTAGGGAGTGAGATTTGTCAAGGTTTTTATTTCATTCATTGAATGAATTTTTTGTGATCCATTCTCATACAGATGTGAGAAAAGGGACTAAGGACCTAAAGATAAGAATCTCATCTTTTTTGTCTTTTGCCATTCTTCAGAAAACTCTTCAATTACTGTCTTCATTCATCGGAGGCAATCTCTAGAAACACCGGACAGTGG
>CAZDFY010000158.1:0-6967 GCA_964504785.1 uncultured Sediminispirochaeta sp. | reverse complement strand
TTTGCAGCTCCTCTTTGTATTCGGAAAACTCAACCCCCTGTTCCAAGAAGAAGTCACGCAGGGCTTGGGTGGGAGGCCCGATCGGCATCTCAATAATTTCCTCTATTTCAGCCTTTGTGAGGCCCCAATCCATTAGGTCACGGAAAGTTGTTTTACCCTTAATCGTAGGGTCTTCAGCATATTCTTCGGCGGACTCCGTCGCTTCCAGCGATTCCACGGCTTCATCAACGGCGATACCAGTAATGGCCACACTATATTTATCTGTGAGAGTGGCCGCCCGTTCTTGATCGATTCTATTTTTTTCACGGAGGATCTCTATAGCGCGGGCAGGTAGACCAGTACCTTCTTCGGGAGTATAGGGTCGTTCGAGATAGAGGGCGACAAAAAGACGCATACTGTCGGTGCCGATCTCTTTTCCATCAATTATGCCGTATACATCTTCAAATAACTTGATCTGTAGTTCTTCTGCATTTTCCCGTTCTTTAAAACCAAAGGCCTCAACCAACATGTCTGCAGGCACTCCGAAGGCTTCGGCAATATCGGAAAAGGTGTATGAACCGCGAATATCCGCTGGATTGTACTCGCCCTCAAACTCGCCGGAGGTATAAGCTGCCGGTATCTTTGAGCTTTCACTTTGCCAGGCCCCCGCCAGCATACTGATAAGGATTCCCCCAAACACAAACAGGAAAGAGAGAATTGCTATCTGTGGTGAGCGAAGTTTCATACCTGGGCCTCCTTGGTTTCGATCTTGTAGGTACTGGTCATGAGTTCCACCGTGTCGGTTACCGGACAGGCCTGTTCGCTTGTGCATTTAAGACAGCTTATACACTGGTGGTCCCGTACCCGTCCTGCAGTAGAAACTTCAATATTCATCGGACAGGCCTTGTCACACTGTTTGCAATCTATACACGTGTGCGGATTTCGCCGTATGCCGAATATTCTGAAAAAATTGAATAATCCCAATACCGCTCCGTAGGGACAGGCGTACTTGCAGAAGGGTCGCTCAACAAATATCGAAAGCACCACTACAACGGCTAAAGCAATAAATGCGGTAAGGGCAACCTCTCCGCTCCAGAAATTAAAAAGAGCATAATACGGGTCATAGTCGGCAAAAATAAGCTCCGCGCTGCGGGCTGTTACATACAGTACCCACACCGCGACTGCATAGCGAAGGTAACGAAGTACCGAATCGAGCTTTGTCGGAATCATAGTATTATACCTCGTGCCGAAGAGGCGCCGTCCAAGATTCCCAAGCCACTCCTGAAAAGTACCGAAGGGGCAGATCCAACCGCAAAACACCGGCCCCGCCACTATCGCAAGGGCAAACACAATGATCATAAGAATCAAACTTGACTCGTGGGTCTTTTTCACAAAATCGCCTACCGAGGCAAACTGGTAAATTGATACTACACCTCCAAAAGGACAGACTGCATGCAGGGATGCATCTGAAACAACCGGAATCCCCCCTCCGCTTTCAGAAAGTGTATGGTTCACCGCAATAAAAGCAATCAACACAAAAAAGAAAATCTGCACCCCCCTCCGTATACGTGCAATTTTCTTTCGCGATTTCCTCTTTTTCATTTTCTCTGCCATTCTTTTCCTCTCTTTTTTTCTATTTTTATTATCTTCTAGTGTTTATTCTATTTCCACTTATTTCCGCAGGTTTTGCAGATAATTTGGAGAGGCGCTGGGCACCTCTCCAATTTTGGTTTCTGATTAGAAGATAAAATCGGGATCAGTAATTACTCCGGCCTCATTTCGGCTTGAAACAATATTCTCATAGTCCAGCTCTGTAACATACTGCGGACCGTAACTGCCTCCGCTTCGTACAAGCTGCCGATCAAAGGAGCGTAGATGATTGCGGGACCCCTTTAAGAGGTTCTGATATACTATCCGCACATCATTATTTTCGCTTTCTGAAATAAGTCTTTCCAGATCGGCGATATCAAGGTCTTCAATTAAGGCTCCTACTTCAAGTGCCGCACTGTATGAGGCCAGGCCCTGCTCGGTCAATTCTGTATAAAGATCTTCAAATTCGGCCCTAGTGTAAGACCCCCGAGAAGAGGCCGATTCGTCCGAGATCGGGTCCTCAAGCCCGTAGCGCTCAATAAGCAGTTCCATCGCATCCATGTGGGTCTGTTCACTTTCGGCGATATTGGAGAAGACCGGAATGTTCCATTTTTCATACAGAGTGAGATACACATCCCGGGCAAGCTTCTCTTCCTCCCGCATCAGCATAATCCCAGCTTTTTCCTCTGAAGTAAGCTCTCCGGGTTCGATATCATTGAGTACTACCTCAATACTTCCGGCATAAGCTGCTGTATTAGGGTTCATCATTCTTGTAGTCCCGCGGCCCCTTCCCCTTGCCGATGCTCCATTTTTCTGAGCAAAGAGCGGTGAAGCTACTAGGGTGATTAAAATCGTCAGTACCACTAATCCAATTACCATTTTTCTGTGTTGCATGTTTTCCCTCCTGCCGGCACTTGTGTGTGCCTGCTTTATTATGTACTTCAGAATATGGCAGGAAAGTGTGAATAAAATGTGAACGAAATATATTTATTTTTTTATATTGAATGTACACTGAAAAACTGTATTATTCCTTACGCCTTACCTCCAGGGATGATGCCTGATCATTCCAGCTGGGCAGGGTTAAGGCAGTCTCAGTGAGGGTTAATTTGGTCCCCCCGAAATAAGAATCCCTGTAGAGCACTATTTCATAGTCAGGGTTGAGGATTTCTACTGAGCTGATTTTGTCCCCCATAAAACCACCGAGGCGGTCGTCCTGCACGGCATTGTAATAGGACTTCCTACCGCCTCCAAGGTTGGTATCATGATACACGTTGACGACAGCCTCGCCTGAAGAGGAGCCTGCCGGACGTATATCCAATGACTTTGCGATATTGTGATACACAATCTGATCTTCTTCTCCCACAAACTGGAATACCTCATCCTGACAGTTCTGTAGTTGATACAAAGACACTACGTACCCGTCGGCTACCCACACAGAGGAAATTCTGTTGGCAAAATTCACAGGAGTTTCGACAGACTGGGCAGGTTCAGAATAGAGGTCCACCACTGAAAGATAGTCGGGAATGGAATTTAACTTAGAGAGATCATTCACCACAGTAGAGGCAATCGCCCAGAGTGCATATCCCTGACCGTCTTTATTATATCCGTCATATATCTCCGCCAGTTTTATCGCACTTGAGTCATTGATCTCTTCTACCCGTTCTGCTTCCAGGTACCCTTGAAGAGCGGTTTCAAGTTCAGATGCGCGGCCGGTATCATCTGCAAAGTCCCAAATCGGTCTAAGTCCGTTGTCGGTGTAGTCGCAGAAAATACTGTTCTCATCGATACTCTCAACCCACTGGTCATAATAAGAGTTGTCTTCCATAATTTTTTGTCCGTACTGGCTGTTTCCGCCGACTACATAACTACGTTCACTCACATTTTGATTGAAGCTGCTCTGCTCCTCTTCGCTGAGGAATTCTGTACTCCCTTCAATACTTGCAATGCTGCTGTTATAGGCAGCGGTGACCAGTACATCAATAGCCTTAGAAGTATTCACTTTGCTCATATCACATCTTATACTGTAGTCAAGACGGGCTCCTACAAACAGACCGGTAACGACGTGGGTGCCGAAGGTGCTGAAAAGTGTCTCCGGTCTAATCGTCTCATCATTTATTGCTTCTGATGCGGACTCGGTCAAATAAGATTTCAGATCATCAGTACTCACACTATCCGGAACCATCACTCGCCGACGGTGTATTTTGGTTTGTACGGTAGCGAAGGAATGGGAGGCATATACTTTATTGTTATACGCGAAGTTAGTACTTACCGAACCACTAAAGTAGAAATACGATCCACTAAGGCTTATACTTGAGGCGAGACTTTTACAGTAATCAAGCACTTGTTCGCCGTGGCTTTCAAGATGGGTAGTATCGTTTACCTCTAGAACCTCTATAAGCCCATCAGCATTTAATGCTTCAGTATCAAGGATGCCGCTCATCACATCAGCCGGCTTGGCATATTCTTTAGATACATCATATCCGCGGCCTAAAAAATCATCGAGCTCCCCATTCGCTGATGAGTTTCCATCTTCTTCCTCATCCGAAAACAGAGAGAACAGATCGCAGCCGTGTAATGAGAAAATACACACTAACACCATTAGAAACAGCAGTATCTTTAATGGACGATCTTTCATACCGGTCCTCCCAGCTGCAAATCTAACTCTATTATAGAGCGTCTTGGTTGGAGATTCGTCCGGATTTATAAATCCGGTCTTATTGTAGGAGTTATTGTTGAATGCCTGTATTCACTTGGTGTTTTACCGGTACTTACATGAAAGCATGTGTTGAATGTTGATTTTGAATTGAATCCTGTAGCATATACAATGTCCAATATACTCATATCGGGCTTATTTAAAAGCAACTCCCTGGCCTCTCGGATGCGATAAGCATTCACATAAGTGGAAAAATTAGAGTGAATTCTCGAGTTGAGAATGTAAGAGAGCTGGTAGACGGGCATTCCGACCATAGTACTTAATTTTGCTAACGTGAGTATTGGGTCTCGATATATCTTGCGGTCCTCCATAAGTTTTCTGAGACGTTCAATTCCAAGTTCGATTTCTTCCTTGTTCATTCGAACACATGTTGCCCGCCTTTTACGATTGGCACTTTGTATGTCCACGGCAAAGCTGGGATACCGCGTAGTAAATAGAGAGTGCGCTAGAGCCAGTAACACAAAAACGGTAAAACTTATGCTGATAAACAGGTCATTTTTAAATAAATGGGCCGAGACAAGGCCTGCTGAGTTGAGTGCAAACAGAACAAAAAAAGCAGAAAAGGCACGATGACCTTGTACTTCCTTTACAGCCGGTTCTTTATGGAAATTGACGGCTCGTACTGCAATAATTGTCATATACCCAAATACCCACAGGTCTGAAATAATACTCACATAGGTCCTCACCCCGCCGGTGTGGTATGAAGGCAGCATCTCTAGGGGAGGGTCTACAAGAGGGGCAATAAGATTACGTACAAGAACAAAGCCCAGTACAAATAACGCAGGAAGCATATGTAAAATAAACTGCGGTTCAAAATGCTGATCGCTTCTGATCGTAAACCGGTAGTACAAAAAAAGTGCTGGACCGATTATAAAGGTAATGGCCAAATCGATATCAATGAGAATTGGCGCATGTTGAATCGCCCCGGTTTCCAGACTCCAAAAGTAGAAGGCCAGGCAACCTGTGGTCCCATAGAGAAGTGAGAACATGTACGCTGCGGTGGTTTTCGTCCTCACAATAAGATGCTCAAGAGCAATGAACCAGAGGATGATTCCCCCGACGAAGGCAAGGTAATCCATCGCTGTTTCAAATGCTAATTGAAGTACTGAGGGAAATCAAGAAAAATAGTGCGCATGAGCACTCTGCATGAGCACTCCGTGTCCCTGCATGTATCAGGATAGCGGGAAGTGTGGGGAAGTGTGGCGCGGATATATTTGTCCTTGAGTTTTTACCGAAACCGATAGATCATTAAAATAGAGGGGTAGTTATATTGTGAATATCACTATAGGGTCGTGTGTAGTGATAGCCCTCATACTCACCTTGTTTTTCTTATGTGGGGAATGAAATTTCAGCTGATAATCGCGATCAAGCTGAGGCGGGAGCGGCGGCGGAATACTATACGCTTATGGCCGGGATCAACTACTGTGCCACCAGCACCTTGCGGGGAGCTCTCTACGCGGGCTTTATTCCCGTCGGTGAGATAAGAACTTATGATGAAGTTACCGATTCTTATCCTATTTTTGATATAGAAAATGCCTTTGACGGCCCCTGTGTTGACTTTTCCCTGGAATATTACATCAACAATTCTTTTTCTCTAAAAACAGAGGTCTTGTTTCTATACGGCAGCGGAGATGTGGTGAAAGGGGATGCGGAAAACGACAGCGCGTATATGGCAACAACCTTCATTACCCTCGACTTTGGGTACAGTTTTAAGTTGTAATGAAGCGAGAGGCCTCTAGTATCTTTGATGTAATTGCCTATGCTTCGCTTCCTCTCTTACCGTTCAACATTATTCTACAATATCCCCAACTCCATCTAAAATAAGATGGGGCCGATAGGCATAACGCTCTATTTGCTCCCGTGTGGTAACCCCGGACAAAACCAGAATTGTCTCTATCTCCGATTCAATCCCGGCCACAATGTCGGTATCCATCCTGTCGCCGATTATTACAGTTTCCTCACGCCTGGTTCCGAGGATTTTGAGGGCATTGCGCATCATAAGGGGATTCGGCTTTCCGACAAAGTAGGCCTTATTTTCAGTGGCAAGTTCGATTGGAGAAATCAAAGCCCCGGTGGCGGGAATTATTGCATCTTCCACCGGCCCGGTTAAGTCCGGGTTTGTTCCGATTAAGCGCGCACCCTGTCGGACCAAATTTACCGCCTTCACCAGGGTTTCGAAGGTATATGAGTGAGATTCCCCCACCACTACAAAGTCGGGATTTACGTTGTTCATTGTAATGCCGGCATCGTAGAGGGCATTGATGAGGCCCGCCTCACCGATCACATAGGCACTGGCCCCGGGATGCTGGTTTTTAAGAAAGATCCCGGTTGCGAGGGCACTGGTGTAAAAATGGTCCTCCGGGACCTCAAGTCCCAACCGCTCAAGCTTCTGCCCGAGCTCCCGGGGTGAGCGCTCCGAAGAGTTGGTGAGAAACAGAAACTTTTTCTTCTCCTGCTTCAGCCAATCCACAAACTCCCGCGCCCCCGGCAGCAGCCGGTCGCCGTGGTAGATCACCCCATCCATATCACAAATAAATGCTATTTTTTCTGCAACGTTTTCTCTATCCATATATCACCTGCTAATCATCAGTATAGCAGATAGGTTGGAATGTGAAAAACTATATCGCCAATCGACAATTAAAATAGGCTGCAGGTAATTATCATTTGAAATAATCCAATTTTGTG
>CAZDFY010000157.1:0-6983 GCA_964504785.1 uncultured Sediminispirochaeta sp. | reverse complement strand
GTCCTGCCAGTGCTGGAGGGCCTCATCGACGGTGTACACGGCCGGATGGGAGTGCTGTTCGTAATCGATTCCCAGCTCTTCGAGTAGAGTGTAGACCTTGTGTTCTGTTTCCATAATACTGCTCCGCCTTTTACACTATTTACTGAACAGGATATCCGCAAGGGGGCGCCTCTTGCAAGCAGGAATTCTAATTTTGGAAGTCTTTTGACTTCCAAAATTAGAATAACCTCAAACTCTTTAAGCTAATTTACTTATCTTAAACAAAATGTGAGCATTCTAAATTTGAAAATTTTGGTAAAATTTTCAAATTTAGAATTGATGTCTTGCAAGGGGCAGAGCAGGTATGGCGGCTGGTGGAGGGATAGGGACCTTTGTTCAGGAGCCAAACAGAGAAGCTGGAGGGCGCAGAGCAAGGGCGTTCAGAATCGCTTAGTGGGCTGAGACAGTTGCAGCAATTTCCAAAATCCGGCCGGCTCCGCCCTCTACGTAGGCCTCCGGATACAAGCGCTGGATGGCCTTTTTGTGGCGGGTGCAGTGGGTGGCGCAGATCAGCTTCAGCCCCGCCAGGCTTTCAGGGCGGGTGCCGTGCAGGCCTCCAATAATGCCATAGACTTCCCCGAACTGCGAGGCAGCGCTGAGGATGGTCTCCATATCCGGGTGGGAACAGCCGGCGATAATGATAATGCCCAGTTGGGTTTCGATGCACAGGGACTGCTCTATGCGCTGCAGCTCGCCGGTGGAGTGGATTCCATCGTAGAGAGTACGGGGCTGGGGGACCTGGATGACTTTGGAGGCCCGTTTTGCGCCGCGAAATGAGGGCGGGGACCAGACTGTGACTTTGCGGTTCTGCTTGAGGAAGGCCGACAGTCCGCCGGTGTGGTCGAAATGGGAGTGGGAGATGAACACATCATCTATGCTGCCAGGATCGATGCCCAGCGTGCGCATATTGGCGAGCATCAGGGCGCCTCGGGTGCCGGTGTCGAAGAGAATGCGCCGTCCGTGGGCTTCTACCAGGGCGGCAAAGCCCCAATTTGGCTTGAGGTTCTCTCGAAAGGCGGTATTGTCGTAAATAATGGTTACTTTCATAGTGTTGCTCCCTGTGTTCTGGGAGGTGTCGGCGGAGATCGCGGGGCTGTGATCAGACTTGAAATCACCAGCAGGGCCGTCAGCATGAGCGCTATATGGCCGTAATGATTGGTGAATGTCGAACGCTGCACCGCACCTTCCGTCATACTTTATAGTACCATGGATGGGGAGGTTAAATAAACTATGGATCTACCGGGAATCGGATGGTAAATTTCGGACTGGGGCGTTTTTCTAATTCCAGTGTTCCCTTCACCTGCTTTGCGAGGATAGATATCAGTTGTAAGCCCGAAGTTTCCGTGTTCTCAATATTGATATCTTCGGGAAAGGGATTTCCACTATTCGAAAAGCTGAGGCTGTAGAGGTGGTTTTCCTTGTCTTCTGCAAGGCTCACGGTAAAAATGGCTTCCTTCTTGGAGTTAAAGCCGTATTTGATTGCGTTGGTGGCTATCTCGTTTGCGATTAAGCCCAGAGAGATAGCTGTTTTTGTGGGAATACTCAGCTCTTCGACCTTATTGATTATTCTTACATTCCGGTCGGCACTGGAGGAGAATATGGTCTCTAAAAGCTCTTGGAAGTATTCTCTTACCTCGATTTTGTCCAGTTCTTTGTAGTGTTGGAGCTTCTCATGTACCAAACGAATAGCATTTATTCTGTGTTTCAGATCACTTAGATCGGCTTCAATTTCCGAGTCTTTTAAGCTGATAAGAGAAGAGACCATAGAGAGGTTGTTTTTTACCCTGTGGTTGAGTTCTCTCAAGAGGAAGTCCTTTTCTTTAAGAGCTTTTCGGAGATTCTCTTCTGTATGTATGCGCGTAGTAATATCTCGAACACTTGCTACCACAAACCTCCTGGTTCCTAGGGAGTAGAGATATGCACTCACCTCAATCGAAACGACAACCCCGTCTTTTCTTATATTCTCGGTTTCAAAGGTAAGATGCTTTTTTTGTAGTAGTTCTTGGGCATGCAGTAACATTTCAGAGGCTCTGGCCTCCGGCATTACACTTTTTGCAGACATGCTCAGGAGTTCTTCCCGGCTGTACTGCAATAGAGTAGTTGCCTGTTCGTTTACCTCGATATTTTTGCCCGGTAGATTGTCTTCTCCTATCTCATGTACAAAGATGGCGTCGTTTGAATAGTTAAACAGCAAGCGATATTTTTCCTCACTGTTTTTCAAAGCTTCCTCTTTCCTTTTTCTCTCCGTAAGGTCCCGGGAAACCCCGAAGAGGTATTTTTTTCCGTCAAGTATAAAAAAAATCCCATTTACTTCGACGGGTATCTCCTTACCACTCTTGTGCCTATGGATAGTTTCGAACAACACAGTCGACCCCTCCGGTTTGTGTTTCCAGAATTCGATAAAACGCTTAGAGGGAAAGTTGGGGTCGATATCATCAATTGTCAATTGCAGCAGCTCGTCCTCGGAGTAGCCGAGCATCTCACAGGCAGTATGGTTGACCTGTAGCACCTTACCCGTTTCGTTCATTAAATAGGTAGCGTCGATACTGTTTTCCATTAGATTGCGGTACAGAGCTTCTTTTTCGTGGAGCTTTTTTTTCGCTTGCTTGCGCTGGGTGATGTCCATTGCGGTAAAGGTAACTCCCAGGGAGATGTCGGTTGGATGAATGGGGGATGAGGCGAGGAGCACTTCCATGATCGTCCCGTCTTTTTTCTGCCAGCGGGTTTCAACGCTTCCGGTGCCGTGTTCATCGATCTGCCGATATTTCTCTGAACCGACGTACTCATAATCTTCTTGAGATGGATAGAGAATCCTGGCGGATTTTCCGAGGAGCTCCTCCCGGGTGTAGCCGGTCATAACACATAATTTTTCATTCGCTTCTACTAGGGTCCGTTTTTTCCGGCCTTGGACGACACCTATGCCGGTAGGGGCTGCTTTCAATATGCTCGCAATTTTATCTCTGCTCTCCTTCAGTGCAGCCTCAATCTGTTTTTGGGCAGTCAGGTTGCGGCCTATAATGAGGGCGGCGGGAGAAGAGTTATACGTAATCGGTATGGATGTTGACTCACAGCAGAGGGTTTCTCCGTCTTTACGAAGGATGGTGATTTCTTGGGCAGGATTTGAGCGGCCCGCTTCGAGTTGTTCCATTCGTTTTTTAATCTTCTTCAATGAATCCTTGCAAATGGTCTGCTGAATAGGTGTTCCGATGAGTTCTTGTGAAGATGTATACCCCATCAGCTTTGCTGCACTGGGGTTGCTATAGACATATTTGCCGTCTTGAGCTACGAGTATGGGGGCTGGTGCCGAGCGTAACAGAAGATCGTACTGCTCACGCTGTCGATCGATTTCTTCCTGCATACGCTTGGATTCGGTGATATCCTGGGCGTGGGTTACGAAGTGAATCGGCTTTCCCTCTGAGTCTCGTAGAAGCATGGTGTTGATATCTGCCCACACTACAGCTCCATCTTTTCGGATATAGCGCTTGGTGAACTGTCTGTGGTCGGCCTTTCCATATAGTATCATTTTCATCTGATCGACACTCATCTCAATGTCTTCCGGGTGAGTTAGTTTTGTAAAATTGACCGAATAAATTTCCGCCGGTGAATACCCGAGCATTGATGCGAAGGCCGCATTTATCTGAAGGAGCTCTCCGGAGGGGGAGGTGAGGACCATTCCCACTGAGGTGTACTCAAAGGCTTTACGGAATTTGTCCTCGCTCTCCCATAGGCGAAAGGCCATTCTGATGGAGGCAATCAGTACTGTCTCGCCGGAGTTCTTGACAATGTAGCCGTAGGAGGTAATGCCCTCGGTTTTCTTCACTATCGCCGGCTCGGTGTGGGAAGAGAGGAATACCACGGGCAGGTCGCGGGTCTCGAGTATAATTTCGGCAGCTTCGGTGCCGTCCATTCCTTTGCCCAAGTCGATGTCCATGAGGATGAGGGAAATTTTTGGATCGGAGGCAGCGGCCTCGACTGCCTTATCGCCGTTGTGAACGGTACTCACCTCGAAGCCGTGCTTCTCGAGCATTTGGGCTTCGGACATTGCGATAATTGCCTCGTCTTCGACTATCAGGATTTTTTTTGGCACTACCTACCTTCTTAAGCACATTCTTCTGCGGAACTATGAGTATATAACCTATTTTAGAGGGATTTATATCGACTATCAAGATACGAATTGGGATTGTTTCTCAGCAGTATAGCGGGTTTAATTCTTCCGTGATTCTTTACTGGGAATGCGCTTGCATAAACGCCAGGGTGTACACCGTACACACTGCCATTCTGCTGTAGCCACTCAACTACATCAACCAAGCTTGCCTCGGTGCTGCTGCCGGTTTCGTAGGTAACTGCCACCAAGCCTTGTTCGGAGATAAGCTGAGCCCATCCGAGGGCTTGATTCGTACGCATGTACGGCCGGCCGATCTCCCTGCGGTTTTTCACATCTGATTGAGCACCGTTTACAATCAATACCGCTGGGCGGGGTTCAGAAAAGAGCATATCTGGAGGGTAGTAAAGATCAATAAGCAGTTTGTCAGAATATGTAGTAGTAGTTACGGTAACTTCGGTTTCTTGCTGTACACCAAAGACCATTCCTGATGAATAATCCGGGCCGTCTTGAAACACAACTGTTTTATGCTCACTCAGCGGAATAGGATTTGGTTCGGCTGTAATCGATGCGGGGACCAGGACAGTAACTATCAAAATAAAAAGAATAGCAGTAGGAAAACTTTTCATATTTCACCTCCTCAAAGTGATACCTAAGATCAGGCGAAGGTGCACCCTATAGTGTACACCCGATAATACAATATTGGGACACATAGTTTGTGAGTGCGAAGAGTACTATCGTTGGTAACCGTTCTCTTCAGCAATCAGATAGGTTTCATATTAAATTCGGTTTGCGGTCGACACACGTCTTGCAAGAGCTTGAATTACCCTCTACTATCGAGCGCATGGACAATGCGAATACTATAGGAACGAAAATCAAACAGACCCGCGAACAGCGGGAGATTTCGGTTGAGCGTCTGGCGGAGCTCAGCAGCGTCAGCGCCCAGATGATTGAACAGCTGGAGGGGGGCAAATTGGCCCCTTCGCTGGCGCCCTTGCTCAAGCTTGCCCGGGCGCTGGGGGTGCGGCTGGGAACTTTTCTAGATGATGCCCCGGGACAGGGCCCGGTGATGGTGGCAGGCGGCAGGAGCGACAAGATTATTCGCTTTTCGGGAAGCAAGACCGTCTCCGACCAGAGCAGTCTCGACTTCTTTTCGCTGGCCGCTGAAAAGAAGGACCGGCATATGGAGCCCTTTGTTATCACCGTGCGGCCCGGCGAGGAGAAGGAGCTGAACCTCTCCGAGCACGAGGGTGAGGAGTTTATTTACGTGCTGGACGGGTCGATTCGTGTGCATTACGGTAAAGAGATCTACAATCTGAACGCCGGCGACAGCATCTATTACGACTCGGTGGTTCCCCACTACGTGCACACCGCCGGTTCCGAAGAGGCGCGCATCCTGGCGGTTATCTACACTCCCATGTAAGCGGGGCGAAAAACTGTATGTTGAATTCTACTGAAACGATAAATCGATTTTTTGAAAAAAAGGTGGCCGAGAACCCGCAGCAGGACTTTGTGGTGTACCCTGACCGTGGTTTGCGCTGGTCCTACGGCGAGTTCAACCGCCGTGTTGATGACCTGGCGCAGGGGCTGCTGTCCATCGGCATCGAACCGGGTGATCATGTGGGTATCTGGGCCCGCAACGTGCCTGACTGGCTGACCTTCATGTTCGCTACGGCCAAAATCGGGGCGGTGCTGGTGACGGTGAACACCTCCTATAAATCCCACGAACTGGCCTATGTGCTGAAGCAGTCGGATATGAAGGCCCTGGCCCTGGTTGACCGCTACCGGGATGTGGATTATATCTCCACCATCTACGAGCTGGTGCCGGAGCTGCGGAGTGACCCGCGGGGCCACCTGAACAGCAGCGAGTATCCCTTCCTCAAGAGTGTTATTTACGTGGGGCAGGAGAAGCACCGGGGCATGTACAATACCAACGAGCTGATGCTGCTCGGCGCTCACTCCGAAAGCGAACGGTTGAACGGGATGCGCGATTCAATTGCCTGTGACGATGTGGTGAATATGCAGTACACCTCCGGGACCACCGGTTTCCCGAAGGGGGTGATGCTGACCCACAGCAACATCCTCATCAACGGCTGGAGCATCGGCGAGCGGCAGAGGTTTACCAGCGGCGACCGGCTCTGCCTACCGGTGCCGCTGTTTCACTGCTTCGGTATAGTGCTCGGCGTGCTGGCGGTGCTGACCCACGGGGGAACCCTGGTGATGCTGGAGGAGTTCGACCCGCTGCGGGTGCTGGCGGCGGTGCAGAAAGAGAAGTGTACCGCCCTGTACGGCGTACCAACCATGTTCATTGCCGAGCTGAACCATCCGATGTTCGATATGTTCGACCTGTCCTCGCTGCGCACCGGCATTATGGCCGGCTCGCCCTGTCCCGAAGATGTGATGCGGCGGGTGATCAACGATATGCACTGCAGCGAGATGACCATAGCCTACGGCCTGACCGAGGCCTCGCCGGTCTTCACCCAGACTAGTGTGGACGACACGGTGGAGCGCCGGGTGTCCACTGTCGGCACTAAGCTGCCGGGGATTGAAGTGAAGATTATCAACCCAGAGGATGGCTCCGAGGTGGCTGCCGGCGAGCAGGGGGAGATCTGCTGCCGCGGCTACAACGTGATGAAGGGGTATTACAAGATGCCCGAGGCCACCGCCAAAACCATCGACGGTGAGGGCTGGCTGCACACCGGCGACCTGGCGACGGTGGACGAGTACGGCTATTACAAGATTACCGGCCGCATCAAGGACATGATTATCCGCGGCGGCGAGAACATCTATCCCCGGGAGATCGAGGAGTTCATCTACACTATTCCGGGGGTGAGCGATGTGC
>CAZDFY010000156.1:0-6999 GCA_964504785.1 uncultured Sediminispirochaeta sp. | reverse complement strand
CTGCAGGAAATGTGGAGTTAATCATGGCAGAAAAGATGATTCGTATCACTCTAAAGAAAAGCAGGTATGGAAGAAAACCTAAACAAGAAAAGACTCTGGATGCCCTCGGCCTGCGTAAAATCGGCAGTTTAGTGGAGCATAAAGCAACACCATCTATACTTGGAATGGTAGGTAAGATCAGTCATCTTGTTGACGTTGAGGAGATTGAGTAACTATGGAACAACTCAAGGCACCCAAGGGAGCCCATAAGAAAAAAAGACCCGTGGGAAGAGGGGTCGGAAGCGGACACGGCCGTTCATCAGGGCGTGGACACGACGGACAGAATTCCCGATCGGGAGGCGGTGTACGCCTAGGTTTCGAAGGCGGGCAGATGCCGCTTTTTCGCCGCATCGCCACGCGTGGTTTCTCAAATTACCCCTTCAAGAAAGAATATAGTGTAGTGAATTTGAAAACCGTGGAAAATCGGTTTAATGATGGAGATACGGTAAGTGTTGATTCACTGCGTGCAAAGGGGATATTGAAGAATAAAAACGCAATTGTTAAGATTCTAGGCGACGGCGAGCTTACAAAAAAACTTACATTCGCCGTGCACAAGGTGTCGGCATCTGCACAAAAGAAAATTGAAGCTGCCGGCGGGACACTTAAAGGAATAGAAGAAGGTAACAATGGCTAATAACGCGTTTCTCGACATTTTCCGGGTAAAAGATTTAAGACAACGCATAACTTTCACAGTATTGATGCTAATGGTGTTTCGGTTGGGGGCAACCCTTCCAATTCCTGGCATTAATGTGAATGCGCTTAAGCTGTACTTTATGGCCCAGGAAGGGTCCGGAAACATCGGCATCACGGAGTATATCAACTTTTTCGCCGGAGGAGCTTTTAAGAATTTTTCCGTCTTTATGCTTGGTATTATGCCCTATATATCTATGCAGATTATCATGCAGCTTCTTATAGTTGTTTTTCCGACTTTGAAGCGAATCTCTGAAGAAGAGGGTGGACGAAAGAAGATTCAGCGATATACCAGGTATGGAGTTTTGTTAGTTTGTTTAATTCAATCTTACGTAGTAACCGTGTATGCAGATTCAATTCCAAATGCGATTACTATGAGTAAACTGCCTTATACTCTTCTGGCGATGATGACCGTTACCACCGGAACCGTATTTCTTATATGGATCGGTGAGCAAATTACACAGCGGGGTGTTGGAAACGGAATATCCCTGCTGATTTTTGCAGGTATTGTAGCTCGAATGCCGAATGCTTTTATAACTCTGTTTAACAAAGTACAGGTAGGCGAACTAAACCCTGTGTTCGTAATTATCGTCTTGGGAATGTTCGTCGGGGTAGTTGCACTGGTTATTTATGAGCAGCAGGGGCAGAGAAAAATTCCGGTACATTATGCCAAGCGTGTAGTCGGAAGAAAAATGTACGGGGCGCAAAGCACCTATATTCCCTTTAAGGTAAATCCTTCAGGTGTTATACCCGTTATTTTTGCCTCTTCCGTGTTGACATTTCCCCTGCAGATTGCAGGTAACCTTGGAAACGATATCGGTTGGTTGGCATCGTTCTCATCATGGTTGCAGCCCCAGGGTTTGCCCTATGTAATCATATACACCCTATTGATCATATTTTTCGCCTATTTCTATACCCAGGTTTCCCTGAATCCGATAGAAATAGCAAAGCAGATTAGGGAAAACGGTGGTTCCATTCCAGGAATTAGGACTGAGAAGATGGAAGAGTACTTAACGAAAATTCTAAACAGAATAGTGCTTCCGGGTGCAATCTTTCTGGCGTTCATCGCAGTTATCCCGACAATCATACAAAGTTTGTTTAACTTTCCGATGTCGGTTGCAATGCTACTTGGGGGTACTTCACTGTTAATCATGGTTGGTGTAGACTTGGACACTATGTCCCAGATTGAGGGGCATTTGAGAATGCACCATCATGACGGTTTCACCAAAAAAGGAAAGCTCAAGTCAAGGAACTTATAAGGGGAATAAAATGAAGGTAAGAGCAAGTATTAAGCCTATGTGTGCAGATTGCAAAGTAATCCGCCGACGTGGCGTAGTGAGAATTGTGTGCAGTAACCCAAAGCACAAGCAGAGGCAAAGGTAGAGGAGGAGCTCTGAATGGCACGTATAGCCGGTATAGATTTACCAAATAAAGCTACAAAAATTGCATTGACCTATATTTATGGAATCGGCAGAACTTCTGCGATGGAAATTTGCAAAAAACTCAATATAGACCCAGATAAGCGGATGAATGATCTTACAAGTGATGAGATTAATCAGATTCGCGGGGTTATTGATAATGATTTTACTGTTGAAGGAAGGCTGCGAACACAAACTGCACTAAATATTAAGCGGCTTATGGATATCGGGTGTTACCGCGGTTTGCGGCATAGAAAAGGCTTACCCTTGAGGGGACAACGGACAAAAACAAACTCCCGTACCCGTAAAGGTAAGAAAAAGACCGTAGCCGGTAAGAAGAAATAGAGTGGAGGTTGTAGAAAGTGGCTAAAGCAGCAAAAAGCACGAAAAGAAGAACCAAGAAAACGGTTTATGAAGGTAACGTCTACGTACAAGCTACGTTTAACAATACTATAATAACAATAACCGACCTGCAGGGTAATACGGTTTCTTGGGCCAGCGCCGGTGGACTCGGCTTCAGGGGTGCGAAAAAATCGACCCCCTACGCGGCACAGACAACTGCCGAGACCGCAGCAAAGAAGGCAATGGATTATGGACTGCAGGCTGTTCATGTATTTGTGAAGGGGCCGGGAGTGGGACGAGAGTCTGCCATTCGGTCGCTTGGAAATCTCGGATTAACTGTGAAGAGCATCAAGGATGTCACCCCCATCCCCCACAATGGATGCCGTCCCAGAAAGAGTAGAAGAGTTTAGAGAGGGTAAGGTATGGCTAGATATACAGGTCCATCATGCAGACAATGCCGCGCCGAGGGCGCAAAACTGTTTCTTAAAGGCGAGCGCTGTTTTACAAATAAGTGCCCGGTTGCGAAAAAGGCCTCACCTCCGGGTAAGGACCCACGCTACAGACAGAGAAAAATGTCTGACTATGGTCTTCAGTTACGCGAGAAGCAGAAACTGAGAAGAATGTACGGTTTATTGGAAAAACAATTTAAACTGTTTTTTGATGAAGCAGAGCGACTTCCCGGAAAAACCGGTGAGAACTTAATTACAATGCTCGAACGGAGGCTTGATAATACTGTGTACAGAATGCATTTTGCATCTTCACGAAAGCAGGCCCGACAGATTGTCTCCCACGGGCATGTATTTGTGAACGGTAAGCGTGTTACAATTCCATCCTTTATTGTAAAGGAAAATGACGAGGTTGTAATTCAGGAAAAGAGCAAAAAAATGCACGCGATAAAAGAGAGTCTAAAGGAGTATTCACGATCAGGTGTGTACCCATGGCTTCAAATTGATCCTGATGCAATGAAAGGAACGGTAAAAGCTTATCCCCGCAAAGCTGATGTAAATGAGCTTGCGGAAGTAAATGAGCAGTTAATCGTCGAGCTATATTCGAGGTAGGAGTTTACATGGCGCGAAAAAACCTATTAAAGGGATTTAAAAGGCCAAAGGGAATAACCTTTGAGCACGGTGAGACCGACGCCAGCTACGGGAAATTTATCGCATATCCCTTCGAAAGAGGGTATGGTACTACAATTGGTAACACTCTTCGCAGAGTGATGTTGTCATCCATACAAGGATACGCCGTTACTGCTCTAAAAATAACTTCTTATGATGAAGAGGGTACTGCTCATGTAGTATCAAGCGAGTTTGAATCAATTCCTGAAGTGGTAGAAGATACACCGGAAGTTATCAGTAACTTGCGCGGCTTAAACATCAAACTCTCGGAAGACCAGGAACAGAAAGTTATTCATGTAGAAGTAAAGGGCCCAGGCGATATGACCGGTGCCGACGTCGAAAAAGATAACGATATCGAAGTGATGAACAAGGACCAAAAGATCCTTACAATGACTGAACACGCACACATCGATATGGAGATACAAATTGATTTAGGCCGTGGGTACGTTCCGGCGGAACTGAACGAAAAGTACATAGAAGAAGTTGGAACAATAGCAGTAGATGCAGCTTTTTCTCCCATTAAGCGGGTAAAGTATCATACAGAGAATACCCGTGTCGGGCAGAGAAGTGACTACGATAAGCTAATACTGGAAGTTATTACAACTGGAGCTGTTTCACCGGAAGATGCATTAGCAGAGGCTGCTAAAATTGCAAAAGACCACTTCACTATTTTTATCAACTTTGATGAAGAGTCAATTGATGGTGACGATGAAGTTGATGAAGAAGAAGAACGAGTACGTTCGATTCTAAATACTCCGGTAGAAGAGTTAGAGCTGTCGGTAAGGTCGAGTAATTGTCTGAAGAACGCGAATATTCGTACAATCGGGGATCTTACAAAGAAAACCGAAGACGAAATTGCAAAAACACGAAACTTCGGCAAAAAGTCGTTAAATGAGATAAAGGAAAAGCTTAAAGAGTGGAACCTGAGTCTCGGTATGACGGATTACAGTGTTTTAAAAACATCGACTAAACTTCAACGGAATAAGGACGAGAACGATGAAGCATAAAATTGGATTTAACAGGCTCGGCAGAAAGGCGAGTCATAGAAAGTCCCTGCACCGGAATATGACAACTTCTCTTTTCCGGTACGAAAGAATAAAAACAACAAAGGCAAAGGCCCTGGCTATTCGGCGTACTGCTGAAAAAATGATAACCCGTGCAAAAGAGGACAGTGTTCACAATCGAAGGATCGTAAACAAAGATATTAAGGACAAAGAAGTTCTTGCGAAATTATTTACAGAGCTTGGACCTCGGTTCAAAGAGCGCCCCGGCGGTTATACCCGTATTCTTAAATTGGGGTATCGGCAGGGTGACGCTGCTGAAATGGTGCTTCTAGAGCTGGTTGAAGAAGAAGTAGCCGAACAGAAAAAGGGCAAAAAGAAAACAGTAAAGAAGGCAAAACCGACTCAGACTGATAAAAAAGAAAAGACGGCAGAAAAGGTTGAAGAGAAAACTGAAGAAGAGCCGGTAGAAAATACTGAAGAGAAAGCTGAAGAAGCAAAAGCTCAACCTGAAGAAGAAGCTGAAGTGGAAAGTACCGAGAAAGCTACGGAAGCTGAAGAAACTAAAACTGATGAAGCTCCGGTAAAAGAAGAAGAAACAGAAAAAGAGTCTTCAAAAACTGAAGAAAAACCAGAAGACGAAGATACTGAAAAAGATAAAAAAGACGAATAAAAGTTCTACACAGTAAGAATTTTAATGATCTAAAAATTACGGCACTCCAAATAGGAGTGCCTTTTTAGTGGTGTGAGGTTAAAAAAGACTCAATAATATATTTTATCTTAGGATAGAAAATTGAATTGCCGATACTAGACAGTGGAGATATAGAGTAATTCTTGCAAAAGGAGTACAATTAGAGTAGAAGTCCGATATGAGTAATATTCAAAGAGTATCAATAAGTCTACTCATTTCAATAATCCTCGTTACTGCATTCGCGTTCCTGGCATATTCAGGTCTGTTTGAATACATCGAGACAAATTTCTACAACCAGAGGGTGACGGAACTTTACAATCAAGAACTTGAGAAAAAGAAATCTGAAATTGAATCCTTTCATAAGCAATATATTAATAGATTTTCCGCAGTGTTATCGCAAGTAGATGTCCAGAAGATATACAGTCCTAATTGGGACCGTGAATATATCTTTCAACACAATAACCTCTTTGAAAGGCTCCATAGTGAATATCAGGGGCTGCTTTTTGTTCGTTTTATCGCTAACGACAATAAGATTCATTACAGTACTCGGGATGAAGATACACAAAGAGAAGGTGAATATCGTGTTATCTACAAAATTTTGGATAAAGAGACAACATCAATTCCTATTGACCTCTTAAAAGTAAATCCGGAACAAGAAAATGATGTATTAATCGATGCAGACAGTAATCGTTTTGTATATAAATTTTCTCTTTTCGATGATTTAGATCAATTTAGAGGTACTGCTCTCTTTTATGTAGATAAGACAAGTCTCGAACTGTTCTTAGTTAAAAAAGATTTACTTCAGGTTGGTAGAGAGGTAAATCTCACCGAAAATGGATATCTCTTTTTCGGAGAAGGTTTAGCAGAAGAAGAACTAAAGGAAACCGCTACTACACGTTGGAATAACAATCTTGTTGAAGAAAGGTTCACCTACCGGGATGAGGAATCCGGACAGCGGTTTGTATTGATGAGTTCCGAAACCGACGGTTATGGAAATGTCGGTCTTTTAGTGAATCAAAATGTTTTTCAAATGGGTGGGGCCCTAAAAGTCGTTTTACTGACTGCCTCTGGAATTACCGTGTTTCTACTGCTTCTATTACTTTTCAGTTTAAGACAGGATAGAGAAGTAATCATCAGAAATCGTCTTAAACGTTTTCAGCTTGAGTTTATCAAGGAGTACATAGAAAATCAGGAGCGTTTAGATTGGCGACAACTGAAAAATGAAATTGGAAGAAGAAGGCAATCCCTTAAAGGGGAAATGAAAAAGGGACTCGGTAAAATAAAAGGTGAAAAAGAAGAAAAAATTGATCAGCTTATTGATGAAAGTTGGCAGGATATTTTTCAAGTATTAGACCGACGTACTGAAACCCAGACTTCTTCACAAGTAAGTATCGAAAATATAGAGGAAGTAGTACAAAAAATACTATCGCTTCAAAATGCGATAGAGTCTTCACCTGCAACTGCGGTAGATCAGACACATTCAAAGAAATCAACAACACCAGCAGAAAAAACAAAAGAGAAAGGTGAAACGGCTACACCTGAACAGGCCTCTCCTCCAGACCACATAGAAAATGCGGAAGATGTAAGTGAGCCGGAAGACCTTGAGGCCCTAGAGGAAGTAGAAGAACTGGACGAGGCTGAAGAGCTTGAAGAGGCAGAGGAAGCTGAACCTGCGGAACTTGAAGAAGCGGAAGAGATAGGTG
>CAZDFY010000155.1:0-7003 GCA_964504785.1 uncultured Sediminispirochaeta sp. | reverse complement strand
ACTATGGAGGTTTAACATGAAAAGACTAAGTGTAATCCTGATTGTTGCTCTTGTTTTTGCAACTCTGGTTCCGTGTGTGGTGTGTGCAAATGGTGAGCAAGAGGCAGAGGTGGAAGAGATCGTGTCTCCCAGGGGTGGACAGATTAGCAAATTTAATCCGGAATTCGGAAAAATTCCCGTGCCCAGTAAGAAATGGCGTATTGGAGTTATGGAGAAATCCTTGATTAATGATTTCTGGCTTGATGTCAAAAATGGATATGAAGATGCTGCAAAAGATTACGGCGTTGAAGTTGAGATTTTTGCAGCCCCTACCGAAGGCGACCTGAGAGCTCAGGCAAATACCCTCGAAGATATGCTCGGTAAGCAATACGATATTCTTTGTGTGTCTCCTATCACAGATACTAATCTTCTTGCTCCTTTGGCGAAGGCCACTAAAATGGGGATCCCAATAATCAATTCTATTGATGCTCATATTACAGAGGAAGATCAGAAAAAACATAATATTGAAATCGAAGCATTCATTACTGTTGATTTCAAAGAGAACACAAGAATGTCGGTACGCTATTTTGCAGAACAGCTTGGTGATGAGGGCGGCAAAGTAATCCACATTATGGGTATTCCCGGTGGAAGATGTGCAGAAGAAAGGCGCGATGGGTATTTGGAAGAGATTGAAAAGCATGGGCAACTTGAAAATATTGGTGTGTACAATGGCGATTGGGACCGAAAAAAAGCTATGGATGTTGCAGCGGATGTATTGCAGGCAAATCCGGACCTAAAAGCAATAAGCGCAGCCAATGATAATATGGCGCTTGGTGCATATCAGGCTGTAAAAAACGCTGGTAAAGAGGGTGAAGTGCTTATCGCGGGAGTTGATTCAGTTCCTGATGCAATTACCTCTATTACTAACGGTGGTATAGATGCAACTACTGCGTTTTTTCAGTACGGTTTGGCTTATCTTTCAGTTGAAGCGGCAATTCTCTACTTAGAAGATCAATTTGACGATAAACCGAAAACTGTATTTGGTCCCCAGGAAATTTGGCACTCGGGTAATGTAGAAAGCAAAGTTGAGGAATATCGGGAAATGTATGTAGGCTTGCAAAAAATGGAGTAAGTCGTCTTAGAAAACCTGTTAAAATTCAGCGGGGGCTATGGCTCCTGCTGAATCTAATAAAATAGAGAGAGAGTTGTATAGATGATACGATTGAGGCAAAAATCAATTTTTAGACGTACCTTGGATAGGTATTGGGGAGTAATTACCAGTTTGCTGGTGATAAATCTGTTTTTTACACTTACTTCCGAATACTATTTTACTGCTTACAATATAATTAATATTCTTGATCACTCTGCAATATCATTAATTCTGTCAATTGGTATGGTGTTTGTACTGGCTTCCGGGGGAATTGATCTTTCAGTAGGCTCTACGTTGGCATTTACTGGGATTATAGCTGCGTTACTATTTGCAGCTGATTTACCAATCTTAATTGCAATTCTTATTGCAATTTTAGCGGGAATGCTTATTGGCCTGATTAATGGTGTTGTTATAACACACTATAAATTACAGCCGTTTATAGTGACATTGGCTATGTTAAGTATAGTTCGCGGCTTGGCTCTGGTATTTTCCGGAGGAAATCCTATTATTGGAATGCCGCAAGGCTTTCTTGCATTTTTTGCTGGTGACACACTTTTTGGGAACGGAATTTTTATTGCTTTGGGGTTAACAGCACTTGCAGCCTTAGTATTAGAAAAAACTAAATTTGGAACTTATGTAAAATCTCTAGGCGGAGGTGAAGAAGCTGCTTTTCTGGTTGGAGTAAATACATCAAAGATAAAAATATGTGTGTATATCATATCAGGGTTTTGTGCAGTTATTGCGTCTTTTCTTTTTATGGCGAGTATGGATGCTGCAGAACCTATTGCCGGATTAACTACTGAATGGATGGAAGCTATTGCAGCACCGATTATTGGTGGAAACTCCTTGGATGGCGGCAAAGCGTACGTAGTAGGAGCAATTCTTGGCGTACTGGTATTGTCGTGTATTAAAAGCGGCTTAAATATGATGGGTGTCGGACAACACTATCAGCAGATTGCCATTGGAAGTGTAATTGTGGCTGCAGTGATTTTAGATTCAATCCGACGGAAATTGTAGAAAGAGGTCGAGGCATGAATACACTAATAGAGATGAAATCATTAAAAAAAACCTTCGGCGGTATAAAAGCAATTCAGAACGTGGATCTTGAATTGTATGCAGGAGAGGTTCACGGTTTACTTGGAGAAAATGGTGCGGGCAAATCGACACTTATGCGTATTCTTTGCGGCCTAGAAATTCCGGACAAGGGTATAATAAAAATTGAGGAAAAACCGGTTGAGATTTTTAAGCCTACGGATGCTCAAAATTTAGGCATAGGAATGATTCCCCAGGAATTAATTTTGATAGACGGTATGACGGTGACCGAAAATATTTTTCTGGGTCATGAAATTGAGAGTAATAAGTTAGGTTTCTTAAACCAAAGAGAGATGCGGGAAAAGGCAATGGATTTGCTCGAAGGTTTAGGCTCCGGTGATATAGATCCGGATACCTATGTAGGGTTATTGCCGAAAGCAGAACAACAGATTGTAGCGATTGCACGCAGGATTATACAGGGTGGTAAAGTTTTTATTATGGATGAGCCAACCTCCGCCTTAACAGAAAATGAAACTGAGAAACTTTTTACTGTTATTAGAAAACTCTGCAGTGAAGGAAAAGCAGTTGTGTTTATTTCTCATCGCCTTGAGGAAGTTCTTGATATTTGTGATCGCTTTACTGTTTTACGGGATGGAAAAAGAATAGTTTCTGTTGAAAACACGGATCAAATAAAAAAGGGTCATTTAATTTCTTTTATGATCGGGAATGAGATTGAAGAAGAATTCCCACATACCGCAACAACTCCTGGTGAGAAAAAACTGGAGGCACAGAACCTTTCTTTTACTACATCACAAGGTGTAGAAGTGAAGAATGTGAATTTCGACGTGTGTGCAGGAGAAGTAGTTGGGATTACTGGTTTAGTCGGAGTTGGTAAAACAGAACTTGCACAGTCAGTAATGGGACTTCGTAAGTTAAAAGATGGACAAATTCTTATAAATGGGAAAAAGAAAAACATTAACTCTCCTGTAAGTGCTGTAAAGAGCGGAATTGGATATGTAACTGAAGATAGGCGAGGGGAAGGTTTAGTTCTTGGATTAAAAAGCCTTTACAACATGACCTTGAGTTCTTTAAAAAAAATTACCCGCTTTTATGTAATACGAGGCTATCACGAAAAAAAATTAGGATTAGATTATTCATCAAAGTTAAATATGAAGAATGAATATATCGATCTTGAAGTTAAAAAATTGAGCGGCGGGAATCAGCAGAAGGCAGTTGTAATACGACAGATGATGGGAGATTCGGAAATTATTATTTTTGATGAACCCACTAAGGGCATAGATGTAGGAGCAAAAGCGGAAATTGCACGTCTCATCAGTTCACTCAGCAAAGAAGGAAAAAGTGTTTTAATTTTTTCCTCAGAACCAAGAGAAATATTAGGTGTGAGTGATCGAATTTATGTTTTGAATAACAAGGGATTCAAAGGTCCTTTTAAAAGGGGAGATTTGGATTATAAAAAGTTAATGGCAATTGAGTTTGGCGAAAAAAATGCAGGTGGAGCGCAGTATGAATAAGAATACATTACAACAGGCGGGTAAACGATTTCTACTAAGTGAATACAGCGGCCCTACTATTGCAATATTGGTAATTGGCATCTTCCTTTCAATTTTCTCACCGCAGTTTCTAAAGCTTACTAACTTTATCAATATAAGTAATCAGATTGCAATAAATATTATTATCGCCGTTGGGATGACTATTTTAATAACAAGTGGGGGAATAGATCTTTCAGTTGGGGCAAACGTGGCTCTAAGTGGAGTTATAATTGCCCTCTATTTTCGAGCTGCCCCGGATGGCGGGTCTCCGTTTATTGGAATTTTGATTGGCCTGGGTATGGGGATGCTGCTTGGAGCGATAAATGGAGTAATTGTTGCGTATCTTAAAGCACCTGCCTTTATTACAACACTCGGCACGATGGGAGTCTTCAGAGGGTTTGCCCTTGTATTTTCCGGTGGACGACCTCTCATGGGTATTAACACAGACTTCATAAATACATTTAGTGGATTTGTCGGAGCTATACCTAAGCAATTTATTATTGCATTACTAATAGCTTTGATAGGGGGATTCGTATTAAACCATACAAGTATGGGGCGCATTGCCAAGTGTATGGGAGGAAATGAAAGAACCCTACGGGTAAGCGGAATTCCTGTAGAAGTGTACAAGGTATTGATGTATATGATCACCGGGGTACTGGCCTCGATAGCGGGGATGGTGCTTACAAGTATGATGGCCGTAGCGGAGCCTATTGCAGGACAGTTTTACGAATTGGATGCAGTTGCTGTTGTAGTAATGGGCGGCACACTTTTGCAAGGTGGAAAGGGTACTGTATTCGGTACTTTACTGGGAGCAATACTTCTCGGAGTGGTCCGAAACGGATTAAATATGATTGGAGTTCCGGCAAACTACCAGCAGTTGTTTGTCGGGTTAATTATAATGATTGCAGTAATATCCGGTAGTCGACGCAAACAAGCGGTGCAATTTTAAGGGAGTAGGAAGGATAAAATAGTGAACGTTCCAGAAGTTTCTTCAATAGGTACATTAGCAGTTGATTATATAGGTATAGTACCGGTTATTCCGGGTATGGATGGAAAGACAATGGCAGATAGATTGGAAATTCGTCCTGGAGGTGTTGCCGGCAATGTAATAACTCAAATTGCACGGTTGGGTATACATACAGGCTGGATGGGAAAAATTGGGAACGATGAAACAGGAACTATTCTGTTAAAAGAGTTCATGAATGAAGATATTTCTACTGATCATGTAGAAGTAGAAAATGGGAAAAGCTCAATGTTCACTTGGATTCTTGTGGATCCGAATGGAAATAGATCAATTACTATGTTTCCAAATGTGCTTAATGAGTTTACTGCCGATGATGTTGAAAATAAACATGCTGATTTTATTGCAAGTTCCAAGGTTTTAATGGCTGAGGCGTGTGTCCTCCCGTTATCTCCGGTTATACGGGCCATGGAGATAGCAAAAGAGGCGGGTGTTCAAGTGGTATTTGATCTAGATGTAACGCCGTCGGATATTGAAAGAACAAAAATGGGTACGGAAAAGGACCTTGAACGTGTTTTAAAACTCTCCGATGTATTTATTCCCGGAAAAGCTGCTGCTGCAGAATTACTAGGAACAAACGACATTAAAAGTAATGCACGGAAGTTGTTGAAATATGGAGCAAAAACCGCGGCTGTAACGATGGGAGACCAAGGTTGCATAGTATTAAACAAAGATGAATTTTACGAGGTACCGGGTTTCAAAGTGGACGTAGTTGACACTACAGGAGCAGGAGATGCGTTTCATGGTGGGTTCGTTTATGGTCTTCTTAAGAATCTTTCTCTGGAAGAGACAGGTAGATTTGCGAACGCTTGTGGAGCCTATTGCTGTACAGGAATAGGAGCTCGCTCTGTAGGCGGGAAAAACGAGATTAATACCTTATTGAACAGCAAACGTTGAAACCTTTATATTTGTAACAATGATGGAGGATATAAGGAGAATGCTGTGGCTGTTACCATGAAAGATGTTGCGAAAGAAGCCGGTGTGTCAGTTATGACCGTATCTAGGGTGATAAATAACAAAGAATATATTGCTCTTGAGACAAAAAATAAGGTAGAAAGCGCGCTAAAGAGGTTGAATTATAAGCCTAATATAAATGCAAGAACCTTAGTGACTAAAAAAACAGATTTTCTTGGACTAATTGTACCGGATATAGCCAACCCTTTTTTTGGTGATTTGGTCAAAGCCGCTGAAAATTTAGCACGAAAAAGAGGGTATTCGGTAATTCTTGGTGACGGTGGTGGAGATCCTCAGGCTGAGGAGGAATATATAGAGGCATTTAGAGGAAGAATGTGCGATGCAATTATTTTAATTGCACCACGTGTGAAAGATGAGGTAATTCGTGAGTTAAATAGCACCATACCCCTGGTTCTTGTAGATAGGCAGATTCCCGATAACGATATAATTCAGGTTACAGTCGACAATAAATTTGGCGCTTTCAGTGCGGTTGAGTATTTAATTCAACTGGGCCACAGGCGTATTGGGTTTATTATGGGGCCTCAAAATGTACCGAATGCATATTTGCGAAGGGATGGCTACATTGAGGCTTTAAAGAAACATGACATTGAAATTGATAACCGGTTGATAGTACAGGGGGATTTTACCAGGGAAACAGGAGCAGAGGCATTTAAGGCTTTCAATACCCTTCAAGCCCGTCCTACTGCAGTATTCGGGTCTAATGACTTAATGGCTATGGGGTTTATTCAAAGGGCAAAAGATGCGGGGTTTGCGATTCCGGATGATTTTTCAGTAGTAGGGTTTGATGATATCTTTTTAAGTGAACTGATGGAACCCCCATTAACAACTGTGAAATATCCAATTGTGGAAATGGGTCTTGCCGCAATTCAGGATTTATTGAACTCTTTAGAATCAAAGGAGACAGCCTACTTAAAGTCTAAGCTGAAACATACTCTCATAATTAGAAAGTCAACAAAACAAATCAAATAACAGAGGAGTTATAGCAATGTATAATAATATTTTTACTACTCAAAAACCAATAATTGGAATGGTGCACCTAAAACCTCTCCCCGGCAGCCCTGAATATGATGCTCAAGGTGGAATGGATTCGATTATATCCCATGCTGTTGCAGAGGCTCGTCGTCTTGAAGAGGGCGGAGTGGATGCACTACAAATAGAAAACCAGTTTGATCGTCCTTTTCTGAAACCTGAAAAAATAGGGTTTGAAACTGTTTCAGCAATAACCGCAGCTTCTTTAGCTGTGAAAAGCAGTGTAAAACTTCCCATTGGAATAAATGTACATCTAAATGGTGTAAA
>CAZDFY010000154.1:0-7051 GCA_964504785.1 uncultured Sediminispirochaeta sp. | reverse complement strand
TGAGTATTGAAGTAGCCGATAACGGAAGGGGAATACCCCAGGAGATAATTAAAAATAAGAACTATGGATTTGGACTTATCCTTGTACAGGGATATGTAGAACAGTTTGCCGGAGAACTCTTGATCGAAAATACTCAGGGCACCAAAGTATCAATACTCTTGGAGTTAGAGTGAATATCTGGTTTCTTTGAGGCTGCTCTTGATTTTGTTTTTGTTGCCCCTATTATCGCGGACGGTTGGGGAGGTAGTCTCCCTTGTGTTCATCCCTCCGCTTGGTGAAAACCGCTGAAGCCAACAGTACCAGGGAAGCGAACAGAATTGAAAAATTAAGCCGGCTGCTCGCAATGGGTAAGACGGAGTCGATGAACCAGTACTCAAGTGAACTCACCCAAAGAAAAACCCCGAGAAGCAGGAGAGACAAAAGAAACTGCACGGAACGTACCATCCTCGTTTCAACAGCCATGGGTGCAAAGCGCCGGGTCCCAAGGAACAGTCCTTCAGCGAGACGCCATACGTGCCGGATGAGCAGAAATAGGATGAGAGCGATGGAAATCCAGGCAATTTTCTGCACCGTTATAATTACGCCCATTCCTATTGATGAATATCCAAGCCACTTTGCCCAGTCCGTCAGAATATATGCAAACCCCGGCCATGTACGCTGGCTGTTAGACAGAATTACAATACCATCACCGGTTTTCGGAATTGAATGAAAATCCGTCATCCAACCGGACCCCTGTCCTCCGTGGGATACGGCCTTTGTTCGGCCCGTGCCGTCGGGCAGATATTCTACAAAATGTCCCAATCCATAGCCTTCGAATACGAACTGATAGTAACTGCTCATCTTTGAAATTGGAGTGTACATGGTCTCGATAGACTTGGAAGTAAGAGCATTCCGACGGGCTGTATCAAAATCAGTCATACCTGCTGCGGCAAAGGTCGCAACATCCTCCAATGTTCCAAACAAGCCTCCCGCCGCCTTATCGGGATAAATATACACAGGGATCGATACCCCCTCAGTTCCATAACCATTGGCTACGGGAGGGGTAAAGTCTTTGCTCCATTCGAAGCGAGCGGAATGCATTCCCAGGGGAGTAAGTATTTCATCCTGCATATACTCTGCAAAACCACGTCCTGTAACTTCTTCAATGAGAAGTTCCAGAATATTGAAACCTGTGTTTGAATAGTAAAAGGAGGAACCGGGTTCATTAATAAGAACAGCATCCTTTGTGAGTAGATCTTTTAAGGTGGGTATATCTTCGGCTTTAGGAGGGTAATGCACACCGATGGTCCCGAGGGGCATGCCTGAGCTGCCGCTTAACAATCTCCGAATTGTAACTTTATCCTCGGAAAAATCGGATTCCGGGATTTTCCATGTAGTAATATACTGCTCAACCGGTGCATCAAGATCGACCAGCCCCTGTTCTACCAGCCTCATTACCCCCCAGGCGGTTACCGATTTTGAAATTGATTCAAAACGACAGTACGTATCTACCGTCATTTTTCTACCGCCCTCCACATCCGCATAGCCATAGGCGCTCTTCCAGACCGTTTCTCCCCTTTCAATTAAGGCAATCGAGAGCCCGGGAATTTCATAGTCCTGCATCAGTGCAGGAATTCGTGTGTCGAGGTGATCGGTGAACTCTTTAAGAGGAGCCCCTTGTTCTACCTGACCAGTTGGAAAGATCTTTGATGTAATTATTGTGGGAATAAAGGCGATAAGCGCAATAACTATCAGCTTACACAGAACAGAGTGTCTTATCTTACAAAACAAACCGGTTTTTTTATCCATTTTACCACCATCGAGTTAGTCTTATTAATTATCCTTATCGGAATATTGATCCCTGGAAAGTAGGTGGGATAGGGTTATTGAATTTTTTTCGTTCTCCACGCGGGGAAATTCCCTTCTCAGCTTTTCCATAGCAGTAAAATCTATATCTGCGATCATGATATCGGAGGAAAATATTTTTGCTTTTTTAATGAGTGTACCGGTGTAATCAATAACATGGGAGCCTCCCCAAAACGCCAGATTCTCCTCACTGCCGGACCTGTTGTTGTAGACTACATAAATTGTCTGGCTAAATCCTATCGCTGTGTTGACTGTTTCCCAGGAATACTGGACTTTATACAGTTTCTGGCGGTCTTCAACGGCAGTTGCTGCGCAAATTATAATGAGTTGGGCACCTAACTGGGAAGCCACTAATGAGGTAGACAGGTGCCACGCATCTTCACTAATGAGAATAGCTATACGTCCAAGGTCGCTTTCGAGTACTGTTATTGTATCTCCTGGGAAGAGGTAATCAGTCTCATGAAAGGGATGATAGTTTGCAAGGTAAATCTTGTCATGGATTCCTAAAACTTTTCCCTTTTGTATGTACATTGCTGAATTAAACACATTACCGGCCTTATCTATTCTTGGATATCCGATTACAGTGTCAATAGATAATTCCCTGCTTTTTTTTCTTATTTTATCAATTGCTCCGCTCTCATTCACCTGCTGTGCTAAATCCCGGGATTTGTTATAAATGTAAAATCCAGTGAGCGCTAATTCGGGAAAAACAGCCAAATCGGCGCCCATTTTTTTTGCTTTGTGCAGTTTCTTGTTTACTTCTTTTAGGTTGCTATTGATATTGTTTAATTCAGGTGAAAATTGGCAAATAGCAATCTTACACATAGGGTCTCTCCTTATTTGTTTTCATCATGCAGGTTATATTTATTCATTTTTCTGTAGAGGGTGGAATAATTTATCTTCAGTAGGTTTGCAGCTTCTTTTACCTTACTTTTTTTTGACTTGCTCCTCCGTAATGCTTCGATAATGAGTGCCTGCTCCCATCTCTCTAAGTCCAGATATGGATAATGGGAGAGCTCTAATGAAGATTCGCTATTTGAACAAATCCATTTCGGCAGACAGTCTTTAGAAACAGTATCTCCATCACAGAAATTCATTAAGTATTCTATTACATTCTTCAATTCCCGGACATTTCCGGGCCAGTAATAATCCAACAAGAGGTTTTTTACCTCTGAGTCTATATATTTTACATTCCTGTTGAGTTTCTCATTATAGTCCTGAATAAAATGTTTTGCTAGTAAAAGAATATCATCTTTTCGGGCCCTTAAGGGTGGAATGTTGATGGGAATTACATTTAACCGATAGTAGAGGTCAAGGCGAAACGTGTTGTCTTGTACCTCCTTTGATAAATCTTTGTTGGTTGCTGAGATTATCCTAATATCTAAAGGCTTTGATGTATTTCCTCCGATCCTTTCGACAATAAAATCCTGCAGGACCCGTAAGATTTTAGTTTGCAAAAGCAGGGGCATATCTCCGATTTCATCGAAAAAGACGGTCCCTCCGTCGGCTTTCTCTAGTTTTCCTACCTTGCCGCTTGTGCGCGCGCCGGTAAACGCCCCGGATTCATATCCAAATAATTCACTTTCAAGTAAATGTTCGGGGATTGCTCCACAATTGATAGAGGTGATTCCTCTGTTTTTTCTTGGACTCAATTCATGGATAGCCCGTGCCAGTAGTTCTTTTCCTGTACCGCTTTCTCCTGTAATTAGTACGGTAGAATCGGTGAGGGCAACTTGAGAGGCTATCTCCTTTATCTCATCTATTTGCGGATCATGGGAGATTATTTTTTCATAGCACAACATGAGTAAGGATATACTACCTTTAAATATATAGGCGGTCAAATAGAATGTAAAATTTGCAATGTGCAAAAAACTATTTGCAATACAAGAATTTTAACTCTACATACTGTGACAAGGAACTGGGATATTCATAAAGATGAATTTATAATTTATTATAATAAATGAAGTTATCAGTTTTCTAATTATTAAGATTATTTTGGCATACTATTTGCATTGTTATATGAAATTATAAGGAGGATGCATATGATTCCCGACACCGTTCTTGGACCGATCTTTTTCTTTTCCGGATTGTTTATTATGTCCTACATGTACTACATCATTCGGAAATTTGAAAAAGAAAATAATGAAAAGAAAAAGGAGAAAAACTAATGGAGCCTATTTTACCTGCATCAGTAGCGTGGATAGTTGTTATTGGGTTTGGTCTGCTCTGGCTTGTCTTAGGCTGGTTATTCGGTAAGAAGGTTAAAACAAGTGAAGATTTTATGGTTGCCGGCCGTAAGGTAGGTTTGGCGGTTGGTTCGGCCACCGTTATGGCCACGTGGTGTACAGCAAATACCGTTTTAGCGGCACCGGAACTCGGTTATAAAGCCGGGTTATGGGGAATGATCGGTTATGGTCTTGGCGGTGTAGGAGTTATCTGGTTTGGGTCTGTAGCAAAGAGGATTAAAGAACTAATGCCGAAGGGAGTATCAAGCGGGGAATTTATTCAGATACGATATGGTAATTCGACTTGGGTTATTTATATGATTCTTGCCAATGTGTATAACCTTGCCTTCCTTGTAACACAGGCCATGGGAGGGGGTTTACTATTAAATCTCGTATTCGGCATACCGTATCATATCGGAATGTTGTTAATAACCACTGTGTGTGTGGTTTATACAATGGTAGGGGGAATGAAGGCTGTTGTGGGAACAGACTTTATTCAAAGCCTTATGATAATGACAAGTGTGGTTATTGTTATTCCAATTACCATTTCTCAAATAGGTTTTGGGAATTTATACGGTGGAGTAATGGAGAATATGCCGGATAGATTCAGCATGATTAAACCTCTGGGACTTATGTACGCATTCAACAGCGCGGTTTTCAGTTTAGGTGAAATATTTCACTCAAACCTCTGGTGGGTCAGAGTTCATTCAATGCGTGAAGATGTGGTAAAAAAAGGCTGGAAATTTGGAGGCCTTATGTGGATGTCTATACCGGTGTTAGCTGGAGCTGCCGGATTGATTGCAATAGCTACAGACCTTCAATTCCCCCAGATGAACATGATTTTTCCCATGTTGTCTATTAAATATCTTGGTGGTATAGGTGCCTTCTTAATCATTTTTGTGGTTCTTGGGGCAATCTACTCTTCCTTGGACTCTCTGTTAGCGGGAGTTAGTTCTCTACTTGTAAATGATATTTATTCTAAAAAAATTAACCGGAATGCCGACGACCGGAAAATTAAGAGAATGAACCAGTTGGTTGTGCTCGTTCTTGGGGTAATAACCGCCTCTTTCGCATGGTTTCAACCGGGAACAATGGGACAAATGATTTTCTTTTCCGCCGCGATGGTGTGTTCAATGATTTGGCCGATAGTATTTGGCCTTTATTCAAAAGAACCGAGCCCTCAGGCTGCTATTGCCGGAATGATAGCAGGATCTTTGGCAGGTGTGTATACGGCGGTCAATATCTCTTCCTTTGGCGCCGCGATTGCCTCCGCCTTGATTTCTCTCCCCGTATTTCTAATTGTAATGAAGTTTACAAAATCCGATTTTGATTGGGGATCTTTCAAAGTGAATAATCAGAAGGAGGTTATATCATGATTATGCCGATGTGGTTTGTTGCCGGGCTGATAATTGCAGCTTCGATAGGTATGTTGGGTAATATCATTTTCCTCGTGGTTACATTAATAAAAGAAAAAGCACAAGGTAAAATATGGTGACTAAAAGTTCCTCCGTTCCGATTGATTCGGGACGGAGGATATATCTCCACAAATACAACTAAAGAGTTCTTACTATGAAAACAAAAATTGCAATTGCTCAGATAGATTCAAAGTTGGGAGATGTGAAAGAAAACCTTTCAATTTACAAAGACTATATAGCAAAGGCTAAGAGGGAGTATGCAAAACTAATTATTTTTCCTGAATTGTCCCTTACAGGGTATAATCTTGACGCCCATGAACTAACAACCGGATTAAACGAAGAAATTCGGAACTCCCTTGTTGAATTGGCTGAAGAGAGTAATAAGAGGGGCATTGATATTATAGCAAGCTATCCCACTATTGGCGGTGATGAAGTAAACGATCAGGTAAACTATATTTCATCGGCTTACTTTACTAGGGGATTCAATGTCGGTACACATCATAAGATATACTTAGCCGATTATGGTCATTGCAATGATCATATTACCTATTCGCCGGGTTCTGAAATTAATGTGATTGAAACACAATTCGGAAAAATTGCTATGCTGATATGTGAAGATGGATGGCATCCTACCACAGCGGTGGTTGCTGCGCAAAAGGGTGCGGATATCATAATAGACATTGCCGCGACCTCAGTAGTTGCTGAAGAAGAAATAAAAGAGATTGAATACAGATGGGAAACAGTCTCAAAGGCAATCGGCTTGACACAAACATGTTATTTTATTTATGCAAACCGTATAGGAAGGGAAAAAAATGTACTTTTCTGGGGGGGCAGCCATGTTGTTAATCCTAAGGGGGAAATTATAAAGAGGGTCGAAAATAAAGAAGAACAACTCTGTTTCTTTGATTTTGATGATCAGCTCTTGGAAGAGTGTAGAAAAGAAATGCCCCTTGTGTCGAATGAAAAAAACACGGTTACTATGGAGAGTTTGTCATCTCTGAAATGAGTTTCTTTCAAGATTAAAATTTTCCATCGCTATACTTCTATTATTTGTGGGGCTGTCTGAGAATTAAACTTAGACAGTCCCACATCTTTTTTTTGAGCGAAGCAGGTCAAACTCGGACAAATGAAAGTACCCGCCCACAAAAATACCCTTAAAACTTCTTGAATGATTATTCAACGTGACAGGGTGATCCGACCCTATGAACTAAGCTCGAGAATCGGATCGATTATCTTCTGCTTCATAACATCGATAAAACCCCGATCGGTAACTGCATATTCAGGGATAGCTGCGAGGCAAATAAAAGAGAGGAACATGAAGGGAATTGGTATTTTAGAACCAAGCTCGTGGACGTGACGGACCAGCTCCTTTTTCTCAGCGGATAGTTCCTCTGCAGGCAGGTCGGACAGAAGTCCGAGAATAGGAAGGGGAACTTCCTTGAGCACCTTGCCTTGATCGACCACTATCTGTCCACCCTGGATTTCCGCAAGACGGTTTACCGCAAGGGCCATGTCCTCAAAGTGTGTACCGAGTACAATGATGTTGTGGTTATCATGCCCGATGGA
>CAZDFY010000153.1:0-7063 GCA_964504785.1 uncultured Sediminispirochaeta sp. | reverse complement strand
GCAGTGTAGTACAGCATACTGAGTCGGACCAGGCCGTCCTGCTCAATATCGATGATTCATGTACCAGTATGCACTCATTTCTGCAAACCCTTGGCTTCGAGCACTTCATCGACCAGTATGAGATGCTGCTCAGCCGGCCTGGCTAAGCTCTTCCTCCTATGATCTGCCTGTACATTGCTCTCATCTCAAAAATCTTGAAAAAACTGCTCGTTCCGGACGATACTTATAAAAGGATATAATAAAGAAAAGAAGGAACCAATATATGAACTCATTCTGCTGCCACACACCTGCACGCACCGCAATAAAACTGGTCATGCTCGTCATTGTTGTCACTGTACTGCCGGCTCAAATCATCGTACACAACCCCGAATTCCCGCCCGGTGAATCGATCACCTACATCCGCAGCTTCGACCACACTAGCGAAATGGTGGAGGTTGAAATGCGCCTGGTCCCGGCCGGCAGCCCCTACTACGAGTACCGCATGGAGTCCGACTCAAAGGACATGCTGGTCAAGCTTGATGCCGACACCCTGGAAATATTCTATTCCGAGGTCTGGATAAAAAATACTTACAGCACCCTTCACCGCATCAATAAAATAGTCGAACAAAACAAACCTACCGGCCCCGGCGAACTACTGGTCTGCGATGGAAACGGCCTCGAAGTCCGCCTGCGTGGATTCCCCTGGGCCCGGCACGACAAGGCACAAATGGTATTTCTGAACGGCTCCGACAAGTTTAAAATCGGACTGAAAATAGACGGACGCGAAACACTTCGGCTCAACAACACTGATTACGAATGTCGTAAAATACAAATGGGGCTTGGCGGCTTTCTCGGCTCCTTCTTCCCGAAATCCTACTTCTGGTACACAGTTGAACCACCCCACATCCTCGTCCGAGCCGAAGTAGCCGAAATGATGGGAGAAAAAGCCCATGTGATCGAACTGGTCTCATATTCCGCATCTTACTAAATAAAGTTGGAGGAACCATGGTAGAATCCTCTAAAATGAAAAACTTCAATTACACAGAGCTTTTACAAAAGGTATCTCAAAGGGATCTATCCAGAGTAGGCGGAAAGGCTGCTAATTTGGGCGAGATGATCAGGGCTGGATTACCAGTACCAGAGGGGTTTGTGCTGTGTACTGACTCCTATAGAAGATTTACCAGTTTTAATAAAATCGACGCTAAAATAGAAGAATTAGTGAAGAAGCACGGGAATGATATTTTTAAAGCCGGAAAAGGGAGCAAGGTACTCTCAGATAGGATTAAAACCCTATTTGAAGAAGGTGAACTACCTGAGGACTTAATTGATGAGATAAATTGGCAGTATGAGAAGATTGGGAGTCCTGAAGTAGTTGTTCGTTCTTCGGCAACACAGGAAGACTCTCCAACAGCCTCATGTGCAGGGCAGTATGATAGTTTTCTCAATGTGAAAGATGTAGAACAGCTGCATAAATACATCAAACAATGTTGGGCTTCACTGTGGAACACCCGTGCCCTATCCTACCGGCTCACCCAAAAAATTGATGATCCAGGACCTGCCCATGCCGTAGTAGTTCAAAAGCTTATTCAGGCTGAGAAGTCGGGAATTTTGTTTACCGCTAACCCTATAAACAACAGGCGGGACCAAATGCTGATCAATTCTTCCTGGGGATTGGGGGAAGCACAAGTAAGCGGAGATGTGACACCAGAGCAAATAATAGTAAGGAAACATAATGAAGCTGGGTTACAGACTGAGTTACAGGAAATATCTTCTCTGGATCAAAGGGATGTGCTTGAACTTGTGGAACTGGGCACAAAGGCGGAAGCTCATTTTACCCTCCCCCAGGATATCGAATGGGCATATTCTGATTCACAGTTTTCTCTGGTGCAGTCTCGACCAATAACTACCCTTTTTCCAAAGCTGAAACCAGAAAATAGTGATGAAAAATTAAGAGTATATATAAATTTTTTATTAGTGGATAAGGTCATGCCGGAGCCGCTTACCCCTATTGGCGAGGATATATGGAAGAAATTCCTAGAAAAAATCCTGCCCCCAAAATGGATTAAAAGTGCTGCCGGCAGATTGTTTGTTGATGCAACTGAGCTGTCAAGAATGGAGAGATGGTGGGACAAGCTGAGGGACAATCCCTCCTCCATGGACCCTCTCACTACAATAATCTTATTAGAAGTACTGGAAAGGAATAAAACCGAATTAAAACAGCAGAGAAAACCATTAATTACACTGATTCCCACTATATTTGGAATGCTGAATTTACCATTAGTAAAATTTTTACTCACTTCTATGCCTAAGACTCTCTACGGCCTGTTCTTTTCTCCTGAAAAAGTAGTCAAAAAAGCCGCTAAGTGTGGCGAAAACGAAATCAAATCTTTAAAAGAAAAAGCACAAAAACTACATACCCGGGAAGAAAAAATTGAGTTCATTGAAAAAAATGCACCGACAGTTTACTATTTCTTACCCCTAAAAGTACTGTATTATGTGGTAAGCTCAATCACCTGTCTTGATAAGGCCAAAAAGATTGTTAGTACGCATCTAAAGGACACATCAAAACTAAATAAAATTGAAAAATCACTTCCCCATAATATTACCACAGAAATGGGCATGCAACTGTTAAGAATAGCCCGGAACCTTGATCGGAATGGCGAACAACCGACACCGGAACATCCCGAAATACAAGATTTTTTGAACACCTATGGACACAGGGCCTACCTGGAAGTTGACCCGGGAGTCCCCCGGTGGAAAGAAAAACCCGAGTATGTAATAAATTTGCTCAACTCGTACATAAGTAATAAAAGTTACGATGAAAGGATAAAAAAGTTCTCTCAGGATAAGGAAGAGGCGGAACAAGCGATACTGGAGATCACTCTAGAGTTAAAAGAAAAGGGTGCCCGCAGAGATGCCGGGAAAGTCGAAAAACTACTGAATAAATACCGCAATTTGTTTGGGGTCAGGGAACTGCCGAAACACATAATGGTGAAAGGGGTCAATCTTTTCAGAGACATCTTGTTGGAAATAGGGGAAGAATTAGCCGCCGAAGGACGATTAGACAGTAAGCAGGACGTTTTTTTTGTGAGGTTTCAAGACATTACATCAGGATCCGATCAAGGGGCACCACTTCAAAAGCAAGCCCCACGAAATCAATCATTGTACCAGAAGGAGTTAAAGAGGAGCTCTATACCAAGGGTAGTGACCAGTACCGGCGAAACTCTTTTTTCACCCGCTGTACGTAATAGGGATAATATATTAGAAGGAATTCCTGTATCACCGGGACTACAAGAAGGCCGCGTGAGAATACTGGAATATCCGGAGGAGGGCAACAAACTAAAAAAGGATGATATATTGGTCACGAAAGCCGCCAATCCGGCCTGGACTCCTCTGTTTTTAGAAATTGGTGGATTAATTACCGAAATGGGAAGCCCCCTATCTCATGGATCCGTAGTAGCCAGAGAATATGGAGTGCCCGCCGTTACTGGACTACAAGAAGCTACAACCAGGTTAAAGGATGGCCAACTCATTCGGCTAAACGGGGAAACAGGAGTTGTTGAACTATTGGACTAATTCACATAACCCGATGACTTTCATTTGCTCGCCTGGGTGCACAACATCTTTCTGAGAGGTGGTAATTGGGACACACTACCATGAAAATACTTTTTCACATCAAGTTTTGAGAACCAATCTAAAGAAACAGGTTTGGTCCAAATATTGCCTGAGCCCCTTTTTTCAGAGGACTCTTGCCTTCTACAACTTGCATATTTTACGCCTTACGTTCTGCATATAGCCGAAGTAACCAAAGCACTCACCCTTTGCGCGGCTCTTAGCCCGTGCTTTTACCCTAGTTCCTTTCTCCTTCAAAATCACCGATGATCTCTCCCGATGAGCCGTCCGGGCTGGAGTGGCCGACGAGCTGGACGCATCCATTTCACTCTACAAGCGCCACAGATTCACGCTCACCTCCGAGCACAACTCCACCGCCTTCGGCAGGCCCCTCAGGGAACAGCACTACGACGCAAAGCTGTGAAAGTGGCACAGCCAAAGCAGAATATTTTACATGTTAATTAAAAAATGCACACAGAATACCGAGCATCGCCCCTATCTGCCCTACCCAGAATACGAACATCCAGCGAATTGTAGCGGTTTGACTCTTGTGTATCTCCACTCGCAATGAAAAAATCTCATCACGAACTTTCGCAATCTCTTCAGTCAGCCTTCGTTCGAATTTCTTCTCCACAAAGGTGGTAATCGTGTCTCTGCTGTTCTGTGATTGAGAGTTGAGCAGTTCTACCAAGCCCTTTGCCCCCTCCTCTCCGAGTTTCTCCTGCAGCGCCTTAGGAATAGCAATAAGCATGTTCTGTTCCTCCTACTTATTACTACATGTCTCTAGTATATTCTGCTTCAGAGGGGAAATCAAGAAAAGTGAATGAGCCCGGTGTATAAAATAGTTTTTATGTGACAGGTTTGTACAGGTGAGCTTATAATAGAAGCACATACAACATCATAACTTTGTCGCGTGCCTTTTGCTTTTCACCCCCTAGGGGTACGATTATATCCAGGGTTTTCAAAAATGGACAAACACGTTTTAATAGGTGATACCTTACGGCTGTTCTTCCGGCCGCAGGTTCCTTACACAAGGAGAAATAAAGAAAGATGAAAAAGAAACTATCTAAATGGATTATAGTGGGAATTCCGCTTTTGTTAGTTGCCGGTGCAGCCTTCATAGTTGGAGGCAGTTATTTTGAGCATAAAGAGCTAGTCCAACAAGAAAAGAGAGAATATATGAAGGAAGAAGTGAACTCCATGCCAGCGAATGTTCAAATCGTTTCCGAGCAGAGAACTTATAGAGAAACAGCTCTAGGCTTGTGTAATGAAATATTTAACAGTTGGTAGCATAATGCTGCTATTCGTTATTGCTGTTTTGGTTTCACTGAATTATTTACTGGATGCTGAAGAACTAATTGAAGTTGATGCTAATCCGGAAATGGGTTTTAATTATGGATATTATTTATACATACCTAATGGCGTGAAAAAAAGTGAAGTAAAATATCTATTAGTGGAGCCAAATAATACGGGCAAACCAAGTGATGATAGTACAATTCATAAAGAAGCAGCTAAAAAATTGGTTAAAAATGGAGCGGGAAATTATATTGCAACGGAATTAAAAATACCCTTGTTAGTTCCCGTATTTGATAGACCCATGAAGAATGTTAAAATGTATACACACTCTTTAGATAGTGACACATTAAAAAACAATGAAGGTCGACTTGATAGAATTGATCTGCAGCTGCTACATATGATCAAAGATGCAAAGAGTAAATTACTACAAAGAGATATTTCTGTAAAAAACAAAGTTTTCTTGCAGGGATTTTCTGCATCAGGAAGTTTTTCAAATAGATTTACCGCATTACATCCAAAAACTGTAAAAGCAGTAGCATCTGGAGGAGTTAACTCTATGCCGATTCTTCCTGCTAAAGAGTGGAACGGAAGAGAGCTACCCTTTCACGTAGGTATAGCAGATATAAAAAGAATTGCAGGAATAGAGTTCAACTTAGATGAGTATAAAAAGGTAGCCCAGTATATTTATATGGGTGAACTAGACGAAAATGATACCTTGCCTTTTAGTGATGCATTTAATCCAGACGAGAGAAAAGTGGTGAAAGAAGTATTAGGACAGGAAATGCAAGAACGTTGGGAAAAATCAAAAAGAATATATAAGTATTTCGATATACCTGCTCAAATGGTTATGTACGAGGGGATCGGACATACAATTACACCTGAAATTAAGAAAGATATTATTGACTTTTTTAGACATAATTTTAATAACTGATAAAAGGTAAGCATTATGAAAATAAAATTTGATATGATCGGCATCTTCGTAGAGGACCTTACTCGAATGGTCAATTTTTACAACAAAGTAGTCGGGATTGATATAGAGTGGGATGGGAAAGGTCCTTATGCTGAATTTGAGCATGAGGGAATACGCTTTGCCATGTATGAAAGGAAAGAACTCCCCAAGCTTCTTGGGCACCCCCCCTCCTTTACAACCGGAATAAATGGTACCTTTGAACTTGCAATAAATGTCGGCGAACCTGCACACGTGGATATGTTTTTTGACCAACTGGTAAAGAACGGCGCACAAGAAGTGTATGCCCCAAGAAATGAGCCGTGGAAAATGCGTTCTGCAATGATAACAGATCCCGAAGGAAATCTTATAGAAATAGGCTCTGATTTCTGGGAGTAACGCCCTCTCTTTACGGTATTCCTGATTCAGAATAGCCCACAAAGGCCGTTCCACCCAGAGCATCACCCCAGAGCAGCCTCTCTGGATAGCTGAATAGGCCCCAGGGCAGAGCCCGGGATGCTCCTCGGCAGTTGCCTAAAAATCAGTATGAAGCTTATTGGAGAATTACATGCTAAAGAAAGAAATCGAAGTGAGAACAAATAAAGGTCTCAATTATGTATATCTGAACGGCAAGAAAACTCACTACACGCCGTGGCTTGGAGATGTATTTTCTTCCTTTTACGACTCCATAATGGAAAAATCGATCTTTCCAAAAAAATTTGAAGCATCTATTGATATACATAATCAATTTTTGAAAAAAGAACTGCAGAATATTCATGATAAAAAAGTTTTAGAAGTAGCAACCGGCAGCGGCAATGTATCAGAGTATTTACCCCGTGATAACAAGTATGCAGGAATAGATATAAGCAAAGGCTTGCTGCATAGTGCTTTTAGAAAGTTCAAAAAAAACAGTTTCAATGAGTTCACACTGTTTTTATGCTCTGCTGAAGAACTCCCCTTCCAGGACACCATCTTTGATATTTGTATATGCAATCTCTCTTTCAATTTTTTTGAAAATATCACTACTGTGATAAAAGAAATACAACGGGTCTTAAAAAACAATGGTATACTTATCTGCAGCGTCCCGGTACCGGAAAGAAATACAAAACAAAGTACTATAAGAGGAAATTTGTACTCAGAGAGGGAGCTGAAAGAACTATTTGAAAATGCGGGGTTGAGCTTTCATCCCTATGAATATAAAAATGGAACTTTGCTGTATTTTAAAGCGAT
>CAZDFY010000152.1:0-7075 GCA_964504785.1 uncultured Sediminispirochaeta sp. | reverse complement strand
ACTGGATTTCCGCCGAGAAAAAGCAGATTATCCAGAACCAGGGGGTCCGCACCGGTGTGTACCCGCGAAGCCATAAAAAGAAACTGGGGATGTACATGACCACAGAGGCCGAGGCGATCGACTCTCTCAGCTACACCGCCGCCCTGGTGTTTCTAGTGTACTTTGTGAGCTATCTCTTTCTCAAGCTTCTAAGTTATCTCCTTAGCCTCATCGGCCCCCTGGGCCAGGAGCTGGCGGTGAACCTGTGGGGTATCAATTTTGTGTTTGCCGCTCTGGCGGCCATTCTGGCAAAAAAACTCATCGGGCGTTTTGATATTCAGTTTACCGTTGATAACCACGCCCTTACCCGCATAGCCGGCCTCTCGGTGGACCTGATGGTAGCTTCCGCAGTCGGTGCCATCTCTCTTGTAGTGGTCGTACGTTATTGGGTGCCAATCACCGTCATGAGCCTGATCGGCGGCGCTCTGGTGTTGCTGACCGTCCCCTATCTCTGTTCCCGTATCTTTGAGGACCACCGCTTCGATCGCCTCATGATCATCTTCGGCGGAGTTACCGGGACCATGCCCACAGGTTTGGCGCTGTTGCGGGTAATCGATCCCGATTTCGAAACCCCTGCGGCGGCGGATTACATGTTCTCTGCTGCGGTGGTCTTTGTCATCCTGATACCCTTTATCCTGGCGATCAATCTTCCCGCTTACAGCTACACCACAGGTAATCCCCTCTATTTCTGGGTCGCCCTGGGTATTGCCCTTAGCTATTTTCTGCTGGGAATAATCGGTTTTATCGTCCTGGCAAAAAAACGGGCCTTTCGGTCACTCCATAGGCAGTGGCTGTTTCGGGAGAACCGTTAAGACTCGCCGCCCTTTGTGTTACAGGCTGAGTTTTAGCTTTTAAGTTTTTTACATCCACCTCAAGAGGGCGAGTTTTTTATGAGTAAAATAGAGCTTGTTCCTGCCAGGCCGAGAAGGAATAGAACAATCCGTCCGACGGTACCGGTGAGGGCAAAAGTGCCTGAAAGCGCGATCATTGTCCACATCATTATGAGGATCTTAAGCTTTGTACGTCTGGAAAGGGCGCGTTCCTCCTGAAAACGGCGGATAAAAGGCCCAAAGCGACGGCTGTTCAGAAGTTTTTCATACAGCCGGTCCGAACTTCGCGCGTAGCAGCCTGCGGCTGCCAGTAAAAAAGGGGTGGTTGGAAGTCCGGGCAGGATAATGCCGATAAAACCCAACCCAACACTGAGTGTTCCGCATATGATAAGGATAATTTTAAGCATCTGCGGTTAAGATATCACGAAAAAAGGTTTTTAACACAAGAATCTGCACCGGGACGTGACCGGGACGCGACCGGGATGCATACTCTTGTGTTCTTTTATTATTCCTTATGGAGCGAGGGAGGATACTCACCCCTTTCTATCGCACCCATGATAGCGGCTCTTAGTTCCGGCTTATCCTCCCGGTAGGTAATTCCGTACCATTTTTCTTCCGTCTCAATTACAGGCACTTTTAAGCCCTTTTTAAGTAGAATACTGATTACATCGGGAATATAGAACTCGGATTTTAGCTCACTCCCATGGTTTGAAAGAAAATCTGTAAAATACTCCTGTATGTAGGGAAAGATGGCGGGGGTACTGACCCACATATTCATTGATACAAAGCTCTCTTCATCAAGTATGCGGTTTGAACTATCCACGATTTGCCCTTCTTCGGTTCTTCCGATTCCGTGGACTTCTTCTATCTCTGAAAGTGCGTTCGACCCATCGACCCGACAGATTCCGCGGGATACTACCCCGTGGGGAGAGAGGGTGTTTTTTAGGCGGTAGCCGATCAAAGCTGCATGGAGGGTTTCCGGGTTTATTTCATCGAGAAACCGGGATGCAGAGAGAAATGAGGTTTTTCCGTAGAAATCATCGGCGTTAATGACAATAAAAGGACCATCTACCTGTGAAGCGGCTGAAAGCAATGCGTGGGCTGTGCCCCAGGGTTTTTCCCGTTTTGACGGAACTTCAAAACCCTCTGGAATCGCATCCAGCTTCTGAAATGCATATTCCACCTTAATAGTGTCGGAAAACTTCGAGCCGACTTTTTGCTTAAACTCTTCCTCTATGTCCGGTCTGATAATACACACAACCTTGGAAAACCCCGCCCGCTGGGCGTCGAAGACTGAATAATCTATGATGGTCTCCCCCTCCGGGCCTACACCGTCGAGCTGCTTTAGTCCCCCGTATCTAGAACCCATTCCCGCGGCCATTATAATAAGCGTTTTATCCATATCAACTTCCTCACTGTGTAAATCTTATTGTATCCAGCTTTATCCTACATGAAGTCGTTTATTTTAGGAATAAATATTTTAAAATTTTCTCTGATGGGGCTTCCCAGCCTTTACCGCCGTGTTTCTTCTGTTCCGTTATCGTTTTGGCGGAATGTGAGTACGTATACATAATAAATGTGAAATTTCAGTCCTTTTATGAGTAAAAACAGAGGGTAAAATTGCGGTAACTCCTGTTTTATAAGATAGCACCCTTTGAATTTTAAAGGAATTTTCTTGACAGAATCAGCGTATCCGCTATAGTATTGAATACGTATACATAACTGAAACAATTTGGAGTGAACAATGGCCGAATCGGACAAAAGGATACCTGTACGGGAAGCAGAAAATTTCTTAATCGATATCTACAGAGAAGTTGGACTGCCTGACGGCGATGCAATCCACTGCGCAAAGTGTGCCGTGCAGACTAATTTATGGGGGGTGGATTCCCATGGAATTCTGCGTACTCCAATTTATGTTGAACGTCTTCGTAACGGTGCGATCAAAAATCATCCCCAGATAAAAACTCTTAAAGGCGGGGACAAGGCCATGGAACTCATGGATGGTGATTCCGGTCACGGCTATGTAGTAGGCCGCACCGTCATGAACAGGGCAATTGAAAAAGCCCGAAACTATGGAACGGCGGCGGTGGTAGTCAGGAACAGCAACCACTTCGGGGCCGCTTCCCTCTACGCTCGGATGGCCGCCGAGGAGGGGATGATCGGCGTTGTTGCAACAAATGTTATGCCGAATATCGGAATGAAGGGAAACAAAAAGCCCTCAACCGGAAATAATCCGATCGCAATGGCTGCTCCTCTTTCAGGAGAGTTTCCCTTTTCACTGGATATTTCCCTAAGTGCGGTTGCAGGCGGGAAATTACTCCTTGCCAGTAAGAAGGGGGAGAAAATTCCCACCAACTGGGCAGTTACGAAGGAGGGGCTTGAAACCGACGACCCGGACGAGGGGTTTAAAGGGTTTCTTTTGCCGGTGGGAATGCACAAAGGTTTCGGACTTTCCCTTTTTGTAGATGTGATAACCGGTGTGTTGAGCGGCGGGGCCTTCAACCGTGAACTGAAGAGCATGTATAAACACTCACAGGACCCCAGTCTTACCTCGCATATGTGCGCGGTATTCAACCCCGATGTGTTTATGGAGAAGGACGAGTTTGTAGAACGAATGGATGAACTCAGTGTACGGGTGAAGCAAACTCCTATGGTAAATCCCGATGAAACTCAATTGATTCCAGGGGAACTGGAATGGAAAACCGAGCAACAGCGGCAAAAAGAGGGAATTCCGGTACCGGCGGAGCTGATTAAGGATTTAAACAAGCTTGCAGAGGACCTGCAGCTTGAAATATCGCTATAAAAAGAGAGGATTAATATGAAAGAACAGAAAGAGTTTAAATTGGAGAAGAGAGATTCGGTTTGGTACCATGAAAATAGTGCCCATGTAGTTGCGAAGTACGCGAAAGAGGTGTGCGATGTTGCAATACTTCCGATAGGGGCGATTGAACAGCATGGGGCCCACGCTCCCACGGGTATGGATACTTTCAATGCAGTTGGGATTGCAGAGAAGGTCGGAGAGAAAACCGGAGCAATGGTCCTTCCCTGTCCCATGTACGGCTCCCACCCGCACCACCACTGGGGAATGGTAGGTACTATTCCCCTCACTTATGAAACCCATATCGGGCTTCTTATGGATATTGTTCGCGGCGCTGCTGTGGCGGGGTACAATAAATTTATCATCATCTCCGCCCACGGACAGGTAATGTCTACGCTGGTGGCGGTGCATAAGCTTGGTATAGAAGGGTTTTTTACCCTCTCTTCTACCTGGTACGACTTCCTCCGGGATGATAAAAAGGTCCTGGATGATTACATGTGGCATGCTGATGAGGCAGAATCTTCAGTAGGCCTGTATCTGTATCCTCAATGGATGAACCAGGACCTTGCAGAAAAGGGCGGCGGTCACGGATTGATCGACGGCAAATGGAAGATGGCCCCCGGGCAGGCGGCCGAACCCGGCATGTTCTACCACTTTGAAGGAACCTTTGCACTTCCTGAAAAGGATGACCTGGATAACGGCGTTATTGGTGATCCTGAAAGGGCCAGTCGCGAAAAGGGTGAAGAGCTGGTTGAGGGTGTTGTAGGCCATTATTCCAAGCTGGTTGAAGAAATTAAATCGAAATACCCCTGCGGTGTAAATCCTCTAGGATTTAGAAACCCCCTTGGATACACCGGTGCAGCGGATATTAAGTACGATGAACACCATGACGACAAGGGACAGCTGAAAAAATAGCGTATCCTTTGTCTCTATGTGAAAGAAAGGGGAGGGCCGGATGTGTAGAAAGCGCTGTGCTGCATACGGGTCCGGCCCCCTTTCGTGCTAAAACGCTAAGCGAGGTGCATACATGAAATTAAAGAATAAAGTAGCCATTGTAACCGGTGGTACTAAGGGTATCGGTTACGGTATTGCGGAGGAGTATTTACATGAAGGGGCAAAAGTTGTAATTACCGGTCGTAATGCCGAAACCGGGGCCGCAGCTGAAAAGCAGCTTGCCGGAATAAATGGGAATGTGAAATACATACAGTGTGATGTTGCAGATGTCAAAGATCTGCAGATGATCGTTGATAAAACGGTTGAGCATTTCGGTCGTTTGGATGTGTACGTTGCCAATGCCGGAATAAATGATTCAAATAAAACTCATTTTCTCGATATTACCCCCGAACAGTACGACAAAATCATGAACGTAAACCTGCGGGGAATGTTCTTTGGTGACCAGTGCGCGGCACGTCAAATGAAAAAGCAGGGAGACGGCGGGGCAATAATAAACATGTCCTCGGTAAATGCCTATCTCGCCCTCGACTCACAGATGGTATACACCACGAGTAAAGGGGGCATACAGCAAATGACGAAGGTCCAGGCGGTCGCACTTGCCCCGTATAATATTAAGGTAAATGCGATGGCCCCCGGTCCGATCGAAACCGAACTGATGCGCAGGGTTGGCTCTGATGATCAGCTTATGAATACCATCCTCAGCAGAACACCGATAGGGCGGATTGGGTCTACCAAAGAGTGCGGACGACTGGCTGTGTTTCTGGCGTGTGAAGACTCGGACTTTATTTTCGGCCAGTCAATTTATAATGACGGCGGCCGGGGTTTTCAGGCCTATCCGACCCCTGGATACAAAACTGTAACTGATGAAGAGTATGAGCTCCTCAAAAAAGTTAAGAAGGATTCAAGTAATGAATAAACCTAAAGTAGCTATTATCACTTTTGGTGATTATCGAAAAAACGAGTGGGAGAAGGTGTTCAAAAACCTCACCGAACCCCGCCATACAAAGGCAATCGAAAATCTCAAAAAGCTGCCGATTGAAGTGCTTTACAAGGAAGCAGTCTCGCGTACCAGAGAAGATATTACTGATGCAGTGGATGAACTGAAGGGCAAGGGCGCTGAGTTCTTTATTGCGCACACTCCCTGCTGGACATCGCCAAATCTCGTGGTGTATGGAGTGCAGCGGATGGGCTTGCCGACCATCGTGTTGGGAAACCGAGACTCGGCCACCCACGGCAACGTGGGATTTTTCGGAACCTGCGGTGCACTGAGCCAGATCGGGTATCCGCACAAACGGGTACGTATCGATTACGATGATGCAAACCTGGGAAAACGGGTTCTGCCCTACATCCGTGCGGCCATGGTCAAATCACGCCTCAAGGGTTCGGTGTTCGGCTACTTTGGCGGAAGGTCGATCGGAATCGATACCGCTCAGTTCGATGCCATGCAGTGGCGTAAGATGTTCGGCGTCGATGCTGAGCACATCGACCAGCTGGAAATAGTGCGTCGGGCCGGGGAGATCGATCCGGCCCGCGTCAAGAAAACGCGTGAGTGGCTGGAGGGCAGCACTAAAGAGGTCCAGTACAACAACGATAAACTGACTCAGGACGGATTCGATTTTCAGATTGCCTGTTATCTGGCTACAAAAGATATCATCAAAGATTTGAACCTCGAATTTACCGCTGTCAAATGCATGACCGAGCTTTCACACCACTACGCCCCGCAGTGTATGACCGCTGCCCTGCTGCCGAGCAACTACGATGCCGAGGACGGTGAGAAAGACGGAATTGTAATGGCCTGTGAAGCGGATGCCGATGCGGCGCTGACTCAGCAGATACTCAAGATTATCTCCGACGGCAAACCTACCTATTTTGCCGATGTAAGTCACATCGATGATGCCCGCAGCACCATCTACTGCGTAAACTGCGGCGCCGCCTGTGCATGGTACGGGGCCCGCAGCAAGGATCCGGCCGAAAACATGAAGGCCATAACTATTAAGCAGTCAGTACGTCCGGGAGTCGGGGGAATAACCTATTTTACTGCCGCACCTGGACCGACTCAGCTGGCACGCTTGTACCGCAAAGACGGGAAATACTACATGGCGATTATCCCCAGTGAGGCGGTAGAGCCTTCCCAGGAGTTGATCGACGAGTTCATTGAAGCCCGCGGCCCGCACCAGCTGCCGACCCTGTTTGCAAAGGTAAGTTTTGATTTAGATTCCTTTGTAGATGAGTACGGTTCGAACCACATTTCCGGTGTTGATGGAAACTATGTTGATGAACTGATCGAAGTCTGCAAAATGCTGGACATCGAACCGGTTGTATTTCAATAAGGAGCTGAAATGGAAATTACACACACAAACGCAGTCAAGAAACTCTTGAAAGAGAAAAAGAAGGTCTCCGGCGCCTGGGCGCAGGCGGCCAGCAATATCACCAG
>CAZDFY010000151.1:0-7197 GCA_964504785.1 uncultured Sediminispirochaeta sp. | reverse complement strand
TTTGTTGAAAAGGTAAAACCTCAGGCAGAAAGCGTGGTCTCCTCATATGAACGCCTCCTGGCGATTGAGGACCCGAACCAGGGGGTACAATCGGCGATCGACACAGGCAAAGAGCGCTACGATGCAGCTAAAAAGCTTTTGTCCGGGGAGGAAGAGATTTTTGTAAAGCTCTCCGAACCCTATGTATTTGAGTCGCGCCTTTCCCTGGCTGAGTTCCGTTCTTCCTTCAAGATAAAAGCAGTTGTGCTTGTCCTTGCGGCCTTTTTCCTGGCGATCTTTCTGGCTTTTCTACTCAACGCTATCCACAACGTACGGTCTGACGAAGAATCTATGGAAAAAATTCGAGCGGCCCTGGGCAAGGATACAAAGAACTCCAATTATTCCACCGGCGGCGGACAAGCAGGGATGCGGAGCTAAGCGGTGCTCTTTTCCCTTGCCCTTCGTAATGTAGTGCGCAATCTTCGGCGGCTTGCGCCTATGATGTTTTCTATAGCGCTTATTTTTACCCTCCTTGTCGCGGGAAACGCCGTTCTCAGCACTACCTTCGATATGCTCTACAGCCTCTATGCCCAGCGCCTCTCCGGCGACCTTACGGTAAGCCCCACCGCCGAAAGCAATTTTACCATCTTTGGCTCCGACCAAATGCTGGTCGGCAGCTATCTTACCCCGCCGACTCTGGTGGGCTTTGATACGCTGAAACAAAGGGTCGAGGCCTACCCCCAGGTGAGGCAAAGCGCCGGGCTTATCTCTTCGGCCGCCAGGGTCGAAGTAGGGAAAAAGAGGCAGGATTTGCTGCTCTTTGGGGTGGATTTTGAAGACTATTCCGACCTTGTAACGGGCCTCGAGATTGATGAGGGTACATTTCCCGCTCCGGGGGAGCACGGCATTTTGGTCCAGCAGGGGCATTTCAAAGACCCTGTGGGCAAAAAGGCCCTGCTTACCTCCGGCCTTGGCCGGAATTTTACTATCCGTGAGGTCCCTGTGGCAGGGACTTTTTCATATCCGGTAGATGATAAATCGCTTAACACAATTGCCTTGGTAGATGTCGAAACCACCCGGGCCTTAAACGGATATCTCTATGGGATGGGAGAAGGGCCACAGTTATCTGAAGAAGAACAGCAGGCCCTTTCGGATGATTTTTCCGATATGTTTCAGGGCACAGATAATGCAACCGATGATACGGGGGCTGTTAATGTGCAGCCCGGCGAAGATTCAGCTGAAGATTTTGCCGGCGATAGGTCTGCCGGCAATAGTCCCGCCGACTCAGCAATAAACCCGGAGGCTTTGTTTTCCAAAAACAAAGCCGAGGGGCTGGAGAATGGGACCGACCCCGGATCAGACCCAGCGACCGACCCAGGGGATGAGAAAAAAGGGGCGACGGAGAGGCCTTCGACAGAGACAGAAGATAATGCCTGGAACTTTTTGCTGGTATCCCTCCACGATCGGCAGGATATCGAGAGGGTTTCTTCTCTGCTTGCTTCGGAGGGTTATACGAAGGATAATGGTTTTCGTGTACGCGACTGGAGCTCCAGCGTAGGGGGCAACGCCCAGCTTGCCTATTACCTGCAGCTACTCTTTAATATTGGGCTGCTGTTTGTCTCCTTCGGGGCGGCCATTATCGCCGCCAATGCCCTGCTGCTGTCCATTTTAGAGCGGCGGGAGGAGATCGGCACCCTCAGGGCCGTGGGGGCTACCCGCTCGCGGGTAGCACTGCTGATATTTTTCGAGACCCTGTTAATAGTATTTGCAAGCGCGCTTGTGGGCATTGCCCTCGGCGCATATGCAGTTGGCCGGTTGAACCAGGCGGCCCTTATACCGGAGAACCAGTATATCACGCTGCTCTTTGGTGGTAATCCGATACGCGGGCAGGTAACAGCCGAATCATTGATGACGCACCTACTGGCTGCTTTTCTCCTTACCATCGTCTCAATGCTGTACCCGCTGAAAAAGGCCCTTTCAATATCCCCGGTGGAGGCAATGGCAGAATGAGCTCCTTTTTCATGGGTTTTCTGTACCCCGCCTGGCGCAGTTTTGTGCGCAATCTGCACCGTTACCGGGTTTTGTTGTTCGCCCTCATACTAATAGCGATGGTACTTACCGCGGTAATTGCCTCGGTCCTTGGAATGCGCGCCGGCTTGTATGAAAAGGCGAGCCGCTATTTTTCAGGTAATGTGGTGGTGCTGGGGTATAAAGCCAGGCGTAGTTCTATTATGGAAGACCCCCAGCGCATAGAACAGGCCTTTCATCGGCTTAATGAGGCACACATACAGGTCGAGACTTTTTCCCGGCGCAGTACCTATTATGATGCACTCAATATAGAGCTGTTTTTCAGCGGCTATTGGACCAAACAGCGGCGCTTAGTAGGTGTTGAATGGCAGCTTGAGCGCCCGGTGCTTAAAAATATGGACTTTGTAGCAGGAGGTGTACCTGAGGACGGCGATGAAAATGCGGTCATCATTTCGACCGCTGCCGCCAGGCAGCTGAACATCGGTGTGGGTGACGAGCTGCTTATCTCAATACGAAGCAGCCGCGGGCGTACCAATACAGTCGAACTCATCGTTCAGGGCATATTTTCCGAGACTTCCTTCTTCGGTTATACCCCGTATATCCATCGGCACACCTTAAACCGCCTAAAAGAGACTCCTGAAGACCAAGTGAACGAAATGGGTTTGTTCTTAGAAAACCCTATAGCCGACCAGGCCCAGGCCGCCCGCCAGGTAGTTGAGGACCTTGGGCGGGACATGCCCACCTTCGGCGTACTGCGCAGCCGCGAGGAATACGAGGCTGCTGCTGCGAAAAACAGGGAAGAGCGGCACTACGGGGTGGTGACGGTCGGCGCTCAGCTGGAAGAGATAAACGATCTTCTTACCGCCCTCACGATAATCGCGGGGGCGGTAATGTTGATGTTCCTCGGAATTACCGTGGTGGGGGTAAGCAATACCTTTACGATGGTGGTGTTCGAGCGTACCAAAGAGGTGGGTACCCTACGGGCCCTGGGAATGCAGAAGGGCCGGGCTATCGGCACTTTTCTGTTGGAGTCGGTGTTCCTCGGCTTGAGCGGGGCCGTCGGCGGCATTCTGCTTGGCGTGGTGACCCTAGAGGCGGTCCGCCGCTTTGTTGAGTTTCCGCCGACCTTTGCTACTACCCTGTTTCTCACTCAGGGCCGGCTGCGGTGGATGCTGCCTCCCTGGGCTGTTTTCGCTATCCTTGGGCTTGTGGTAGTATCGAGCCTAATCGGGAGTTTGAGTTCTTCGGTCAGGGCAGGGAGAATGCGGCCGGTAGAAGCGCTTTCACACCATCAATAGGAGTATGAAGTACGTAATGAAACAGATCATATACCGCCTCTCTTCGGTTTTTATCTTAATTCTTTTGTTTGGTTTTTTCGGGCCGGCATTTCTCTTTAGCCAGAACCTCTCCTGGGAAGGGGGAAATGAGCTGAGCCGGGCGGAAGGCCGGCGTATTCTGTCAAAAGCCGATGAGCTGATCTCTTATGAGGACCGCGACTTCTCCGCCGAGTATACCGTCATAGACGTGCGGCCTGGTGAGGGGACCAGCCGCACAAAACTTACCCTCTTTCGCCGCGACCTTGAGAATACCTATACCATCATCATTATGGAACCGGAAAGCGACCGCGGCAAAGGCTATCTGCGAAAGGACGATAAACTCTGGCTCTACGATCCGGTACCGCGGCGCTTTACCGTGGTAAATGTCTCCGATCGCTTCCGTAACACCAATCTTCGCAATTCCGATTTTACCAAATCTACTTTGGCCCAGGACTTTAAGATAGTTGATCATACCCGCGAGAAACTGGGGGTCTATGATACCGATGTGTATGCCCTTGAAGCGGTCCACGATGATGTTACCTTTCCCAAAAAGAAGATTTGGATCGACCAGAACGACCTGGTCAGAAAAATGGAGGACTACAGCCTCTCCGGCCGCCATATGCGCACCACCGCCGTGCCGAACTATACACAAATTGAGCGGAGCTATGTGCCGGTACGCATGGTCATCCAGGACGAGCTGCGTGGGCGTAATGTAGATGGCGAGTTTAAACACCAGCGCACCCTTATTTCGGTCGAAAAGCCCTCATTCCAAGAGCTGCCGGATATGGTCTTTACCCGTGCCTATATCGAACGGGTGGGAGATTAAGATATGCACCGTATAGCCCATCTTTTGCTAGGGTTGAGAGCAGCTGGAGCGGTTAAAAGGGCCTGTATTCTATGCATTTTTCTTGCCCTTGCAGCGCCTGGTTTACTTTTTGCACAGGACGAGGGTCAGGCAAATATCGATGACCTGTTCAGTACTCCCGATTCAGTGGAAGCACCTGAAGAAACAGGGGACGAACAGCAATCCAGTGATGAGCAAGGCGAAACGGATGCCGATAAAGACGGGGCCAACGGGACACAAGAAGAGGCCCCGGACACAAAAGACGAGGGCGAGGCAGCAGAAAAAGTCGATCTAGACGCCCTTACCACCGCACCCCCGAAAGTAACCGGGAGTGTAACCGGAGCGATCGGCGCCGGTGCAGGCCTTATCGAGTGGCCGGGCAGCAGTGCCGCCGAGGGCCGGGACATAAAAGAGCTCGACCGCTATTCGGGCTTTTTTAAGAATGATGTCACGGTAAAGTTTGATGTGCGCCCGAAACCCTACATCCGATTTCACACATCCCTTAAAACCAGCCTTAACGATGAATCCATGAATTACAGCACGCCGAATATCGGCGAGATATTTATGGATTACACTTTAGGCGATACTGTCTTTTTCCGGGCCGGCAAGCAAAGCCTTACCTGGGGGCAGGGGCGCCTGCTCGATAACCCGGCCAACCTGGTTTCGCGGGTTGATGACGGGGTTGCCTTTCGTTCGACCTTCCCTGCATGGAGGGGTTCTGCCGGGGCAGTGGTGTATACTAATAGCGGGTGGGTGAAAAAGCACAACAACTACGACCCAAAGGCCTTTGCCTATGCCGGGCAGTGGGAAAACACCTTTGGCCCTCTTACCTTAGATTTGATGGGTCATTTTCAGACCGATGAAAACATCGGCAGCGCCGCTGCCCTTTCCTTCGGCCTGGGCTCTTTCAACATAGCCGCCGACCTCGCAGCTGAGTGGGACCGCGACGAACCGCTTGATGATCCGATCCACTGGCAGGCAATGGGCCAAGTCGGCTGGGACCACGATGATCCCGACTGGTCGCTGCTTGCCGAATACCAGTACGACTCGCAGGTGGAAAACCATGAAGGCCATCGGGCTGCTCTGGCCGTAAAGATGCCCCATCTCTATAAATCGGACTGGAGGCCGCAGCTGCGCTGGAAGCACGCCTTTCAGGACACCTCCGGTGAGATTGTTGCGGGAATCGAAGGCGGTATCGCCCCAAGCCTCAAACTATCACTTGCCGTACCGGTAATCTATGGAGAACCCGGCAGCTTCTACCGTGAGGCACTTAGCGAGGGGGTAACGGGCTCCGACAATGATGACGATGATGAGTACAAAGTGCCGGTAGACAACGTGGTCAGCCTCCTGGCCTCAATCAAAATATCATTTTCATTCTAATATAGCAGGGGTTTACAAAACCGGCGATCTATAAGAACGCCGCGGCTTTGTAGCAAAGGCTTCAAATAGTATAAAAGGAACGAGTATTTTGCAGAACATAGTGCAGAACAGCACCGAACACGCAGTCGCAACCGCCCGCGCCACCGAACTCGAAGGGGTGTGGAAAATATATCACCTCGGTAGTACAGAAGTCCCTGCCCTGCGCGGGGTGGACATCAGCATCCGCGAGGGAGATTTTGCGACCATCGCCGGCCCCAGCGGCAGCGGCAAATCCACCCTTCTCAACCTCATCGGCTGTATAGATGTGGCAAGCAAAGGCACGGTACGGGTAGTCGGGCAGGACACCTCAGTGCTGTCCGACCGTAAAATCACCAAGCTTCGGCACAGGAACATAGGCTTCATCTTTCAATCTTTCAACCTGATGCCGGTGCTGAATATCTATGAAAATGTAGAGTTCCCGCTGCTGCTCGGGGGAAAGGCCCCTCCCAAGGCCGAGCGCCGGGAGTATACCGATTTTCTTATAGAGCAGGTCGGGCTTACCGATTATAAAAAACACCGCCCCAGCGAGCTCTCCGGCGGCCAGCGCCAAAGGGTCGCTATCGCCCGGGCCCTCGTGACTCGGCCCCGCATCGTCCTAGCCGACGAACCCACCGCCAACCTCGACTCCAAAACAGGCACCTCAATCATAGAGCTGATGAAAAGCATCAATGAGGAGCTTTCTACCACCTTTATCTTCTCCACCCACGACTCTTCAATCGTAGAAATCGCCGATCATATTATGTATCTGCACGACGGAAAGGTAACCGAAGACCACCGGCGGTAACTAACGGGGTCGGAGGTTTACTGGTTTACTTTTTAGCTTGCTGCCTCCTATAGCCTTCCCCACGGGTGAGAATATTGACTTATGACAATATAAGAAGTATATTGGTAAGGAAAGTAAGGAAAGTAGATGGAGGGTGCGATGGAATTAGCCAAGATGACTTCCAAGGGGCAAATTACTATACCAAAAGAAATCAGGAAAAAGCTCCGTCTAAAAGAGGGAGATAAAGTATTCTTTATCGAGGAAAAAGGAAAAATATATTTCAGGAACGCCTCTCAGATGGCATTGAAAAGAATTCAAAATGATTTGAAAGAAGATCAAAAGAATACCGATTTTAAATCAGAAGAGGACGTAATCGAATATATCAAGTCAATTCGAAATCGAGCTCCATAGAAGTGAAAATATTCATTGATACCAATGTGTTAATATCTGCTATGTTATTTCCGGGAAGCAAAACTGCGTATGTGTTTGATTACATCCTTGAAACGCATCAACCCGTCATCTGTTCGTATTCTATTGATGAAGCGTATACAGTCTTTGAAAAGAAGTTCCCCCATAAACTGGAATCCTTGAAAGACTTCTTCGATAACCTTGACTATGAACACTTCATTAGTCCAAAAACGATTGATGAGAATAATTATCCTGAGATGAGAGATCCGCATGATGTGCCGATTTTAGCCTCCGCTATTCTCTCTGATTCGGATATACTTTTAACCGGGGACAAAGATTTCGACAACCTAGACCTAAAAAGACCATTAATACTGAGTCCGTCAAAGTATTATGATTTGATATAAAATTAGGGTCGGAGGTTTACCGGTTTACTTAAATAA
>CAZDFY010000150.1:0-7207 GCA_964504785.1 uncultured Sediminispirochaeta sp. | reverse complement strand
TCCGAAGTGGACACACTCAATCCTCTTATGATAGATTCTGAAACAGGAGAAATATGAAGCGATATATAGTACTAGTACTTTTCTCAATAATCCTTGGATTTCCGACCTGGGCCCATCCGCATATGTTCATCGATTCGCATGTATCCGCAGTCTTCAATCAGGAGCAGCTCCAGGGCTTTTGGATAGAGTGGAAGTTCGACCAAATGTTCACCGCCTCCATCCGTATGGATTACGACCGCAATCGAGACGGCGAGTTCAACGACAGCGAAGTGCGATTGATCGAAGAAAACGCCTTTGCAAACCTAAAAAATTACCACTATTTTACCACCATTTTTCACGGCGAAAACGCCCATCGGATAGAACGTGTTGAAAAATTCTCCGCCTGGATGGAAAATGAACGGTTGGTCTACCGGTTCTTTGTACCCCAGTCTATCCCTATTTCTAAGGAAAAAAATAGGGTGAGGGTGGTGATCTTTGATGATACATTTTTTTGTGACATCGCGTACATGGAGAAAAATCCCGTCAGCATCGAAGGCCGCCGGTTTGTTTCTGTTAAAGCCCGGATACAAAAAAACAGGGATGCCCTCGTCACCTATGATCCCACCGGGGGCATGTCCAGGGACAACGGAGGAGGGGCAGAGGGAAGGGCCTACCCCTACGAACTCTACCTTACCTTCAGCGGAAAATGATTGTTTTTACTCCCCGGCCAACACACCTAGTTCATTATCTTCTTTTACTAACGCTGTTTCTATCGGCTGTCGGACTTGGGGCCCAGCAGAATCCCTTTCTTTCGGGGGGCGGCAGTGGTGAAACCGGTGAGGACGACAGTGTTCAGTCAGCAGAGGCAGAAGAGGTGCCCCCAAAAAGTTCCGGGGATTTTGCTCCTCCCAGGCAAAGCCAAAACCGGCTTTTCCAGCGCATCACTGAGCTCCAGCGCAGTTTGTATGAGCACATAGCATCAGCCATGGAGGCCGTGAAAAGTCGCGAAAACCGCGGACAGATGCTTTTTATTGCACTTGGTGCGGCTTTCCTCTATGGTATGCTCCACGCTCTGGGGCCCGGCCATCGAAAGACGGTTATCTTTTCATACTTCCTGGCCGAAGACGCGCCGGTGCTCCAGGGGGTAGCGGCGGGGGTGCTTATGGCGGTCCTCCACGGTGCGGCCGCCGCAGCGCTCATTCTCCCCATATACTATATCCTCCGGGGTTCACTGCTTATTACCTTTAACTCGGTCAGTCTTTATATTGAAATAGCTACCTTCGCCTTTATTGCGGCCTTTGGTGGAATCATGCTCATTTATCATCTTATCCAATTCCTGCGGGGCGTACATGGTCATGACCAGGGTCATGGTCCAAGCCCTTCGACACCAACCTCTGCGGAGGGGGGGCATGACATCCCCCGGCAAAGGCGTCGCAAAAACCTCCTGTTGCTGGTAATCGGGTCGGGCCTGGTTCCCTGTCCCGGGGCGGCGATGGTCCTTATGTTTGCGCTGTCCATGCAGATGACCGCCTTCGGTTTAATGGCCGTCGGAGCTATGTCGCTGGGTATGGCGGTCACCATAAGTGCAGTGGCGGTCCTTACACTTGGAGCGCGTGCGACCCTTCAGAGGGGTGCTGAAAAACATCACCAATTCACCACCATTCTTCATACCACCCTTGAACTCGGCGGCTACAGCCTAATTTTTATTTTTGGCCTTGTTATGACCCTCGGATTACTCTAAGTATCTAAAAAAACCGTGTACACAGATAATTCAAACGATTGAAACACTAATTTTTCATAATCTATTTTTATAGGGGAGGACTTTCATGCAAAGTACCTCTCTTTTTTTTGGATGATTTGAATTTTTTAATAATTGTCTTAAACAGGTATTGCATGGCTCAAAATAATATGATAAAAATTAAAACGAAAGATAAAAGAAACTAAAATAAAAGTAATAACAAAGTGATTAGAAGGTTTAAAAGAGCAAGAAGAGGAGTAACTATGGCCGAATTAGTAGTTATGCCGCGGCAGGGCAATACTGTTGAAAGTTGTGTAATTGTTGAATGGCTCAAAAAGGAAGGCGACCCCATCGCTGTAGGAGATGTCCTGTGCAGTGTTGAAACCGACAAATCCACGCTTGATGTGGAGTCTGAACAGGAAGGGTCTCTAGTAAAAATTTTAAGAGATGAAGATGATGATGTTCCTGTGCTCGATCCGATAGCCATAATCGGGCAGCCAGGGGAGGATATATCCGCGCTGATTGCCGAGACGGCAGAGGAAACAGCCGAAAACGCACCCAAAACAGAAGGGGCTGTCGAAGCAAAAGCTAAGGAATCCGCTCTATCCGGACCCCAAGTGGGAGCAGATAAAAACGGAACTCATGGAGTCAGCCCAAGAGCCCGCAACCTTGCTGCAGCAAAGGGAGTCTCTGTTGAGCAGCTATCCGGCAGTGGTCCGCAGGGTCGGGTAATCGAGCGAGATGTCCAGGCTGTTTTGGGCAGCCGTGAACCGGCAACTCCGGCGGCAATTGCAGCCGGTATTTCCGCCGGTGGCGCAGTCCCGGCACGGGGCAGCGGAATAGGCGGACGAATTACAAGGGGTGACTTGGCCGCAAGTCCGGCTGAAGAATCAGCACAGTCCTCCGACACTGCTGCAGTCTCTACGGAGACAGGAGAATACGAGGACATTCCGGTAAAGAGTATACGCAAGGTGATTGCCGAAAGAATGCAGGCCTCCCTGGCGCAGACGGCCCAACTCACACTTAATAGCTCGGCCCCGGCGGAAAGCTTGATGCGGTGGAGAAAAATCTACAAAAACTCCGACCAGGACAGCGGCCTGTCCGGCATAAGCATCAATGACCTAGTGCTGTTTGCAGTAAGCCGGGTCGTTCCTCAATTCCCACAGCTGAATGCACATTTTCTCGGGGACAAGATCCGCAGGTTCTCCGATGTGAATATCGGCATCGCGGTAGATACCCCAAAAGGACTCATGGTACCGGTAATCCGTGCTGCCAACAGGAAATCATTGCTTGAGATATCACACGAGGTAAAGCTATTGGCAGAGAAATGCCTAACCGGGATCGCTTCGCCGGAAGAACTGTCCGGCGGCACAATTACAGTCACCAATTTAGGGGCTTTCGGAATTGAAAGTTTTACTCCGGTGCTGAATGCACCGGAAGTCGCCATTCTCGGGGTGAACAATATTCAGCTGAAGCCTGTCCTCAAGGACGATGAAACGAAATTTGTTCCCCATATCGGACTGTCGCTGACAATTGATCATCAGGCAGTTGACGGCGCGCCGGGGGCGCGGTTTCTGAAAGAACTCGGGAGCCAGCTTGGTGATCTTGAAAAAGTGGCCGCCCTTTAATGCAGCCGCAGTGTGTTCTGAAAGGAGTGATGCAGCATGAAATATGATATTATCATCATTGGCAGCGGTCCCGGCGGATATATAGCAGCCGAGCGGGCCGGTGCCGAAGGGAAAAAAGTCTTACTGATAGAAAAAGAGGAAATCGGCGGAGTCTGCCTTAACTGGGGGTGCATACCGACTAAAAGCCTGTTGAATTCGGCCAAGTATTATCATCATGCATTACATGGAGATCAGTATGGAGTTCGTGCCGAAAAGGTAGAATTTGATCTAAAGACTGCAATGAAATGGAAAGAAAAAACCGTCACCCGACTCCAAAAGGGCGTCTCTTTTCTGATGAAAAAGAACAAGGTTGATGTGGTGAGAGGGCAGGCGCGATTTACCGACCGGACTACAGTAGCAGTTGGAGACGAGCAGTACCAATCTGAATCCGTGCTGATTGCCACCGGCTCTTCAACTATGGTCCCGCCTATACCCGGAAAAGAAAGCAAAAATATCGTCACCAGCAGAGAAATCCTGGGAATCGATTCGCTCCCGAAATCGCTTGTTGTGATCGGGGGTGGCGTGATCGGTATGGAATTTGCCTCTCTTTTTTCTACATTAGGAGTGGAGGTGACTGTGGTCGAGATGCTGGATGAAATCCTGCCGATGATGGATTTGGGATTAGCGAAAACTATGCGCAAGTCGCTAAAAAATATCAGTTTTCACCTCGGGGCCAGGGTAGAGAAGCTCGAAGAGGGGAAGGTGTTTTTTACTAAGCAAGGAGAGGCGCATGAGTTGAATTGTGAACTTGTGCTCATGGCCACCGGAAGAAAGCCGAATACAGAAGGCCTCGGTTTGGATGAAATCGGGCTTGATTACGATAAAAAAGGCATCAAAACTGATCAGTACATGCGGACCAATGTGCCCGGTGTGTACGCAATTGGAGATGTGACAGGAAAAAGCCTGCTTGCCCATTCCGCTTCCCGGATGGGCGAGGTAGCGGTAGGCCACCTTGTAAACCCCGAAAAACCGAAGTACGGTATGTTCCGGTCTCATGCGATACCATGGGCGGTGTATACACTGCCGGAGGCTGCGGGCTGCGGAATAACTGAACAGGACGCAGAGCGCGCCGGGCTTCCGATAAAAACATCGGGTGCGCAAATGGCTGCCAACGGGCGCTTTTTAGCGGAAAATGGACGTGAGGTTGGGCAGTGCAAGATGGTTGTACATGCCGAAACCGGAGTATTACTGGGTGTGCATTTGCTGGGGGCCTACAGCTCCGAGATTATCCACAGCGCTGCTGCGATGATAGAGGCAGAACTGCGGGATGTGGATATCCGGGAAATCATTTTTCCCCATCCTACCGTTTCCGAGGTCCTTCGGGATGCGGTATGGGAATTATAAATCTATAGAAGGAGAATGAACAATGCCTAAATCAATGACAATTAAACCTGAGGAAGTGAGAAAACCATCGGTTATCAAGATCAAAGATATTCCGATTAATCAATATAAACCTGATTTCAAGCGGGAGCAGAAAAAATACGGAGACGAAAAGCTGAAGCAGGTATATCGGCACATGTTGTATATCCGCGAATTTGAGACAGCCCTCAATTCTATAAAGACCAAAAATGTGTATGCCGGTATAGAATACAACCACCGAGGTCCGGCCCATTTATCAATGGGGCAGGAGTCTGCGGCGGTCGGTCAAGCTATCAACCTGAATATCGATGATTTTATCTTCGGAAGCCACCGCAGCCATGGAGAAATTCTTGCAAAGTGTTTTTCAGCGGTTGAGCAGCTGGGCGAAGATGAGCTGTACAGCGTAATGAAAAACTTTCTTGATGGTGAGACCCTTGCGGTTGTGGAGGCGGACTACAAGGGGAGTGTAAAAGAACTGGCGATGCGCTTTGTGCTGTACGGAACACTCTCTGAGATTTTTGCCAAACGGACGGGCTTCAACCGGGGCCTCGGCGGCTCTATGCACACCTTCTTTACCCCCTTTGGCTCTATGCCGAATAATGCGATAGTCGGCGGAAGTGCCGACATCAGTGTCGGATCTGCACTTTTTAAGCGCATCAATCGGAAGCCGGGTATTGTGATCGCAAATATCGGAGACGCTTCCATGGGATGCGGCCCTGTGTGGGAGGCTATGAGCTTGTCTGCAATGGAACAGTACCGCACGCTGTGGGATAAAGAGATTGGTGGAGCCCCGCCGGTGATGTTCAACTTTTTCAACAACTTCTACGGCATGGGTGGACAGACCCAAGGTGAAACCATGGGCTACAATGTGCTGGCCAGAGTAGGGGCCGGGGTAAACCCGGAGGGTATGCATTCCGAACGGGTAGACGGGTATAATCCGCTGGCGGTAGCCGATGCGATTGAGCGTAAAAAGGACCTGCTGCTCAAAGGGAAGGGCCCGGTTCTGCTGGACACTATCACCTACCGGATTTCCGGGCACAGTCCCTCCGACGCATCAAGCTATCGGACCAAAGAGGAAATCAACGAATGGTCCGAAAACGATGCAATTCCCTCTTATGCTGAGTACCTCCGGAAAAACGGTGTGATGAGTGCCGATGATATAGAGGCAGTGCAAAAAGAAGTAGCCGACACGATGCAGCAGATTGTGTCGCTGGCAGTCGATATGGAACGCTCCCCCCGCGTAAAGGGCAATTTTATTGAATCGGTCATGTTTTCCAATGAAAAGTGCGAGAAGATGGAGGACCGCGAACCGGAGGTGTTGATTCCGAAGGAAGAGAACCCACGCGTAAAACAGTTAGCTCGCCGCAAGCGCTACGGGCTGGATGAGAAGGGAAAACCCCTTTCGGCGAACAAGACTTTTGCCTATCGCGATGCCCTGTTCGAAGCCATGCTGCATCGTTTCTATATCGACTCGACCATGGTTGCCTATGGTGAGGAGAACAGGGACTGGGGCGGAGCATTCGCCGTATACCGCGGGCTTACCGAATCGCTGCCCTACCATCGTTTGTTTAACTCGTCAATCAGTGAGGGTGCGATCGTCGGTTCTGGAGTAGGGTATGCCCTTTCCGGCGGTCGGGCCGTGGTAGAGCTGATGTATTGTGACTTTATGGGACGGGCCGGTGACGAACTCTTTAATCAGGTCGCCAAATGGCAGTCGATGAGCGCGGGAATTCTGAAGATGCCCTTGGTGGTGCGTGTTTCAGTCGGTAATAAATACGGGGCCCAGCACAGCCAGGACTGGAGTGCGATGACCGCCCATGTTCCTGGCCTTAAGGCCATGTACCCGGCCACTCCATACGATGCAAAAGGGATGTTGAACTCGGCGCTTGCAGGGACCGACCCAGTCGTGTTTTTTGAAAGCCAGAAGATATACGGTGTAGGAGAGCAGTTTGTAAAAGAGGGCGTACCGGAAGGCTACTACGAAATTCCGGAAGGAGAACCGGTAGTGCGAAAGGAGGGCCGAGACATCACGATCCTCACAATAGGTGCTACCCTGTATCCGGCCATGGAAACCGCCGTTGAACTGGAAGAAAAATACGGTGTGGATGCGGAAGTAATTGATCTGAGGTTTATTAACCCGCTGAATTACGAACCTATTGTAGAATCAATCAAGAAGACAGGAAAAGTCCTGCTGGTAAGCGACGCAGTAGAACGGGGCAGTTTTCTACACACAGTAGCCTCGAACATATCGCAGATCGCCTTTGATTACCTGGACGGTCCCCCGGCGGTTGTTGGTTCGCGAAACTGGATAAGTCCTGCTGCTGAGATGGAAGAGGAGTTCTTTCCTCAGAAAGAGTGGATGATTGACGCTATTCATGAACGTATTCTCCCTCTGAAAGGACATCAGTCCACCACTGTACAAACACCGGGAGAACTGCTCCGGCAAAACCGGTTGGGAGTGTAA
>CAZDFY010000149.1:0-7438 GCA_964504785.1 uncultured Sediminispirochaeta sp. | reverse complement strand
TGCTGGAGGCGGGAGTGAACGTGGCCCTGGGTACCGACGGATCGGCCAGCAACAATAATCTGAATATGTTCGAAGAAATCCATCTGGCCGCACTGGTGAACAAGGGCCTCACCGAGGACCCGACCACTGTTTCGGCCTACACGGCACTGCAAATGGCAACTATTAACGGCGCCCGGGCCCTTGGTCTCGAAGAGACGACGGGTAGCCTGAAAGTCGGCAAGAAGGCGGATATGGTTGTAATCGATATCGAAGCCCCCCACTTTTATCCGCGGCACAGCGTAAGCGCCGGCTTGGTGTATGCCGCCCAGAGCTCGGATGTGAAGACTGTTATCTGTAACGGTGAACTCGTGATGCAGGACCGGAGGCTGACCCAGCTGGACGAGCAGGAGATATATCGCAAGGCGGAGGAGAGCGCCGCGGCGATTACCGGTACTACCAGCTTCCAACCGTAAGCAAAACAGGAGTAATATATGGAAGAGACAAACAAAATTCAGGCGGCTGCCGATTATATCCGCAGCAAGGTGAAACGGGTTCCACAGACAGCTCTTATGCTGGGTTCGGGACTGGGTGTGCTGGCCGAAGAGGTTCAGGATGCGGTCCGGATTCCTTATTCGGAGATCCCGCACTTTCCTGTGTCCACGGCCCCAGGCCACGCCGGGGTGTTTACTGCCGGTACGCTGGAAGAGCAGGAAGTGATCGTAATGGGGGGACGCTTTCATTACTACGAAGGCTACGATATGGAGACCATTGCCTTTCCGATCCGTGTAATGAAAAACCTGGGAGTAGATACCCTGCTGCTGACCAATGCCGCCGGCGGCGTGAATGAGGAGTACAAACCGGGGGATCTGATGATTATTACCGACCACATAAATATGACCGGACAAAACCCGCTGCGGGGGCAGAATGACGAGCAGTTGGGGCCCCGCTTTCCCGACCTGGGCACGCTCTATAACCCGGATTTAAGTGCCCGTCTGGAGGATGCCGCTGGAGAGAGCAGTATCGATTATCAGAAGGGGGTGTATGCCTGGACTTCGGGGCCTTCCTTTGAAACTCCGGCGGAAATCCGCATGCTGCGGACTCTTGGGGCGGATGCAGTGGGGATGTCGACGGTCCCGGAGGCGATTACCGCCCATCACTGCGGAATCAGGGTAGCGGGAGTATCCTGTATAAGCAATATGGCGGCGGGAGTGTTGGATCAGCCGATTACCCAGGAAGAGGTGTTCGAGACCGCAAAGCTGGTAAGAGAAGGGTTTTCAATGTTAATTCGCCGAACCCTCAGAAAAATGGCAACGGGGTAAACAATGGGATAACTGAGAAGATGGTTTAGGGGGTGAAGCGCAGAGTGATTTCGGTGCCCCGGGACCGGTCAATCCATGCTGAACCTTCTAACTGATCGGTGAGTGTGTGGACCAGTAAAAGTCCAAAGCCGGGGGAATTTTCAAAATCTATTTCCGGGGGAATACCCCTCCCATTGTCGGCGATGGAAAAAATTACATCGCCACCCTGTGTATCTTCCTGTGTATCGCCCTCGGAAGTGAGTGATATTTTGAGTACTTTCTCAGAGGTTTCTGAAAAGCCGTATTTCATACTGTTGGAGATAAGCTCATTCGCGATTATTCCTAAAGTGGAGAGTTGTTGTACATCGAGGGTGATATCGGAAATTTGCATATCCAGGGATATCTCTCCGCCTCGTGGGAAGGATTTTATTATTTCATCAACTAGTGCGGGGAGGTATACGCTTATCGACATTTTCTCCAGATTTTCGGAACGGTAGAGCTTGTCATACAGGATACTCATGCTGGTAAAACGGTTCATTGCGACGTGGAGTGCCTCGGATGCCTGGGGGTCTTCGAGTAGGTCCGCCTGGAGCCCAAGGAGGGTCATCATTGTGTTCATGTTGTTTTTGACTCGGTGGTGGATTTCGTGAAGCAATAGTTCTTTCTGGTTGAGTAAAGACTGGATTTGCTGTTCATCGGCCTTTTTTTCGGTAATGTCCCGGGCTACTCCAAGACAGCTGTACTGCCTTGTGCCGGCGGTTTTTAAAGGTGCGCCGGTGGACATATGCCATCTGTAGGTCCCGTCGGCATGGCGAATACGGTATTCCGTGCTGAATTGTTTCTGCTTCGAGTCCAGCACGTTGGTAAGAAAGTTTTTACACTTTTCCCGGTCCTCCGGATGGATGTAATCGAGAAACATCTTTCCAAGTGCTTTTTCCGGGGATTCACCCATGTACTCAGGCCAGTTGGGAGAGATATACTCCAGGGTGCCGTCGGCGTTCACACTGAAAATAATGTCGTTTATATTTTCTACGAAGGATCGGAAGAGTTCTTCACTTTCCCGCAGCTTCTGCTCTGCTCTTTTTCTTTCAATTATGCGACCTACACGCTCGGCGATGGTATGTATAAGGGCTTTTTCTTCGTTTAAAAAGGCTGGTTCCCCTGGGCTGGGAGGTTCTCCCGTATAATATACGCATATTTGCCCCTGGGGATGATCTTTTATCATAATGTTTTCTTGGATATACCAATCGCTTGTGGTGAAATTATTGGAAAAGAAAGTAGTTTCGTCCAACCCAATGGAGGCGGAGGTTCTTTGGGGATGCTGAAAAGCCGGAGGTATTAGATCTACAATTTTTTGAATAATTTGATCTAAGTCTATACCCGGAATTGAAACGACAGTCGAGATTGAATACATACAGTTGAGTTCTTTTACTCGTTCGTGCATTTCCATGTTTCTTTTCTGAAGGGTAAATTCTGCGGTTTTACGTTCGGTTATATCTTCAAAGGTTACCATCACCTGGTGTGGGGTTTGTTCATTTTTTTGGAAGAGTGGTAGTGCATTTATATTTATCCATGTAAAGTTTCCGCCCTTTTGCGAGGCGTATACACCCATTATTTCATTTTGTATCGGCTTGCCGGAACGGAGGGATTTCATTGCGGGATGGTCGGGGCCTTCAAAACTGCTTCCATCCTCATGAATAGCGGCCCAATGGGGGTCCATCGAGCTTCGTCCCATCAACTGGTCCTTACTTAGACCCAGAATGGCGACGGCTGCGGGGTTTGCCTCGATGATCAATCCCTGGGCATCATGAAATACAACCCCCAGGGGCATCAGTTCGAATAGGGTTTGATATTGGCTCATACAATGTCTGTCCTTTCGATAATTATAACTATATTAGAGTTTTTTCGAAAATGCAAATTAAATTCCTGTGAGTAGTATCGTGAGTAGTACTGCTGTCCCGATAAGTGCAGAGAGGGATGGGGCTGTATTTCTGCTCCTGTTACAAATGTGGTTTTAGCTTTATAATGGGATAGTAAGGAGCAATTTCATGAAAAGAAATACATCAAAAGTCACCGGGTCCCTTTCGGTTACAAATCGGGGGTTTGGTTTTGTTATAGTACCCGACGGTCTTGATCTGTTTATTCCCTCAGGGAATCTTTTTACCGCTATGGACGGGGATAAGGTGGAAGCGGAAATTACCGAGAAGGCGAAGGAGAAAAACCCTGTCGGCAGGATAGTAAAGATTATCGAACGGGGTACCAAAGAATACGTCGGTGCGTATAAAGAAAAGAACGGTACGGCAATGGTGGTGCCCGAGAATGAGCGGCAGGATCGCCCCTTTGTAATTCCGAAGGGCCGGATTACCCCGCCGGGGTCTTCGAAAAAACCTCGACCCGGGGAGATGGTCCTGGTAAAGCTTGAACGCTGGGACGATCCTAAAAAGGACCCCCTGGGGAATATTATCGAAATAATCGGAAACCCGAAGGAACCGGGGGTTGATGTAAAAATAGTCGCAAAATCAAACGGCCTCAGTACGGAATTTCCGGTAAAGGTTACCAAATACACGGAAAAGATTGTCGCGGCGGATATAAAAAAAGAGGTCAAACGCCGGGAGGATTTGCGAAAACTGAAGTGTTTTACCATCGACCCGGAATCGGCGAAGGATTTTGACGATGCTGTTTCGTTGGAGCAATTGAATGACGGGACCTTTGAACTGGGGGTCCATATTGCCGATGTGAGCCATTATGTGGAGCGTGGCAGCGTTCTTGATAAGGAGGCCTTTGAGCGGGGCACCTCCGTCTATTTCGTAAACAGCGTGATACCGATGCTGCCGGAGAAGATTTCCAACAATTTGTGCAGCCTGCGGCCGGATGAAGACCGTCTTGCTTACAGTGTGATGATGCGGATCGACTCACGGGGAAATGTAAAAAACTACCGCATTGTTGAATCGGTGATCCGCAGCAAACGACGCTACACGTACGAGGAAGTAGAGGCCATTCTCTCCGGGGCCTCCGACCCGAATGCGAAAATTTTGAATACGATGATGATGCTGAGCCTGGTAGTGCGGCACCGCCGAGAAGAGATGGGGAGTATCGACTTTGATATGAACCAGCCGGTCATATCCCTTGATAAAAATGGGATTCCCTACGAAGTTCGGCCCCACGAACGTCTGGACGCCCATCGCCTTGTGGAAGAGTTTATGCTGGTTGCCAACCTGACGGTTGCACGCTTTGTGGCCGAGAAGAATACAAAAAAACAGCCCTGGCCCTTTATTTACCGGGTCCACGAGCGGCCGAAGGAAGAGGACCTGCGTGAGTTTCTTGCCCTCCTGAAGAACTTGGGGATTTCTTATCGAATTTCCGGGGACCTGCAGCCGGAGGATTATCGTAAGATTCTGGATGTGATTGAAAATATGGAGTTTAAGGAGTTTGTAGAAAAGGTTGCCCTGCGTTCGATGACGAAGGCGGTGTACAGCACGAATAACCAGGGGCATTTCGGTTTGGCCTTTGACGCATATACCCACTTTACTTCTCCCATACGCCGTTATCCCGACCTTGAAGTGCATCGACTCCTAAAGCAGTATACAAGCTCCGGGCGCCCCCGCAAGACAAAGGCCTTAACCGAGCTGCTGGAGAGAGTATGTGCCCAGAGCTCCCAGCGGGAGCGAGTGGCGATTGACGCCGAACGCGAGTATACCCGGATTAAGTCGATGCAGTTTCTTTCAAAAAAAATCGGTAATACCTACGACGGGGTGATCTCCGGGGTAACGTCCTTTGGTATTTTTGTAGAACTGAATCACTATTTGATCGATGGATTGGTGCATGTCTCCGAGATGAGCGGAGATTTTTACTCCTTTGATAAAGACAATTACCAATTTGTGGGGAAGAAGTCGGGTACTACCTACCGAATTGGCGACCCGATCAGGGTAAAAATCAAGAAGGTCTCTATTGAGGAGCAACGGGCTGATTTCACGGTGATGCAATAAAAGCGTCGCCTTAGGCGACGCCCCTTTCCACGCCGACCCGCCGCTTACTCGAGGGCCGGTGCCGCAGGCACCGGCATTGGCGGCTGGGCTGCACCTGCCTGGAGGACCGGCCGGCTGTAAAAGAGCATTTTTAAAAGTATATAGTGCGGGGCACTTTGAAGTAGGGTTTGCATTTTTACTTATATCTTATTAAGCTGATGTACATGAATGAATTACTTTTTGCATTTGGACTTACATTGTTCGCCGGTCTTGCAACGGGGATCGGGAGCATCATGGCTTTTATGTCGAAGAGTACGAGCCCCCGGTTTTTGTCGGCGGCCCTCGGCTTTTCCGCAGGAGTGATGATCTATGTTTCTACCATCGAAATTTTTGTGAAGGCGAATGACTCTTTGGGAGCAGTATTGGGTGAGTCGGCAGGGTTTCAGCTTACCACCCTCGCTTTTTTTGGGGGTATCGCCCTTATTGCACTGATCGATTTTTTGGTTCCTGAGTATGAAAACCCCCATGAAATGCGTGCAATGGAAGAGGTTGAATGCGGCAAAGAGAAATCCCTGGAAAGGGACGCTTCAAAGGGGTTTGACGACAAAGAGAACTTAAAACGGATGGGTTTTTTCTCGGCCCTGGCGATTGCGATCCATAATTTTCCGGAGGGCTTGGCTACTTTTACCGGTGCATTGCAGGACCCCGCCCTTGGTTTGAGTATTGCCGTGGCGATTGCGATTCATAATATTCCCGAAGGGATAGCTGTATCGGTGCCTATCTTCTATGCAACCGGCAGTAAAAAAAAGGCCCTGGGGTGGTCTTTTCTTTCGGGGCTTTCGGAGCCGATTGGTGCTTTGGTAGGCTATTTTGTGTTGATGCAATTTATGAACGAGATCACCTTCGGTATTTTATTTGCCGGGGTAGCTGGTATTATGGTCTATATTTCTTTGGACGAACTTTTGCCGACGGCTGAAAAGTACGGTGAGCATCATATTGCCATTATGGGAGTAATTTCAGGAATGGTGGTGATGGCCCTCAGTTTGATACTATTTGCATAAATAGGAGGCATAAATAGGAGGTTGGAAATGCCGGAAAAAAAGCGCGATACCACCCGGGTTAAATTTCACACCCGGGCAGAGTTGCATGCCGAAGGGAAAGTAGTGGTCGGCAGTGTAGAAAATTTAAGTTTGAAGGGGATGTTTCTCACTTCAGAAACATCAACCTTCTCTTTTCAGGCTGGTCAGGAGGTAGAAATTACACTCCGGCTCTCCGGAGCAAGTTCTAAACTTTCAATTGATTTACAGGGAAAAGTAATACGTTGGGAAGAGGGGGGGCTTGGTATAGAGTTTACCGAAATGGAGTTTGATACTTTTGTCTATCTGCGCAATATTGTGGCCTACAATACGGGGGATGAGGATCAGATTATGGAGGAGTTTTCAGACGCCTTTAAGGATTTGTAGAAAAAGTGGAAGGGTCGGATCGGGCACTGAAGTAGACTGAGTAGACTGAAAAGGCGGCGGTTTAATTTTGTTGGGGACTGAGAATGAGAAATATAATGACCCGAGAAATGTAATTAAAAAAATAATGTTTACCAAGCTGCTGTTTTAATGCTATACTGACTGGTTTGCTCGTCAAACCAAAGGCGGCAAGACAGTAGTGAAAAGCTTTGCATACCATGAGGCCGGGCATGTTGTGGCAGCCCTGCACATGGGTTTTGATGTTGAATACACCACCATTGAACAGGATGTTTCTCCCCTGTGGGCAACAAAGACCGTACGTTTGAAAGACTTTTTTGATGAAGATGCCTTGATGTTCGGTCGCCTCGAGCGTAAAGGAAAAAAGTCTCTTACGAGGGAGGACTACAAGATATTCTACTCTATTTTAATACAGAAACTGGCAGGCTATATTGCTGTAGAGCTTGCGAGCGAACTTTCAGGCGAGCTTGCGGAAGTGGGCGGCACGGATGAGCTGTCCGCACATTTTAATGAGGACCGTGCCTTTGCCTTAAATACTCTTAACCATCTTGAAAGGGAAGCTGCGGATAAAAAATTTAAGAGGATCGAAGGAATTACTACCAAACTATTAAAACACCGCTGGGAGGAAGTTGAAAGCCTGTCCCGGCGGCTCCAGGAAGAGAGAACAGTGTACTTTTCCAAAAATTAGGTGTTACTGCAGGTGTCAAAGCAGGTGTCA
>CAZDFY010000148.1:0-7541 GCA_964504785.1 uncultured Sediminispirochaeta sp. | reverse complement strand
TCGAATGGAGTTGTTTCGCTCTGGGTTACAACAAAGTTACAACACTTTGCCGCAATGTTTATGATCTATATGACATATTGCCCTATATTGAACGCGAATTCACCATTATACATGCCTAATATGTGCAATATAGATAGAAAATCTCCCTCCTAAGCAGTAGGTCATTCGTTCGAATCGCGTCCGGGGTAATTATAATTCTTTTCATTATAAATATTTAGAGAAGCTCTCCAAAACTGGAGAGCTTTTTTTGTGCCCGGGTGTAATAAAACTGTAATAGCAGCACATCATGAACCCAAAACATCTCCGAAGCTCCTGACTATCTGGTTAGGAGGTGATGTAAATGCTCGAGCTTATCTACCGGCCGACCACCGGTACTCAGGCCCTACAACGGGCACTTATATCGAGCATCATCTTAGAAGGTGATAACCTTGCGATCTTCCTTGAGGTAATTGCTGAGAGGCTCGCCCATGAGCTTTACATCTATACCTAAATCTTTCAGCCTCTGCACTACTCCATAGTTCTCGGCACAGCGCAGACAGGCTTCGAGTTTCACCCCCTCATCGATCATCTCCTTCACGATTCCTTGTAACTCTTCATCATTAGAGAGTAGCTCCGAGGAGGGGCCCCATACGATGAAGGTGACATCGTCGAACCAACTTCTCTTCTTCGCATTCAGGGTGTACATAAAGACCATGTTTTTCGCCACTTCCTTGTCGCCGCTGGTCCATACCACAACTAGTTTCTCATTCACTGTCTCTCCTCCCTTGTGATTGTGATCTATTATTCACTATAATAAACACTAGTTAAATTATAAGCTTAAGTCAACGGTAGGTATAGATGAGTCTGAAGTACTCGATCGAGAACCGATATGGACGGCGAGATTACTGTGTATCGCAGTAAATGATGGCCAGCAACATGATGCAAAAACCAGATTTTACCTCGAATCCACATAGAGGAGGCTCTCTGATGAGAAAGAAAATAATCGGCATACATTCCGGACGGAGAGGCAAGATGTCTGAACATGCTATGCAGCAAGTCCTGGAACACACCGGAGCGAAGTATAGAGTCTTTGCTCTTACGGACCTAACTCTCGAAACTTGCGACGCCTGTCTTGGCTGTTTGAGGACGCACCGTTGCGTGAAAAATGATGGCGTGAATGAACTAGTAGCTGAGCTGCAGGATGCTTCTGGATTGGTTTTTGCCGCCCCGGAGTATTGGGATGGGGTCCATGCGAAAGCACGTGCTTTTTGGGAGCGGGTCTGTTTTATGGGCCGTCACAATAGTGTTTTTCCGTTACAACATCTGTACGGTGTTATAATCGGAGTTGCCGGACATGGAGATGCTTCAGCGGCCATTCGAGATTTGACGGCATTTTTTGAAGATGCCCGTATTCGCGTGGTCGATACGGTGGATGTACAGGGCGCTTACGCCTGCTTTGAATGCGGTTTTACACAGACTTGCAAGGTGGGGGGCATGTGGGACATATTCCCAATTGACACAAAGATCTATTCTGTAATGAAACCGAGTATCGACAATCAAGAACCCCATCTGCCTATAGAAGCACGTAGAGAAAATATACGATCCCGATTGAAATCAGCGGGTGAAATGCTTGGGGATCATCTTCCGCTCTGAAACCAAGGATTTTATACTGGCGGTTTCATATACCCCATTTATCCCCTATTCCGGGGTGTGGAGATTAGAAAAGAGCCAGGGTACGAGTTCGGCAACCGTCGGATGCGGAAGGACCGTTTCCTGAATTTTGGTATAGGGGAGGTCGGCCTGCATTGCCAGGGCGAGCACACCGATTAGTTCATCTCCTCCGACCCCGAACACCGCCGCTCCTAGAATACGCTTCGTCTTCTCTTCTACCACAACCTTCATCATACCATTTGTTTCCGACTTCTCCTGTGCGCGGCTCACCGAGCTCATCTGCATAGTTCCCACCAGATAGTCGTATCCCTGCTTCTTCGCTTCCGTTTCACTCAAACCGACCCTCGCAAGCGGCGGATCGATGTACATCGAATAGATAGTGTGTCGATTGGATACTCGCCGTCCTCCGCCCCGAAAAAAGTGGTCGAGAAAGACCTGACCGTCGTGAACGGAGGTGTGGGTAAACGCTCCCTTGCCGTTCACATCTCCGAGGGCATAAATATGTTCTTTACTTGTTCGGCAGTACTCATCTACTGTTATATGTCCGCGCTCGGTTAACTCCACGCCTGCGGCGGGCAAGTCGAGGGCATCAGTGTTTGGTACTCTTCCCACAGCAAAGAGGATGTGGCTTCCCACGGCTTCCTCGGCGCGTCCCGCGCGCTCGTATCGCAATCTCACCCCCTCCTCGCTGGGCTCGACGGATTGAATGGTACTTCCGAGCTCGAACCGAACTCCCTCGTCTTCCATAATCTGCCGCGCGATATCGCCGATTTCAGGGTCTTCGCGAAAGATTATCCGCTTGCCCTTTTCGAAGACGGTGACCTCACTTCCGAAACGCCGCAACGCCTGGCCGAACTCCATGCCGATATAGGAGCCCCCCACGATCAAAAGGTGTTCGGGCAGCTCTTTCAGATCGAGTACCCCCCGGTTATCCAACCACGAAACGTTCTCGATACCGGGAAAATTTGGTGTTCGCGCGCGTGCGCCGGTGTGGATGATGATGGTTTTTCCCTCTATGTGCGCCTCTCCGATGGCCACGGTGTGCTCATCGACAAAGCGGGCCCAGCCGGGATAGAAATCGGTGACCTCTTCGAGCCATGATTGGAAACCCGTGGTGGCGGAATTCCGGATTTCATTTACTCTTTCCATCACACGAGAAAAATCGATCGATTTTTCCCCTATATTTACTCCGAAATCGGATCCCCTGGAGGCCATATGAGCTACCCTGGCGCTCGCCACCATGGTTTTGGTCGGCGTACAGCCCCAGTTGACACAGGTACCGCCGACCCGGTCGCCTTCTATCACTGCTATTGAGAGATTATTGTTTAAAAGCTCCGGGAGAATGGTCCCCGTTGCCTGGCCGGTTCCTATAATTATTACGTCATATGTTTTCATCGTTCTCTCCTGTTTTCACTCGTTTTTGCTCCACACTTGTTATGTGATCTTTCTTGCCTTATGCTTAATATTAGTAAATTGATAATTAAACTGCAAATAATTGCAGTCTTTGGTGAAGGTGGATGCTATCGGGAAGGGAAACAGCTTGAGGATCTGGTGTTTGGTACTTGCGGTATGATCAAGTGCACGACCACACATAAAGCACTCCACTTTGTTTGAAAACACATGTCCCGGAGACTACCCTGATGATGAGAGGTTATCTGAACAATGAAATCCAGGAGCACTTTTTCCATCTATCTTCGCTACCTCGGCCGTGAAATCCTTCAGCCGGTCAATTATCTCATTGCCGCCGGCATTGGGCTGCTTATCCTCACACTTCAGGGCAATTCGCCCTTCGCTTCCATTGTTCCCTACCTCGTGCCCGTTTTTGTGCAGGCCTTTTCAAAATCTTACGTGAAGTTCTCCGGGCGCTATAGAGACATGCTCCTCTCCCTCCCCGAGCGGCGGAGCGACCCCGCATTCCTGCTGGATTTCGATGGAACAATAATTCTGGCCGCCGGGAAAACGGACACGGAGTTTCGTGAACGGGGTATCCGCAGCCTCGCCGACCTGTTCGACCGGGAGGGGCAGGCCCGTGTAATGCGCTGCGCTGAAGAGAGTAACGATGAATGCGGCCCGGTGGAGTGCTATTCTCCGCCCTACGACAAATGGTATGAGGTAAAAACGGGAAAGAGCGCGGACTGCCGTACCATTCTGGTCTGGCTCGAGGATGTAAGCCAGAGGCGGCAACTCGACGAGAAGCTCTCAAAAATCCGAGACTTCAGCGACGCACTAATAAGCGACCTCTCCGAACTCGTTGAGAATGACACGAGTTTTACCCGTCTTGCCGGTCTGATGCTCGACCTCGGCTACGAGGGGGTCTTTATCACTACTGCAATGGAATCGGGGCTCGAGGGACGAATCTACAAGCGAGCCGTTGAAGAAAGGGACACTTCCGGTGAGCGTCGCCGGCACAGCGGACCGGTGAATACAGACAGCCTAAAAACATCTGGTCCTGTGCACATAGCAAAGAACTCCGAAGCCCCGATCTGGCTCTCCCGTCGGGAGGGACGCCTCTTTTACGACCAGGTCGGTCTAGGCGGCAGCTCGGGAAAAATCTACACGGAGGAGGAGTTCAGTCGAGCCTATCCCTTCGACGAGCGGGTGGCGCGATTTATCGGCTCGCCTATTCGGAATTTCATCAACTACCATGAGGGCGAGGTGTCAATCATCGCCTTCAACCTGAGCCGGACCATCGGCTCGGGCGACCTGTTGGCGATGGAGGTCCTGATCAACAGTGCCCGTTCGGTGAGCTCGCTGCTCTCCCTTGCATCGGAGAACGAGCGAAAGTTCCTGCAGTCTGTCACGGGACTTTGCGCCGCCGCCGAGTACAGCGACGAGATCACGGGGATGCACATACTCCGGGTAAATGAGTACTCTCGTCTTCTCGCCGAAAAGGTCGGTATGGCTAAAAAGGGTCAGAACCACATCGGGCAGGTGGCGGCAATGCATGACATCGGTAAGGTCGCCATCCCACACCTCATAAAGCTCGAGCGCGCCTTTACCCAGGCGGAGCGCAGGGAGATGGAAATGCATGCGATCTACGGCGCCCAGATTATTGAAAAAATGATGACCTGCTGCGCCGCCACCGAGCCGCGCCTGGCTATGGCCTACGAGATTGCACTCAACCACCATCAGATGTGGAACGGCGACGGCTACCCTCCCATTGTTGACGGCAGCGGCCGCCGAGGCGAAGTGTCGAGCAAGACGAGGAGCGACTACGATTCGATGCGCCCGGCCCGAGGGGCGGAGATTCCATTAACGGCGAGAATCGTGTCGATGGCGGACACCTACGACGCCCTACGCTCTGCCCGGCAGTACAAGCCCGGAATGAGCCACGAGAAGGCAGCGGAGATCATCCGGCTCGACGACCGCAGCGGGCTTAAGGGAGAAGAGCGGTTCGGTCCCGACCTGATCGAACTTTTCAACGAGCATCACAAGAAATTCGCGGAAATCTACGCGCGGATGCAGGAATAAAAACCGCAGTTAAGACTACTTCCTATAAAAAACCGGAGTAAACAGGATGAGGACGGTGTAGATTTCCAGCCGGCCCAAAATCATGATGGCCGCAAGCCAGAGCTTCACATAGTCCGGGAAAAAAGCGAAATTTGAAGTCGGACCGACCCCGCCGAAGCCGGGGCCGATATTTCCCATACAGGCCAGAGAAGCTGTTAATGCCGTAGTGAAATCGGTGCCGCTGGAGGAAACTACGATAGTCGAAATAACCACAAAGACGATATACAGGAAGACAAAGCCGGACACGGCGGTTACGATAGCCTGATCGACCGGCTTTTTATTTATGCGGATAGTAAAAACGCCTCGCGGATATACGAGGGTGCGCAGCTGTTTGGCCGCGGTTTTTATCATCACAGTGACATGCATCATTTTAATACCGCCGCTGGTGGAACCCACGCAGCCGCCGATAAACAGCATCAGAAGCAGGATCCCCTGGGCCAGCATCGGCCATAGCGTATAGTCTGCAGTTGCAAATCCGGTGGAAGTCATGAGTGTTGCAACCTGAAAGGCGCCGTGCCGCAAGGCGGTCTCCACCCCTTCATATTGCCCGGAGGAAAGTAAGCTCGCCGTTACTATGCCGACGGCGAGAAGAAACAGAAGCACGTACGCTTTCAACTCACTATTGGCAAAAATTACATCGAATCGGCGGGTGATGGCCCGGAAATAGAGCGCAAAGTTCACACCTGATAAAAACATGAACAAGGTTACCACCCACTCGATATATCCGCTCTCGAATGCGGCTATACTGGCATTCCTGGTGGAAAAACCGCCGGTAGCCAGGGTGGCGAAGGTATGGTTGACCGCATCGAACAGTCCCATCCCACCAAACATGAGCAACACGGTCTCCACAACTGTAAACCCGAAGTAGATCAGCCAGAACACCCGGGCAGTGTGCGAAATCCTTGGTGTAAGTTTTTCCACATCGGGACCGGGGGCTTCGGCGCTCATCAGCCGAAATCCGCTTACCCCCAGGATCGGCAAGACAGCCACCGCCAGAACGATGATCCCCATTCCGCCCAGCCAGTGGGTAAGTGAACGCCACAGAAGGATTGATTTGGGAAGTATCTCCACATCGGAGAATATTGTCGCACCGGTGGTAGTAAAACCGCTGGCCGATTCGAAAAACGCATTTACTATCCCTATCTCGGTATTGCTCAATGTAAATGGAATTGATCCGACCACGCAAATCAGCGTCCAGGCCAGGGTGACAATGGCAAAACTATCACGGGTGAGAAAAACCGAACCCTGTCGGGGAACTATCAAAAGAGTGGCGGCTGACAGACATGCCGTGGCCACCCCCGGAAGGAGAAACGGCAGCAGCGGCTCGCCGTAATAGAGCGCCGTGAGAATCGGGGCTGTAAAGCTGAACGAAAAGCCGAGCAGGAGTGCCGACAAGCCGCGAAGTACGGTCAAGATATTCACAGCGCAACTGTAAGCTGCTTACTGGGAGGGGTCAATTTGGGAAGTGGAAATCTTTATGAGCCTTTTGCGCTGGCCGTAAAAGGCGATGATTAAACAAATTACACGAGGGGGTGATTTTTTTACCCCAAAAACACCCCATATGCCCGGCTTTGATGGCAATAGAAACGCTTATGCGAAAAAATTGCCCCCACCGGAAGGGCAAAAAAAAGGGGTGCCTCCTGAATTTATCCTATGATAGAATCATAGGTGACAACAAAACCCAAGGAGGCACCGTATGGCAATTATAACAGAAAATCGGCTTTTTTGCTGGAGAGATATAGAAAATTTAGACGATTTACACCGCTTGAGGTTGGTACTGGAGAACCTGCCTGACGAGAAACTTATGAAACTGCTCGAAGAGCAGCGAGGAAGCGGGAGGGACGACTATCCGGTCCGTGCGGTGTGGAACTCGATTCTCGCGGCGGTAGTCTTTGAGCATGGGAGTATAGAGAGCCTGAGGCGCGAGTTGATGCGAAACGCACAGCTGCGCGAGCTCTGCGGCTTTGATCCTCTTCTTGGCATCAAAGCCGTTCCCACCGCCAGCGCCTACACTCGTTTTTTGAAACGCCTAAGGCCAAGAGGAGTCCGGGAGCTGGTGGTGGAGATATTCACCTCCCTGGTCGATCAGTGCTACAAGGAGATGCCGGTGGCTTTTTCTCTCACCGCCGCCTCGATACGAGCTTCGGCTTTGAGCTGCATACCACCCGGGGAGAGGAGAAGATGGCGATAAACCTGACGATTGCCTTTTCGGTGATGCTTGCTGTGGCCCTTGGGAGGGTGAGGGAGAATAATCCGAAATTGATACGTTCGTTGGTCAAGCCGGCGGCTTGAATGTAAGGCGCTGCAAAAAACAGAAAACTACTTGTAGAGCCGATCAGCTTTCCTTTTTGCTTGATCTGTACCTCTGAGATGGAAGGAAA
>CAZDFY010000147.1:0-7566 GCA_964504785.1 uncultured Sediminispirochaeta sp. | reverse complement strand
ACTACGCTCTATTGTTTCCGGGGGGCTGATAAAAAGTGCATATACAAGTTGCTCGAAGAAAGTATCAAGACAGGGGGATAGTAGAGGCAGGGTAATTGCATTAAAATGTCCAAAGGCTTATCCGGAAGACCGCTGGTCCGCCATCTCTTTTTCTCCCTCTTCTAACCTGAAAGAAAAAAGGGGGCGCCCCATTCCACTCAAGGATGTATAGATTGCCGCAGGCTAACCCGTACGGTGGTGCCCGCTTTTTTTGAAGAGTCCCAGGAGAACAGACCCCCCTGGGTTTCCGTCATGAGCCGGGCGCTGTAGACCCCCAGGCCTGTCCCTCTGGATTTACCCCAGGTAATGTACTTTTTTCCGAATTTTTGTCGTATTTCCTCGGGGACCTCCTCCCGATTCCAGACTGATACCTGCACCCAGCCGTTTTCCCCTGCTTCCAGGGAGATCCTGACTGGATCGTTCTCTTTTGAAGCATCTATAGCGTTTTTGATAATATTTGAAAAAAGTGAATAGCAGAGGAGCTGTTCCCCTTGGGCAATAAAATGGTCTTCTGCTCCCTCCGAGGTGGGAGTCCGTTCAAGGCTTACATTGATTTCCTTCCCGTCGATACTTGCCCGGTGTTCCACCAGAATGTTTCTCAAAAGGTTCTCCAGATTAACTTCTTCATGCCGAACCTCGTAGATTCCTTTTTCCATTTTGTACAAACCCATGGACTTATCGATCATGCTAAGCATTCGCTTTCCCGACTCCTCGATCATCCTGATATACTGTTCTTGTTCGTCTGTTAAAATGTTCTCATCATCCATCAATAGCAGCTGGGCCCCGCCGAGAATACCGTTTAAGGGGTTTTTAAGGTCGTGCCGGGTTATTCGGCCTATCTCCTCTTTAAGCTGCTCTACTTCTTTTATGGGGGTTATATCGGTGAGTATCAGCAGGGCTGCTTCCTGTGCCTCCGTCCATCTGATGGGGCTTATTTGCATGAGAAAGGTTCTCTCGATTTCCGGCAGATGGTATTCCGAAGTGACAAATTGCTGATTTCCCTCCTCTGTCGTCTCTGGTTCAAGAAAAACCGGGCATCTAGAACAAAAGTCCTCCTTGTAGCCGAAGACCCGAGTACAGAGTCTTTGTTCCAGAGGGTCGGAATAGAATGACTGTATATAGGGATTAGCGTAGAGAATTTCCCGGCTCTCCCTGGCAATCACCAGAATCCCTACATTGATGTGCTGCAGAATAGCAAGAAATCTGTGGTTTGCCGCTTCCAGCTCATTTCTGATCCGCCGCTGCTCGGTCATATCCCGGGCAACGGCGATAATGTAGGTCTTACTTGGGGTTTTAAAGGTGCGCAGCCGGACCTCGACCTGTATCTGTTTACCCTTTTTACTTTGGTGTACCGTTTCGATAACACCCGTCTGTAAGGGATCTTGTAAAACCTTATCCAGATCCTCTTCCAGGGTTTGAAGGTCATAATACGGCTTGATGTCCTGGGGGCCAAGGGAAAGCAATTCTTCTCTGGTGTAGTCAAGGGCAGAGCAGGCGGTATCGTTTACATCGACGAACTTCATGGAGCTCCTGTCAATAAGGAAAACCTGGTCCGAACTGTTGTCTACCGCTGCCCGAAATCGCTCCATAGTTTCCCGGGTACGTTTGACCTCGGTTATTTCGGTAACGATACCGGTCAAGGTGGTAATACCATTTTCTTGGTTGGTAATTTTCCCCAGGTCCCGGAACCACTGATATTCGCCGGCGGCATTGCGGATACGATACTCGCAGGTGTAAGTCTTCGCGGACCCATCCAGATGTCTTCGAAATGCCTCCATGGTAGCATTGTAATCATCTGGATGCACCAGGTTCGTAAAATCCGTGTAGTGCTTGAACTCCTCCGGCCGGTACCCCAAGATGGTTGCCTTACGCTCGTTAAACAGTACTTTTCCTGAAGGGAGTTCAAGTTCCCACCAGGCCATGTTTCCGCCGCGCAGGGCCGATTCCAGATGGGTGTTCAGCTCTTCGATGGTCTTTCTGCTGGTGATTCTTTCGGTAATATCGGTAAGAATACCCACATAATACGGGGGCAGATTCTCCTGAAAAACGACGGAGACGGTTAGGTCCGCCCAGAGTATACTTCCGTCCTTTTTTAAAAACCGTTTTTCTAAACGGGTCTGCGGATTCTGCTCTGTGAGATTAAAGATGGTCTCTTCTTCGCGAAGGATATCCTCGGGATGGTTGAAATCCTGTATTTTACTGCCGTAGAGTTCCTCTCGGCTATAGCCAAGCATAGCCGTAAAAGCTTCATTGCACTCAACAATCCTGCCTGTCTCGTCGGTGATTCCTATTCCGACACTGGTAACAGCAAAGATGGTCTCGTACCGGGCAAAGGTATCGGCAGTCGATTTCTTCGATTCATCTTTGACACCCATACATACCTCGGGCCGTGTATTTTATTCTTTATGAACTATATGTAATGGGGCTGTATCTGTCAAATTTTCAATCTTCCCATCAGCAAATTGATATATTTGCTATAATCACTCACATAGGATATAATGTCAGCAAATTTTTAGTATAAAACCATCTTGTGTGGAAGTGTAATAGATGAAAGAGCAGAAGAGCCTGCTTCTTGTAGAAGATGAGGCCATTATCGCACTGTATACAAAGAAACAGCTGGAACAGTACGGCTACCAGGTAACAGTAATTCATAATGGCGAGAAGGCGGTTGAACATGTCTTGAAGAATGATGAAATCGATCTTGTTTTAATGGATATCAACCTCAACACTAAGATGGATGGCACAGAAGCGGCAAAGTGCATATTGTCAGTCAAGGATATTCCCTTGATATTTCATTCAAGTCACACCGAACCGGAAATGGTAAATAAAACGGAAGCGATCACCAACTACGGATATGTGGTGAAAAATGCCGGAATCACCGTGCTCGATGCATCGATTAAGATGGCATTTCGCTTGCATAATGCAAACAAAGCGTTGCAAGAAAAAACCAATATGTTTGAAGATGTGATCAACCACATGCCGGGATTTGTTTTGTGGAAGGATAGGGAGTGCCGTTTTATGGGATGCAATCAAAACTTCGCAGAAAAGAACGGCTTTTCCGAGGTTGAGGATATTATAGGGAAAACTGATTACGACCTACATTTTACCAAAAAGGAAGTTGAAGGCTTTATTAAGGACGACAAAGCGGTTATGGCATCCGGGATACCAAAACTACATATCCGTGAGCAGGCACATGTGAGCCATGATGAGGTGATCCATTTTGATACCACAAAAATCCCGATAAAAGATGGAACCGGCAATGTGTATGGCGTACTAATTGTTGCACTCGATGTTACCGCCCTGATGGCACAGTCCTGACCACATGCAGCAAAACAATACCCATCGGCTCACTTGGCTGAAGGCAGCCGCACCTATGATTATATCATAGGAAAATTCTGGAGGTGCCCCTTTTTTATCCTTCCAGTAGGGTCAAATTTGGGTATACGGGGTGAGGTGAAAAAAGTAATTCTTGTGTAGTTTACAAAAGGCGTTCATATTTCATTGCACAGCAACTATATTAGTTCTAGAATTGTAAAATAAGTGTTCCAAGGTGGTGACCTATGCCAAAAAAAATTCTCCTCGTAGAAGATGATGTTCTCATTGCAATGAATGAGGCGCAGACACTTGAAAAACACGGGTATGAGGTGGTATCCGCCCATAAAGGCGAGGAAGCGGTAGAAATGGTGAACACTGACCCGGAAATATCACTTATTTTGATGGATATAGATCTTGGTAGTGGGATGGATGGAACAGAGGCAGCCGAAAAGATTCTGACTAAAAAGGATATCCCAGTTGTCTTTTTATCTTCCCATACCGAACCGGAGGTGGTGGAGAAGACCGAGAAAATAACCTCCTACGGCTACGTAGTGAAAAACAGTGGTGTTACCGTGCTTGATACCTCAATTAAAATGGCGTTTAAACTTTTTGATACTAAAAATGAAGCAAGGAAGCATGAACAGTCTCAGCGTCAAAGCGAAAAACGCTATCGTGCCATAGTGGAAGCTTTTGATGGCTTGATATATGTCTGCTCGCAGGACTATCACGTTGAGTTCATGAACGAGCGTTTCATCGAGCGTACCGGTTATGATGGAACTGGAGAATTGTGTTACAAGGCGCTACACAATCTCGAATCTGTCTGCCCGTGGTGTGTAAATAATAGGGTATTTAAGGGTGAAACAGTGCGATGGGAAGTGTTGAGCCCAAAAGATAATCGTTGGTATTACGTGGTCGATAGCCCTATATATCATGACGATGGCTCAATGTCCAAACAGGCGATGATTATGGACATTACCGAACGCAGGCAGGCTGAAGAAAAACTGCGTTTGAAATCTCGGTTCATAGATCGGATAGCAGAGGTATCCCCTGATATCTTCATTATTTATAATGAAGAAGGTGAGTTTTTAGAAATAATCACCGCGAACGAAGATTATTTATTCTTAAAAAGAGAAATGTTGATGGGAAGTAAAATACCTGAAGTTCTCCCTGAGACAGCTGCTTCTCGCATTATGCAAGGTATAGATGGGGCCTTAACGACCAATTCACTTAAAGTGGTTGAGTATGAACTTGAAATAGAAAATAAGAGGTTATATTTTGAAGCCCGTATAACACCACTGGAAGAGGATAAAGTTCTTGCACAAATTATTGAGATTACAGAACGAAAGCAGACCGAAGATGCTCTAAGAGAAAGTGAAAAAAAGAACTCAGCAATACTATATGCTTTTCCCGATCTAATGTTTATTCAGGACAGCGCCGGAACATATCTCGATTATTATGCATCAAATGAAGACTATCTGTACGTTCAGCCGGAGCGGTTTATCGGACAAAAAATGCAGGATATTCTGCCTAAAGAAATCTATCAACACTTGTTTCCATTAATAGAAAAGACACTCGCGACTAACGAAGTTCAGAAGGGTGAATATGAACTTGCCCTATCAGGAGATAAAAGAGCCTATGAGGCGCGATTTTCTCCATTCGATGAAGATAGAGTAGTAGCAATTACAAGGGATATCACCGAACTCAAGAGAGCAGAGGAATCTCTGCAAGAAGCAAATCTTCGTCTTACAACCGTAATCGACGGTATCGATGCTGTAGTCTACATTTCTGACATGGAAACCTATGAAATCATTTTCATAAACGAGTATGGCCGTAGAATATTTGGTGATATTGCCGGACTAAAATGCTGGAAAACCATTCAGGGACAGGATGGGCCCTGCGTGTTCTGCACCAATGATAAACTAGTAGATAAAGATGGTAATCCAACAGGTATTTTTGCGTGGGAACATCAGAATACCCTCAATGGAAGGTGGTATGACTGCAGAGATAGCGCTGTGCAATGGTATGACGGGCGCATTGTGAGAATAGAGGTTGCAACAGATATTACCGCGCGTAAACAACTGGAAGAGCAGTTAAAGAAAAGTGAAGAACGCTTTAAAACAATTTTTTACAATTCCGAAGTGTCTCTTTGGGAGGAAGATTTCTCAGAGGTGAGGGATATTATAGAGGACTTAAAAGAAAAGGGAGTAAAAGATTTTAATCGCTATTTTGATGAAAATCCCAATGCTGTATTTGACTTCGCGAAAAAAATAAAAGTTATAGATATAAACGATGCGACGCTTCGACTCTACGGTGCAAAAACAAAAGAAGAAATGCTGGGTTCTCTAGATAAGACTTTATATCTAACAGACAATACTTACGACATTCTTAAAGATGAGTTTGTGGCAATAGCCGAAAAAAGAACAAGTGTCAAAGGAGAAATGAAGACTAAAAGTTTGTACGGGAAAGTGATCGATATTACCATGAGTGTGTATTTGTCAAATGAAAAAGATATCAAGGTAGTTGCTATTAATGACATAACGCCGTATAAAAGGGCCATAGAAGAAAAAGAATTCCTCATGAAAGAGCTCAACCACAGGGTAAAAAACAACCTTGCCATGGTCTCTTCTCTTATCAATCTGAAAGACTCGGAAATCGAGAGTGATTTATCCGACTTAAAAAGCAGAATAGATGTAATTAAGTTAGTCCATGAGAAACTCCATCAACACAATGATGTAGAACATATTGAGGTAAAAGAATACTTTCAGGAGCTTTTAGAATCGATATTTTATTCTACTTCAAGAGGGACTGTTCAAATAATCAATAATGCTGAAGATATAAGTATTCTCACAAAAATTGCTATTCCATTAGGGTTATTGGTAAATGAGATAGCCACGAATGCAATAAAATATGGATTTAACGATAATGAAGAAGCACGATTTTCAGTGGATATGAGAAAGGAAGCCGATAGAAAGCACTACATCCTCACCCTCTCGAATTCTGGTAATCCTTTTCCTGAAAAAATAGAATTGGAAAGCCCGGAAACAATGGGTCTGCAGTTGGTATCTACCTTGGTAGCCCAGTTGAATGGTACTATAAAATTGAAGAAAAAACCTAATCCCGTGTTTACTATCAGGTTTCCTCTAGGAGAGGAATAGAAAATACAACTATTCGCTTTTAGATCCGAGGTGTCATAAATCGGGAAAAATGGGGACCTTTCGCCGAAAATCAGCAGAAATCGTCATTCTGGAAAATAATAAAAAACAGTGGTATACTTTTTATGTAGTACAATTGCTAAAAAATATAGAGTCACACCCTTAAAGAATTATGCAAAAAGTAAAATTGATCTAAGTGGAAATAACATATATTCTTTGCATTCCATGTAGAAGCTATATGTGAGCGTTTTTTGTATTAAATGGCTAAGCCATGACTACTGTTTTACTTGTTGTGGAAAGGTAAAACTCAAATAACGAAACCGTGCATCCCTATGTGTTCTTCTCTAAGTCATGTCTTTAAATGATTTTTTGGAGGTTTAGGAAATGGGGAAAAGTATGGCATTAGGTTTTTTGTGTGTGGCAATGTTAGTGTTTCTAATTGGATGCGGTGATGTTGGTAATGATGCTGTCGAAACTTCAGAAAGTATCGCTGCTACGGGAAGTGTGAGTGGTATAGCACAACTTAACGGCTCAAGTACCGGAAATACTGGAATAATGGTGTACATCGCAGGGACGCATTATGTTGCTCTTACCGATAATGAAGGAGCTTTCAGTATGGATGGGATTCCAAGCGGTACGGAGTATGAATTAATCGCAACCAAAGATGGATATACCGATGTAAGTAAAACGGTGGATGTTTCTGCTGAAAACAATACCGACCTTGGAATCTTAAATATGACTTTCAGCGCTAAGGTAAACGAGACACATTTAATAGCTGCCCGTGGGATGCCGTTTAAGATTTGGGGAAGAGGACTTGATGTTGCGGATGTGTGGTTTGGAAGAGAAAAAGTAACAGAGGTGATAAGTGTAAGTGCCTCTGAGTTATGTGTCCGAGTACCGGAAGAAACTCCACTCGGAGAGACTGAATTAACTATTCGCATTGGTGAGTATGAGGACGAGGAAACAGTATATGGTAGTGAACCTGTGTATATAAAAGCTGGACAATATCACAGTCTTGCCCTTGATGACACAGGAGAGGTGACTGCATGGGGTTATAATA
>CAZDFY010000146.1:0-7578 GCA_964504785.1 uncultured Sediminispirochaeta sp. | reverse complement strand
CACCTATAATAGTCTTCTCGGAGGGAGGAATCAATAACAGCAATAGGTTTTAAAGTCGAAGTCCAATGCGTTTTCTAAGTTCGTTGATATGTGAGCGGCTTACAAAGAGACTGTCGGCATGTTCGAAGGAGAGGGAAAGCTGTCCCTGTCCCCATGGAACAACACGGATGATTTTTGAGAGGTTTACGATGGCATTACGGTGGACCCGCAAAAAAAGTGTGGGGTCCAGCTTCGCCTCAAGGGCATTAAGTGATGCATCTATGACAAAGGATTCATCCCCCTGGGTTAAATAGACAAGGCCGTCTTCCGACTTAAAATAATCGATGTGCTTTGTTTTCATAATAAAATAAGAGTGTTCTTTTTTCACGCTTATTCGCTGTAACCAGCCCTTGTTCGAACGGTACTCGTCGAGTATGTTCTGCAGTTTTTCTTCTGTAGCGATATGGTCTCTGTTACTTTCCAGTGCCCGCTGGACTGATTCTTTGAATCGAGCATGGCTATAGGGTTTAAGGAGATAGTCCATTGCATGTACTTCAAATGCCCGAATCGCAAACTCATCATAGGCGGTAGAGAAAATTACCATCGGTTTTTGTTCCAGTTGCTCGAGTATTTCAAAACCGTTTAGTTTTGGCATTTGTATATCAAGAAAAAGTAAGTCCGGTTGCTTATGCCGGATTATCTCTACGGCTTGTTCCCCGTCTTCAGCAAGTCCTACAATTTCGATTTCAGTAAAACCTTCACAAAAACTGCTGATGCGCTTGCGGGCAGGTGCTTCATCTTCGGCTATGACAGCAGTTATTCGGTTCATACCGGCCTCCAGGGTATTTTCATTCCGACTACCAGTCCGCGGGGAACATTCTGTGTAAAATATAGGTTTTGCTGATACAATGTTTTTAACCGCTGATTTATATTCTTGATTCCGGTACCGGAATTGATCTGGATATTCTCTATTTCTAATTCAGAAGTACCGAAATCCCTGATCTCTATTATAACATATTCATCTTCATGGGACACTGAAATTTCCAGGTTTACCCTTCCCTCATCGTCTTTGCCGTAGCGGACCGCATTTTCTACAATTGGTTGTAAGAGCATGGGAGGGATCGGAGTATTTTCAAGATCAGGTCCAATCAAATAATTATCCGATAACCGATCCCCATATCGTAATTTTTCGATTTCTAAGAAACGTTTTACCTGTTCAATTTCTTCAGCTAAAGTTACCCTTTCGCGTTTTGTAGCCGCCATAGTGTATCTAAACAAGTCGGCAAGTACTTCTACTGTTCCAACAGCATCATCGGGCTTAGTTTCAATAAGGTAGGATATAGTATTGAGGGTGTTAAAGAAAAAATGCGGATTGATTTGGGCTCGGAGCGCTTTTAATTCCGCCATGGCGGCATGGGCTTTTAGCCGCTCCCGTTCACGCTTTGCCCGTGCCCTCCAGGATTCATTAGAAATGAGAAACATAACTTTACTTCCGCTCTCACGGGTTGCTGGAAGTTTTTGGACTGTAATTTTGATGGGTATTTTATGACCTCTTTCACCGGAGAGTGTTATATGTTGACCTATTTTTTCATCTCCCTTCAAAGCTGCCGGAATAAAATCTTTAATTTGCAGCGGGATACAGTCTTCCCAGTTTTGCTCCTTATGGGGTGATGAACATAATTTCATAAATAATTCATTGGCCTGTGTGTTGGATTCCAGCACCTCGCCTGTATCGTTGACTACTAACACACCTTCGTTGACCCCTTCAAACATGCTGCGTAGGGTGGATATTTTCTCATAAATCATGCTGGACATGACGTTAAAGTTGTGTGCAAGTACATCCTTCGATGATTTCTCCTTTACCCTGCTTCCGTAGCGACCTTGACGGATCCATTCACTTGTTTCCGTGAGCTCTGTAAAATACGTAGCAATATCATCAAGGGCCCGGTCCACCACACCGTTGCTGCGGCTTATCAGTTCGTTTCCGTCTATTTCTCCTTTCGCAAGTTGTTCGGCACGTATTGATAATCGAGTGTAATGACGAATCATATGTTCGGCGGTGCGGGCAAGCACACGCACCTCGTCATTGCCGCGAAAGGGGCGACCATCAAGACTTCTGCCCATAAACCGGCTGAGTCGGTCCGCAACCCTTACTATTGGTCTTGAAAGTGAGAAAGCAAAGCGTGATGAGAGCAAAAAAGCGGCCAGCATAAAAAGAGCAAAAAAGATAATATTTGCGCCCTGCTGGAAGCGGATTATTTTGGCATGAAAGCTGTCGGTCAATTCTAAGGTCACATCAAACATGTGATGTACCGTGCCCTCATAAATTGGAAAGAATTCTATTGATGAAACAAGATTTTCTATGAGATACGCCAGGCGCTGTTTTTCCGGATTTCCACTATAGAACAGTTCTACCCAGAGGTGGTTCAATCTTTGCAGTCCCGGCCTGTCTTCAACAATTTTTGTTACTTGAGAAAACTCAGGTCGTTCCGTATGATAAATGACATTGTTGAGATGGTTGTTCACCATTTTCCATACTTCGTGCATATTATCCAAATGTTCCGAAAGTTCAGAGGGGTAGAGTTTTCTTTGAGCAAAGTTTTTCTTGGCAAGAAGAAGGTCTTGTTCAAAAATGTCGCGTTGGGTGAGAAATTTTTCAAAGGACTCTCCATCTCTCCAATTAATTACTATATTGTTCAGAGAGATGGGAATTTGGCTCCAGCTGTTTCTTAGTTTAAGTATAGAATACCGATCGGTTTCTAAACGGATCCGCAGAGTTCTAATAGTGGAAGTAACACCCGCATAACTCAGGACTACTAAGATGAGGGCAATATATGAGAGAAAGAGTCGACGCCTTATACTCATCTTCAAAACGTTCGTTTATTCCTTTACTGCTCCGGATGTAAGTCCGCGTATTATGTACTTCTGAATAAATAGCGTTAAAATAAGAGGAGGCAGTGTGATAAGTGTTGCAGCTGAAGCAAGCCCTCCCCAATTAATTTGATCATAGGAGATAAACTGAAAAACTGCAACTGGTACGGTCATTGTGTTTCGTCCGCTGAGAATGAGGGAGAAGAGGAATTGGTTCCATGAAAAAATAAAAGCGAGTACGGAAGCGGTGAACACTCCATTTCTCGCGATGGGGAGTATAACGTACACAAAAGCTTGAACATAGCCGGCACCGTCGATACGTGCTGATTCTTCGAGGGATGGGGGAACATTTTCAAAGAAATTAACCATAATCCAAATAACATAGGGCAGAGTAATAATTAAGTGAGTTGTGATGAGTGCTATATAGGTGTCCACAAGATGGAGGGTCCTAAAAACTATGAACCAGGGAATTAAATAACTGATAAAGGGAACCATGCGTGCCATTAAAAGGGAAAGCCCTATCTTACGCAGCTGATATTTTGCTATAGCGTAGGCCGCCGGCAGGCCGGCTAAAAGGGAAATTATTACGGCGAAAAAAGCAACAATAAAACTGTTCAGCAGATATCCGCCGAAATTCCTTCCCGCAAGGGTATCCCGTAAATTCTCCAACGTAGGGTCAAAAATAAGTTTTGGTGGTACCGCCAGATTGTCTACTTGAGTTTTTAGAGCTGTCATTATCATCCATGCAAATACGAACAGGGGTATTATGCATATGAGAATAACTCCGGTATAAAAGAGAAAAGCTTTTATCGGCGTTCGTTGTCTATTCACCATTATGCTCCTTTATTTCATGCTTCCGTGGAAGAATCAGTGGTACTGCGAATCATTGAAAGTACGATATTTACTACAAGTACAAGGGTAAATAATACTACCGCCAGAGATGACGCCTGCCCCATACGGAAATAAGAAAACCCCTTTTGAAACACGTATATATTGAGGTTTTCGGAGGCGATATCCGGCCCTCCCTGGGTCATAACGTAAATAAGGTCGAAGGTCTTTATCGCGTCAATAGAGCGAATCATAGCGGCTACTACAATTGCAGGTCGTACCATGGGAAGAGTTATAAGCCTTAAGATTTGGAAATTTGTTGCACCGTCGACTATCGCAGACTCAAAGGGGTCTTGGGGAAGCGATTCGAGGCTTGCCAGTACAATCAGCATTATAAGTGGTGTCCATTGCCAGATATCTGTAATGATAAGCGCAGGAATTACGGTGCTCCTGCTTGCCAGCCAGGCTAAACGGGGCAGCCCGAACATTGAAAACATATGGTTGATAATACCGAGGTCGTAGTTATACATCATAGCCCATATAAGTGAGACAGCTACTGGTGTTGCGGCAATTGGAAATAAAAAAATGGCCTTCACTAAAGCCTTGCCTTTGAACTCCCTGTGGAAAAAAAGGGCCAGTAGGGTTCCTATTATAACCTGTCCTCCGAGGGCTCCTATAGTGAATACAGCTGTAACTTTTAAAGAGTTCCAGAACCTTCCGTCTTCGAGTAAGGCAAGGTAGTTCTTGAACCCTATGAACTCCATACCGCTGCCGCCGGCCAGGTTCCATTCGTGCAGGCTCATTACCAGGTTATAGCCGATGGGAAACACTACGATTATGCCCATTAACAACAGTGCCGGTAATGGAAAAAGATACTTGACTTTGCGCTCAACCATTCATTCAGCCCTCTTTGAGTGATAGAAACTCCGGGACTGATGTAGTCCCGGAGCAAAGAGTTACGACTCTTTTCTTTTATTCATCCTCTAAAATAGAGTTCATTTCTTTTGCGGCTTCCTTAGCGGCAGCTTCTACATCTTCACCTAGAATACCGGCAACGATGGCACTTCCTGCAGCGTCACGGGCCTCGCCAACATTGATAACAGGGGGATTCCAAATAGGAGAAGCAAGTTCATAACTTCTGATGGAAGCTTTGGTCCATTCGGGAGAAGGATCTGCTTCCTTAAACTCCGGGCTGTCCCACGCGCTTGCCCTGGCTGAAGGGATTCCTGCCAGTTGAGATTCAAGTGCAATTGCTTTGCTTGTGGCCCATTGGATGAAAAGCCATGAGGCTTCCTTGTTTTCGGAGCCGGAATAGATTGCCAATCCCCAGTTGGAAATATGGGGTACCCGACCGGCGGGTCCTTCAGGAATTACGGCATAACCGACACTATCGTGAATCTCGGAGGATTCAGGGTCTTCATAATTCGGCCTAAAGACACTGGCGTCATAGATCATTGCCGCTTCACCCTGTTGAAAAAGTGAAATGCTTTCGTACCAGCTGTTGCTCGGGGCGCTGCGTGGTCCGTACTCGCGAAGCAGTTTACCATAAAACTCTGTTGCTGCAATAGCTTCAGGAGAGTCGATGGCGGCTTTTCCTTGATCATCCAGCCAGTCTCCGCCGAAGGAGTGGAGAAAATCAACCCATTGACTTGTTGCTGATGCTCGTTTTCCCCGCAAGGTAATACCATAGGTTTTGCCATTGGACTCTTCGTAGATTGTACGGGCTGCTTCTTCAAGTTCTTCCATAGTTTGGGGTACTTCGACTCCATACTTATCCAAGATTTTCTTGTTATATGCGAGCAATGAAGTTTCCAGAAGAAGAGGTATCGTATAGTTTTTGCCGTTTCTCTTACCGGCTCCGAGAGCTGATTCATAGAAGTCTTCCAGTTCATATTCCGGCCATACCATATTTTCGTTGTTGAAAAATGGGTTCAGAGGTTCTACCCAACCGTTTGTTTCGTATTGAGCGAGACTGTTACCGGGCATCATCATGAACACATCAATAACCGAGGTTCCGGAAACCATTTCTACAGTACGTTTGGTGCGAAACTGGTCCTCAGGATAGATATCCAGGCTCACTTCGATTCCAGTCATCTCTTCAAATTCCGGAATTTTAGGTTCAATAAGCTCGACCCACGGGTGTTTGTTCACGATTACGTTAATTCGTGCTCCCTCGTACGCCTGCCAGTTGAATCCTTCTTGAATTTCCGCGGTTTCGGTTTCAGCCTCTTGCTGGCCGCCTGCGAAAACCAGAGAAACCATTACCAGTGAGAGTAAAAGAAGTACTACTACTCTTTTCATCTCTTAGCCTCCTTAATTGTGAATAATATATTTTTCACCATACAGGAGTAGGGCTGAACCGCAAGAAAAACCTCATGAGTGTCAATTATCCAGTATGAACGGCATTATATAGTTATAAACAGGATCCACTTGAAGCGCCTCAACTTGAAAATACGCTGTTATAATCAAATTGCAAAAGAGGAGAAGCCGCCGTCTATCGGTATAACCGCACCGGTTACAAATCCTGCTTCGTCGGAAAGGAGCCACTTTACGGCGCCGAGCAGCTCATCGGGGTTCCCGTAGCGCTGCATAGGGGTGTGATCAACAACTTTCTGTGCCCGGGGGGTGTATTGACCGGTTTCCTGATCGACGTGCATAAACCGTAACTGCTCTGTCATGAAAAATCCAGGAGCAATGGAGTTAACTCTTATTCCGACTTTGCTGAGGTGTACAGAAAGCCATTTGGTAAGGTTTACCACAGCAGCTTTTGCCGAGGAATAGGCAACTACCTTGGTGAGAGGCGTGAAAGCGGCCATTGATGATATGTTTACAATTGAACCACCTCCGCGTCGAGCCATTCCCTTGGAAAATACTTGGGAGGGAATGAAAGTGCCATGATAATTAATTTCAAACACTCTTTTGAAATTGTCGATATCAATATCAAAGAGGGTTTGTGTCGAAGTCGATTCGATGTCGGATACCTCTAAAAACTCGGAATCAGTGGTGGCACGCTTATCGTTTCCCCCCGCCCCGTTTATCAGGTGGTCCGGAGGACCAATTTCGTTGGTAATTGTTTTTTCTATATCAATAACGCTTTTTTCATTGGTAATATCACAAATATAATAGGAAGCCCTTCCTCCGGATGTTTCTATGGATTCAACACGGGCATGCATCGCCTTCTCATCAATATCCAAAAGAACAATGTACGATCCGTTACGTGCAAGCCCCTCCGCAATTGCTCCGCATAAAGCTCCACCCCCGCCTGTAATGACGGTTATAGGATGATTATTATTCTCTGTACTACTCATATAGACCTCCCTATATCTAATATGCAGCAGTCATGTTGATACTTACGGCTGCTCTCCTCCCAATAAAAAACTTTTTACTTTGTAAGTCAATCGGAATTTTCGTTTTGCGGCAGTATAATATTCAAAAAAGGTTAGAACATTTCCGGCTTGATTGTAATGTAACCACTCAATTTAAAATGGAACAATATACGCAAGTGTCATTACTCTTTGTTATTTTGTGTACTCCAAGCGTGCTTTTCTAAAAAGTTTATCTCGTCGACATGGGAGTTTTGTGCGATGTGTCCTCCCTATGGCAATTACAGTTGGATAGAGAAGACCCTCTTTAGCCAGAATTTTTTAGTAATGGTACTAACCTTGTGGTATTACAAGTTTTGCCACCATATCTACAGTAAAGATAGTTGTTCCTCCCCCATATGCAGCGCTAAAGCGGGGCATCCCACAAGGTTAGTACCACTATGAAATCTTTTAAGATAAGTTCCTTGTTTTATACAAAATGTGAACTATGCTCACTTTACTTTCGAATTATTGTAAAAAAACATAGACATCTTGCAGGTAACTAGTGCCGCTGATATTATTGGACCATGGATTTTGA
>CAZDFY010000145.1:0-7710 GCA_964504785.1 uncultured Sediminispirochaeta sp. | reverse complement strand
TATGTAAAGTGGGTAAAGATGTTCGAAAAACACTTTCCCGGTGATCATCAGCTGAACAGAGGGGCACTGCTTGAGCAATTTGAAGGACTGTTGCGGGGTGGTTTTTCAGATTGGCAGGTCAAGCAAGCAGTGAATGCGGTTAAACACTATTGGCATTTTGTAGATCGTAAAAAGTCAGGATCAATTGATCAGCGAATTGATGCGCAAGCTATTGAAGACTCACCTGAAATCACAAATATGCTTGAAGAGGTGCGTAGAATGCTTCGTTTGATGCACAGGTCATATAAAACCGAGCGTTCTTATCTGGGGTGGATTAAGCGGTTTGCGAACTTTATCTGGCAGAGACAAAGTCATTTTAGAAGAGAGTTTATTTCAGAAGATGAACTCAAGCGGTTTTTGACATACTTAGCGGTTGAGGAGAGAATTGCGGCGGCTACTCAACAGCAAGCCTTTAATGCACTGTTGTTTTTGTTTCGGCATGTCCTGCACCTACAGGTAAACGGTTTGGGGGAGACTGTAAGAGCATTCAAGCCAAAAAGGCTTCCAGTGGTGCTGAGTGTGACGGAGGTTCGACGCATCGTGGAGGTCTTGCCTGTCCCCTATAACCTGATGGCGAAGTTGATTTACGGAACCGGCCTGAGACTTTCCGAATGTATGCATGTCAGAATTCGTGATTTGGATTTTGAAAATGAGAGAATTATGGTACGCGGAGGAAAAGGCGATAAGGATCGTATCACACTTTTACCTGCAGCGATTCATGAAGAAATCAATGCGCAGCTCAAGAGTGTCCGCCGGTTGTATGAGGAAGATAGGAGACTGAAACGGCCGGGAGTTCCGCTTCCGCAGGCCTTGGAGAGAAAATATACCGGGGCCTCTTTTCAGTGGAGCTGGTACTGGATGTTTCCGTCGCCGCGGCTGAGTATAGATCCGCGGTCTGGAAAAACCTACCGGATGCATCTCTACCCCTCTACGCTGCAGAAACATATGAAAAAAGCGGTACAGCAGGTTGGGCCGACAAAGAAAGCTACGGTGCATTCGCTGCGGCACAGTTTTGCCACGCATCTTATTGAGGCCGGATATGATATTCGGACGGTGCAGGAACTGCTGGGACATTCGAACGTGAATACCACCATGATCTACACACATGTAGCGGTGAAAAACAAGCTGGGTGTGATCAGCCCGTTGAGTAAATTGTGATCCGTGGCGGTTTAAGAATCAGCCGAGCCACTTCTGCAGAATCTTGCTGTAGGCGGCGGTGTTTTTCAGTTGCTGCAGGGTATCGCTAAACTGCTGTACATATCTGCTGTCGGTTTCGAGGCTGAATACCATGTAGATGTCGCCGGAAATGTCCTTCATCTCGAGTACCGGTTCGAATTGTGAGGTGCTGTAGCCTTTGGCCTGGATATGCTGGGTGGCTTGAGAGGCGGTCAGTGCAATCAGGTCGACGCGCTTATCCAGCAGAGCTTGGAAGTTTTGGTCCTGCTGTTCAACAGGAAAAAGATGCTCGCCGACCGAGAGTCCCAGGTCGGAAAAGTAATGGTGTTCGAAATTATCTTCGACAACACCGATTCTGTAACTTAGTGCATCCTTTATAGATGATATATTTACCTCAGTCCTGCCGCCTTTGCGGTATAAGTTCATTTTATCAGTGAAAATCGGCCCTACCCACTGGAAAAGCTCCTCCCGGTCTTCAGTCCGCAGCATTGAATATAGAAGGATGTTCGGTTCACGCAGAGCGATATGGTAGCCAACGGTCCAGGTCATAAACTCTATTGGCCAATGCAGGTCGAGGTGCTTGAGGAGTGCCTGCAGGATTTCTGAGGAAATACCGGTGGGACCGTTGGGACCCATGTAATTGTAAGGGGGCATCTGTTCGGCAATAATGAGGGGGGCGGTTTTGTACTCCTCGATCTCCTTTTTGAGTCCGGCCAGGTTGTCCTTGTTGGTGTTCTGAAGGGCGGCCAGACTGTCGATGGTAGTGGAAACAGTCCCAATTTCGGAGGTTATGGTTTGGACCTGCTGGAGGTTGCTCTGGGAGAGCTGGGAAAGCTGAGTCATAAATTCTTCGACGCTGTTCATACGGCCGTTCATCTCTTCGGCGGAAGATTGGACATCCTGGCTGATGTCCTTGAGGTCGGTCAGCGAGGTGGTGATTTCGTTGCTGCTGGTGGACATTTCGCTCATTCCATTCATCATCTCGGTCATGCTCTGAGAGAAGTCCTGCACTCTGGTAAGAATATCATGGATGGACTCACCGGTTTTCTCGGCGATAGATGACATAGTTTCGATGTTGCCCGAGATTCCCTGGAGCTCATTGGTAATTGAGCGGGAGTTTTCACCGGTAGTTTCGGATAGGCGGCGAATTTCATCGGCAACAACTGCAAAGCCCTTCCCCGCCTCCCCCGCATGGGCAGCTTCAATGGCAGCGTTCATGGACAAAATGTTGGTGTTTTCAGAGAGGCTTTTGATTACTTCGGTCATTTCGTACATCACTGAGGTGGACTGGGAGATTTTACGGGTGCCCTCGAGGGTGCTATCCATGTTCTCTTTGCCGGTTTCGGCCAGTTGTACCAACTGTTCTATAGTATTGGTGTTGCTCTGCATGTTTTCGGTTATGTTCTGAATTGTCGCATGGGTCTCTTCGACTGCGGCCGAGGATTGGGTGACGGATGAAGATTGCGAGGTAATCAGCTGTACTACATTGTCGAGATGGCTGTTGATTCCGCGTACGTCCTCGTTCGAACGTGAGATACTTTCATTTAAAGTGGTGAACTCTTTCTGCAAGCCCTGCATAGTCTCCGATATGTGCCGGACAAAGTTATTAATCTCCTGCGATTTTTCAGTCAATTCACGACCAATATTTGCTCCAAACTTCTCAATGTTCCGCATTCGCAGTAGCAGGATGTTGAACCGGTCAATAAAACTGTTGAAGCCTCGGGAAAGTTCTCCAATTTCATCCGTCCGTTTCAGCGGAATTACTTCACTCAGGTCTCCTTCGCCGCTTGTAAGTGATTCCATCTGTTCAGTAATGGTACGTATCGGTTTTATAAACTGCCGCTGCAGCACTACCAGCGCTAAAATAACAAATATTAAAAAAGATACGCCATATACTCCAAATTCGATTGCAGCACCAGTGAAATTGATGTGTTCTAGTACCAGAGCCCGTAAAAACGCTGTCATGGCAATCAGAACTAACCCTACACCGCCAAAAATAAATGAAAATTTTAATGTCATAGGTATAGGATACAGCATTTTTGTAATATGTAAATAGAAATTTTGTAATATCAAAAATATATAATTTGTTTATGTTTGCTCAAATCCAAACTATATTTTTATCTGTTTGACATATAATGAACTTTGTATTATATTGTTTTTATGAATATTGAAAACACATTAGATCAGACCGACATTGAGGCTTTACTGCACGGGTTTAGACGGACCGCAGAGCACTACAAGTGTGTGTACTGCAATGCCGAATTTGAGGAGGGTATTATCTACCCTTCTGAATCACAGTTAATGGACGCCCGACGGGCTGCAGCTGTTCATGTTCAGAATGTGCATGGTGGTCCCTTCAAAGCCCTCCTGCATCAGGACCGTAAGATCACTGGTTTAACCGAGCTTCAAGTCGAGTTATTGAGTTTGCTGCACGCCGGCTACAGTGACGCTGAAATTGCCCGTATGGGCGGCGGTAAAGCAGAATCAACTATCCGCAATCACCGCTTTCAACTGCGAAAGCGTACCAGAGAAGCCAAGGTTCTCTGCGCCCTTATGGAGCTTCTATATATACACAGCCAGAAGAAAAAGGCCGCAGCTTCAGATTTTTATCAGTTCGCCGGGCCGCTTTCTGTGGATGATGAGAGGGTGGTAGTCACTAATCGTGAAGCCGAAAAAATAAAGAATAAGTACTTGAGATTCCAAAGGATCGAGGATAACAGTATCATCCAGTTGGAACTGATTCGTTGGCCGAAAAAACAGAAGGAGAAACTGATCGTGCTTGATTATATAGTTCGTCTATTTGAACCTGACCAGGAGTACCGTGAACCGGAGGTAAACGCTATGCTGTCGGAAGTGTACGATGACTATGTAACGCTTCGCAGGTATTTAATTGACTACGGTTTGTTGCTTCGGCGGCCGGGAGGCCGCGCTTACCGCCGATCCTCCCGATAGCTATTCAGGGGCTATCCATTCTCGCGATGCTGTTGGCGCATGTATGCTCAGTGTACAGCTGGAGAACTAACACCGGCGGATTCAACGGGTCCATACACTAGTGCTTCCATCTTTCAGAGTCGGCGGCAATTGCCAGCAGGAACCAGGCAGCATGCGGTATCCACTGCTCGCTCCATCGCCACCGGTGATCCCCTCGCCCCTCCACTTCGGGCGGCAAAAAATCAATATCCCCTTCGTCCGCATACCCGGCCGTAATACCGTTGCAGATTCCGCCGGGCGCGTTCGGGTAGAACTCTTCGTAGCGAGGGTTATTCCGACCGTGTCCCTGGAGCATACACATGTCGTAGGGGTTCCGCCCAAGAATCCAATGCAGCTGTGCATCGGCAAATTCATCGAGCTCTTCCTTTTCAACGGCGCTTTTTTTGGAGGACTCACCAGGCAGAGCATTATAATACGGTTTTGCCCGGCGGGCCGCGCAGGCAAGTGATGCCAGTCGGGCATTTTCGCCCTGCCACCAGTAGCCGCTTTCGTTAGAATGCGGAATAAAGAAGGCCTTCCGAACCTCACTGTCCACCGACTTTACCCACTGCCGTGCCAATAGAAAGGGATTCTCAACGGTGCTGGTAACAGTCAATAAATCCTGTACTGCCCGACTCACCAACTGCTCGCTTCGCGCCCTGCTCTCCGCGCTCGCTTCGGATATTTTCAGGTACTCGGTAAGGGCGACAATCGGCAAGCCCGCTTCAGCCGCATGAAAATAGGGCCGCTGGGAGTTGGTTTCCATCCGCCAGTATCCTTGCTGCTGGTCGTATAGACGGTCAAGTTCTCCCGCCCGCTCCTCTGCGGCGGCTAAAAAGCGCTGTTCGCCGGTAGTTTTGAAAAGTTCGTTTGCCGCCATTAAGGCACAATATACATCGATGATATTTTCACGGCCGTTATCCAAATACTCGGTTCCGTACTGCAGCAGATGATTCCAGCCGTGCAGTGCCGCCTGCAGATAGTCGGAGGTTTCGTATTCGCCGGAGAATCCGCAGCGGGCCGCCCTTGCCAAGGCTGCTATCGCCATTCCGCCGCCCTGCCGAAAGCCGGCCTGATAATTATCCATCCGAATGCCCTCTTTTCCGCGGAAGGCTGAAATCATCCGTTTTTCGTTCTCTTTGCTCCACTGGTCAAACAGGGTTATGTAAAAGTACCCTTCCGGGTCCTGCATACGCATCAGGAAATCGGAACCGTACAGGGCCTCTTCCAGCCCCCGCTCTTCCAATAGTGTACCGCCATACCTGGAACTCTCCGCTAAACTGTCCTTCAACTCAAACAGCGCCCATACAACCAAGGGACTCTGCTGCGGGTTCATGTGGTTGGCGTAGGAGAGGTGCGAAAGGTACTTGCTGTAGTCGCCGGCCGCATCGTACCAGCCGCCGTGCACATCAACTTTGTCAGGCCGGCCGCCGAAAAAGCCCACATGGCGGTCGGTTTTGTCCCAGCGCCAGCCGGCGCGCTGCGACTTAAAGTAAAACAGCACATCCGAGATGCAGCTGTCGGCCAGCAGTCCCGACTCTATTGTGAACGGCGAAGTTTCGACTATCCCCTCTCCGTCCCGCAACCGCAACTTATACCGTCCCGCTTCTTTCACTTCTGAAAAATCGATTTTATGGAAAAAGCGTCCTTTCCACCCCTGAACCTCTGTGCGCGGTCCAGGCGCACCCAGCGATATTCTGTCATGTACACTGCGTGCACCATAGGTATTAATCAGAAAAACCTCGGCCCCAGGACTCAGCGCTTCCCCCGCCTCTCCCGCTATGAGGGCGGTCTTTCTTCCGTCTATTTCATAACCAATGTGATTTGTGAGTATATTCACTGTAAATCCTTTTACCCTTTAATTGCTCCGCCAACAACGCCCTTAGTAAGCTGTCGCTGAAAGGAGAAGTACACTACCATGGTCGGTGCGGTCGCGATTACCAGCGCTGCCAGCTGCCATCCGAGCTGCGTACCGGTCAAACTTGAGAAGGAATACACCCCAACTGGAAGGGATTTGGTGGCATCGGAGCTTGCAAGCACCAGTACCATCAGAAATTCATTCCAGATGCCTAATGCACTTATGATTCCCACCGTTACCATAACTGGTTTGCACATCGGTGCAATGATACTGATAAAGCTTCTGTAGGTGCTCGCGCCGTCAATCTTGGCCGATTCTATCAGACTGCTCGGCAGTCCGCGCATAAATTGAGTGGTCAGCAGTACGGAGATCGGCAGTCCGAAGGCGACATAGGCAATGATAATACCTATGTGGGTATCGGTAAGATTTACCGAGGAGTACATCAGAAACAGTGGAATAATCACCTGGTGCTGACTAATCAGATACCCAAAGCCAATCAACGCCATCAAAACCGCCGAGATTTTCTTAAACGGCATTTTGCTGAATCCAAAGGCAGCCATCAGTCCTAAAAAAATGATAAAGAAAGTAGAGACGGTAGTATAAAGAATGCTATTTAGAAATTTGAACCCCAGACCACCGCGCTCAAAGGCCGAGGAGTAATTAAACCAAATGGTTTTCCAGCTTAGCCTTCGGCGTATTTTATCCGGGAGCTGTGACAATGTCAGCGTATCACCAGGCTTGAGAGAGGCAATCTGCGGCGGAAGGTCTTCTTTCACCAGGAAATGAACCATCAGTCTCCGTCCAGGTGCAATAGTGCTCGATTCGATTATCAAACGCTCTCGAACATCCTTCTCTGTATCGTAGTCAGGAATAACATTGAGCTGCGGGGCTATCACCTCGTATTGATCGTTGTAATTATCAAACAAATCATGGGGAAAAGCAAAAATGTCACGGGTCAGCTCTCCATTAGACTTGAAAGATGAATATCCCAGCCAAAACAGGGGGAGCACAGTAATCAACACCCAGGTTATTAAAACAATATATGAAAGCAGCTTACCTATTAGCGCCGAAGGGGAAAAAATTTTGTCGGTAACAACATCGCGCGGCATTTTATTCCTCCTCTCCGGGATTATATCTTTTACTGATAAAATTGCTCACAACTATCATAGCAAGGCTGATAATTACGATGGCATTTGAAATTGTGGATCCGTAGGCAAAGCGCATTGGATCCGCGTAGTCTCTAAAGGCTGTTTCGTACATAAAAATGGGCAGCACCAGCGCATTCTGTCGCTGCAGTCCCTGGGTAGTGATACCGAAAATCAGATCAAAACCCTTTAATGATCCGGCAATTGCAAGTACCGAGGAGATCAGTATTGTTCCCCATAAAATCGGAACTATAATCCTCATGAAAATCTGCGCCTCATTTGCTCCGTCTATCTTTGCTGATTCTATTAAACTGTCTTCTATCTTCTGCAGGTTTGCCAGAAAGATGATCATGTACAATCCGGTGTAAATCCATATCAGGGCAAATCCAATCGGTATCATAACCTGATTTGCATGTAACATCATGGTAAACTGGGCGGAGGGGTCTCCTGTCACAAACTGAATTATGCCGGATACCGGACCATCGGCCTCGAATAGGCGTTTCCATATGGTTCCGATTACAA
>CAZDFY010000144.1:0-7740 GCA_964504785.1 uncultured Sediminispirochaeta sp. | reverse complement strand
ACCATTAAATAAGATTTTCACCAGTAAATCCCTGGAAGGGGAAAGCTATTTTAAATTTTCCAGTTATATAAAAATTTAAGTCCCCGCATTGACCAGAACTAAACCTCTTCGATACACTTTAAATATGAGAAATACATATAATTATCCGATAAAGCTTGAAAATGTAATCCAGCACTACCCATGGGGCTCAGACACACTCATACCAGAGTTACTTGGTGTTCAGAACAAGCCTGCCACTCCCTTTGCAGAGCTGTGGATGGGCAGCCATCCCCGGGGCCCGTCGAAGCTAAAGCTTTCAGAGCAATTCAACGCTCAGACAGGCACGCAACCTATAACCCAGCCCGACACCCAACCTTCAACCCAGCCCGACACAGAGGTCGACTTGAACTCGGCAATCAAGGAATTTCCTCATGATTTTTTAGGCCCTGCTGCCGACCGTTTTCCTGAGGGACTGCCCTTTTTGTTTAAAGTACTGGCCGCTGCACAGCCTCTTTCGATTCAAGCCCACCCCAACCGTCGGCAAGCCCAGGAAGGGTATGCCTGTGAAAATTCCGCGGGAATACCGATTGATGCTTTTGAGCGTAATTATAGGGATAAAAATCACAAGCCTGAAATTATATGCGCCCTCACTTCTTTTACGGCTATGTGTGGCTTTAAGGAGCCGGCTGAAGTAGAATCATGGTACTTGAGAGCGATCCCCGAAATTTACAAAAACAAAATTGCTCCACATAAATACTCCGACTCCAATTCTGATTTGAATTCTGATTTGAATTCTTCGCCGAAATTAAGGGATGTAAGGGATAGTGCCTTTGGTTCTGGTTCAAAAAATGAATCTGAGGACAACCATGTGCCGAGTGGATTTAGCAGTTCCGAATGGCTTCAAAGCTTCTTTGAAAATATAATGAATTTGAATGAAGAGGATATGAGGTCCTTAATTGAAACTCTGCAAACATGGGCGCACTCCTTTAAGGGGCAGTATAAAGAAGCGGAACTCATTTCAACATTCTACGATCAACATGGAATAAACGTCGGCGTTCAGGCTCCATTGTTCCTTAACCTTGTTGAACTCGCCCCAGGTGAAGCGTTGTACCAGCCCGCAGGAGTGCTGCACGCCTATGTACAGGGAATGGGTGTAGAACTAATGGCGAACTCAGATAATGTACTGAGGGGCGGTCTTACAAAAAAACACGTGGATGTACCGGAACTACTAAAAGTGCTAACCTTTGAGCCACGTCCGGCGGATATCCTGCGGGGAAAGAAGGCTAAGGGGCAGTTTTTACGCTATCCGGTACCAATTGATGAGTTCGAACTACAGAAGTTGAGGGCTAAAAAAACAATGACTCAAAAGTGTTCGGAAAGAACTTCAATAGAAATCGGCATTTGTACTCAAGGTGAATTCCGGCTTGATTTGGATAGCGGAAAAAAATCAATCAATTTGGTCCGGGGAGAAAGCTTTGTTGTTCCCTATGCGGCTGGAGACTATACACTGTCCGGACGTGGAGAACTCTATGTAGCGACAATTCCAAAGGAAGGGTAAGAGGAAGTGAAGATAGAAAGAAAGAAGGAAAGGCAAGAGCTATCGAAAAAACCAAAAAATGCCGCAGGACATGAGTGATGGAGATACTTGTCGATGCGGATTCCTGTCCGCGCCGTTTACGTACTATTATACGAAAGGCTGCCCAAAGGACCCATACCCGGGCGGTATTTGTTTCCGATAGGAAGCTCTCCGATGCAAAGGGGCACAGTGTAGAGAATATTCTGGTAGCCCACGGTTCCGGAGATGTGGATGATTTTATTGCCGAGAATGTTTCAGCCGGTGATTTAGTGTTTACCCATGATGTTCCTCTTGCTGCAAGGGTTGTAGAACGGGGTGCTGTTGCGATAGATGATCGTGGAAATGTGTATAATAAAGAGAATATTCGTGAACGCCTCTCAATAAGGGATGCGATGATGGAGCTCCGCGAAGCAGGTGTAACCCCGGCAGGGGGGAATACTTTGGGCGAAAGGGAGGTGCGCCTTTTTGCCGGGGCCTTTGATCGCGAGCTGACAAAGCTTCAGCGCTAACAACAAGCTTCGTAACAGTGCCTTTATCTTAAAATTCGGCGTTTTTTACAGTCCGCGGAAAAGGAATTACATCACGGATATTATGCATACCGGTGACATACTGTATTAAACGTTCAAATCCAAGCCCGAAGCCTGAATGGGGAACACTGCCATAACGGCGAAGATCAAGATACCACCAGTAATCTTCAGGATTAAGGTCCATTTCTTCAATTCTTCGTGTAAGAACATCATAACGGTCTTCACGTTCACTCCCGCCGATTATTTCGCCAAGTCGAGGAACAAGAACATCCATCGCCTTTACAGTTTTATTATCTTCGTTCAACTTCATGTAGAAGGCTTTGATTTCCTTGGGATAGTCAGTAACTATTACCGGGCCTTTAAAAACTTCTTCTGTAAGATAACGCTCATGCTCCGATTGAAGGTCTTCCCCCCAACCAACTGGATATTCAAAGGAACGCGTTGCCTGTTCCAGCAGTTCAATAGCCCTAGTATAAGTCACATGCTGGAATTTTGAATCTACAACTTTCTGAATACTCTCTTTTACGCCTTTTTCAATCCATTTACTGAAAAACTCCATATCTTCTGCACAATGTTCGAGTACATAGTTGAGAATATATTTGATAAAATCTTCTGCAAGATCCATATCACCTTCAAGAGTGCAAAAAGCCATTTCCGGCTCGATCATCCAGAACTCCGCAAGATGTCTGCTGGTATTTGAATTTTCCGCTCGGAAGGTTGGTCCGAAAGTATACACATCACGCATTGCCAATGCATATATTTCCGCTTCCAGTTGGCCGCTTACTGTGAGGCTTGCCTTTTTCCCGAAAAAATCTTGACTATAATCAATAGCTCCGTTTTCTTTGGGAAGATTTTCCAATGGAAGGGTAGTTACCTGGAACATTTCGCCGGCACCTTCACAATCACTTGCCGAAATAATGGGGGTGTGTATATACATGAAACCTCTTTCATGAAAGAAGGTATGAATAGCGTAGCTTAATGCATTTCTCACACGTGTTACAGCACCAAAGGTGTTCGTCCGTGGGCGCAGATGTGCTATTTCCCTTAAAAACTCAAAGGAGTGGCGCTTTTTCTGTAAAGGATAAGAATCTGCTGGGGCCTCTCCGATTAACTCGATCTGCTGTGCTTGTACTTCCACCGATTGGTTCTTACCCGGTGATGCGACTAATTTTCCTAAAACCTTCACGCTGGAGCCTGTTGTAGCGGAATCAAGGTGATTAAAGGTTCCATCGCTATCGTGATCTACAATAACTTGAATCCCGCGAAAGGAAGAGCCGTCTGTGATTTCTACAAATGTTAAGTTTTTGGAATCCCTCTTTGTTTTAACCCATCCCTCGACTGTAATTTCTTGCTCAGTTGGTTCCATTTTCAGTATATCACGAATCCTTGATGCCATAGATATCTCCTCATGCAATAGTGCTATAAAGAATTACCATAGTTTGACTTGTTAGTCAAATAGACTGTTACGAAGCTTATTGCATTTTTTTATTTTCAATGTTGAAGCAGATTGAGCTTTTTCTGCTCTATTTATATGGAGACATAAAAAAGAGGAGGAAAAAGATGTTTATACCACCATTTTGTCCTAATAAAAAATGCTGCCAACATTTTGAGGGTAGTCATACTCCTAACTGGTATCGCTTGAATGGAACTCATCACACTAACGCATTTGGAGATGTACAGCGCTATATATGTAAATCATGTGGGCGTACATTCAGTAGGCAAACATTTTCGTTGAATTTTTATGCTAAAAAAGTGATTGATTATGAAGAGATTTTTAGACAGCTTCGTTCAACTGCTGGAATTCGTGATCTGTCAAGAAATTTAGATGTTTCTTGTGGCTCGATAGAAAACCGGATTTTTCGTATGGCCCATTGGGCTCTTGCTTTTCACTCATTATGTCGAAACTATATGCATCTAAATGAAGACCTTGTAGCTGATGGTTTTGAAGGCTATCTTCGAAGTAAGTATTTTCCACACCATCTAAATATTCTTGTAGGAAAAAGGACTCAATATTTTTATGCAATGGATTTCACAACATTACGTAGGAAAGGTCGGATGAGTGTATCCCAAAAAAAACATCGTGATTTTCTTGATAAGCAGTGTCGTCCTGACCCGAAGGGTATTGAAAATTCAATGTTCCGCCTAGCAGAAGAGATGCTTTACTTATTTGTCAATCGGATTAAACCTTTTATAAATTTATTTACAGATGAACATATAGCGTATCCAAAAGCTTTCAAACGACATAGGATTTTGTACAAGCTTATGATGCATGGAGTATTTAATCATTTTCCTGAGAAAGGAACAAAGCAACCCGGTAGATCAAATAATTTGTTTTCTGTAAACTATATGGATAGGCAGTTGCGTAAAGATATTGTAAACTATGTAAGGAGTACAGTTAATACTGCAAAGAATGTAAGTAATCTTTTAGAACGTCTTTGTGTCTACCGATTACATCACAACTGCGTAAAACCATATCGGGAGAATAAATCTAAGGGCGGTCTTATGCATTGGAAATTGGCAGGGGTCAATAGTATGTTTGTTAATCCGATGATAGAGAAGAGATTTGTTTACCGTCCATTTGAATCCCTATTATTCCTTTCTCCAGGTGAAAAGGGTTTGTGGTTTCGCCTATATTATACGCCGCTTAAGAAGCGTAGAGATCCTGTGCCAAACTATATATATGAATGATAGTGTTGATAGTTTATTTAATAACAATCTTGCAATAAGCTTCGTAACACTGTAAAAGAGGTGAAATCGTGCGTTTGAAAGGCCTGACGCTTGAAAATCTACTAGTTGAAAGTACAGAAAAGTATAGCCAATATGACGTCTTATCATTTGTTGAAGGCGTGCCTATCTCCTATAGAGAATTTTATAACAAAGTAGTTTCTTTGCGCTCGTACCTTTCGGCGCAGGGGATAAAAAAGGGCGATAGGGTCATATTGTTAAGCGAAAACCAGCCTAATTGGGCAGTTTGTTACTTTGCCGTGGCAACATTAGGTGCCGTAATTGTACCAATTTTGACCGATTTTCATTCCGATGAAATAGCTAACATTATCGCTCATTCTGAGCCGGAAGCCTTCTGTGTAAGCCTGAAACTCCTCGATAAAACCCGTCCGGCTATTGAAGATTCCACAAAAACAGCAGTGTGTGTTGATACTCTCACTGAAATACCGCGACCAATCCCGAAGGCAGCCCAAAAGGCAGCCCAAAAGGCAGCCCAAAAGACAGCTACTGGAGAAACGCAAGGGGGAACAAAAAAGGATAGAAGCAGAGGCTGGAAAGAAATCCCCATTGAAAAGCACCATATTGAAATGCTCGGGGTTGCGAAAGAAGATGATACCGCCTCTATAATTTATACTTCCGGAACAACCGGGACTTCGAAGGGGGTAATGCTTAGTCATAAAAATATAGTGTATGATGCAGAAGCGTCGGCAGATATTCCGAGACTTAGACCCGGAGATCGACTTTTATCTATTCTTCCTTTAGCACACACCTATGAGTGTACAATAGGTTTGATCACCCCCTTTCTGTTGGGAGCACATGTCTTTTATTTGACAAAGCCCCCTGCTCCGGTTGTTCTGCTTCCGGCCCTTAAAAAGGTACGTCCGCGGGCGGTCCTTTCGGTCCCTCTATTGATAGAAAAAATATACCGCTCGGTTGTACTACCTAAAATCAATAAAACTTGGTTTATGCGACAAATATACAAGCTGCCGCCTGTACGAAAAGTTGTAAATAAACTCATCGGACGGGGACTTGTGCGTATTTTCGGTGGAAATATCCATTTTTTCGGAATCGGTGGTGCTGCCCTGGCCGAGGATGTAGAGTTTTTTTTACGGGAGGCACGTTTTCCCTATGCTATCGGGTATGGATTGACAGAGACTGCGCCTCTTATAGCCGGGTGCGGGCCCACGTATACCCGTTATCGCTCAACAGGGCCTGCATTACCGGGGGTCAGTGTAAAAATCGATAATCCGGATCCTGCTACCGGAGAGGGAGAGATACTGGTCAGGGGTCCTAATGTTATGAAGGGCTACTTCAAGGATCCGAAAAAAAGTGCTGAAGTGATGACGGAGGAGGGATGGTTTCGTACCGGCGACCTGGGATTGTTAGACGAAGATGAGTATCTATTTATTCGCGGTCGCTTAAAAAACATGATTCTAGGGCCCAGCGGTGAGAATATATATCCTGAAGAGATTGAGGCTCTGATCAATGAATATGATTTTGTAAAAGAATCGCTGGTGGTAGAGGAAGAAGGACGGCTGGTAGCCCGTGTAAATATTGATTACGATTCTTTGAAAGAGCATGCAAAGGATATCGCGGAATCCGCAGCGGATATCTCAAAACAGGCCAATGAGTACCTTTCTCAACTAAAAGGAAGGGTAAATAAGAGGTTGAATGTTTTTTCACGGGTAAGCGAGTTTTTTGAAGAAAACGAACCCTTTGAAAAAACACCTACCAAGAAAATTAAGCGATACCTCTACACACATTTAGGCAATAAGAATAAAATAGACCATAAGAACACAAAGAGACCAGAGGATTCTAAAGATGCGCAAAGTAAATGATCTTCATATACGTGATATTCAACCCCTTATTCCTCCTGCTGAGCTTAAGCAGCGTTACCCGCTTCCTGTGGAGTCCGCTGAGCTGGTGTATGAAAGTAGAGAAACAATCAAGAAAATTGTGAATCGTGAGGACCCAAGAATTATCGGCATTGTAGGCCCATGCTCCATTCATGATACGAAAGCGGCTTTTGAGTATGCGAAAAAGTTAAATGCCCTTCGCGATAAAGTGAAAGATAAAATTTATATCATCATGCGCGTTTATTTTGAAAAACCGCGCACAACAATCGGGTGGCGAGGTTTGATTGTAGATCCCCAGATGGATGGGTCGTATGACATAGCAGCTGGGCTCGAGACGGCACGAAAGACCTTAATTGAAATAACTTCATTGGGTTTGCCGGCGGGTTCAGAGATGCTTGATCCCTACGTTCCTCAATATATCGATGATCTTGTTTCTTGGGCTGCGATTGGTGCGAGAACCACCGAAAGTCAGACCCATCGTAATCTTGCCGGCGGCCTTTCTATGCCCGTGGGTTTTAAAAACGGTACCAGCGGCAGCCTTGAACTGGCGGTCAATGCGATGCAGTCGGCTATTCATCCTGCTAGTTTTATCGGTATCGACCAGGAGGGGAAGACTTCCATACTCAGTACCACTGGAAACGATGCGTGCCACCTTATTTTAAGGGGTGGGAGAAGCGGTCCCAACTACCATGAGGAAGATGTAGAAAATGCCGAACAGATGATGGGTGAAGCCAAACTAAAACCCTCGGTTGTGGTGGACTGTAGTCATGCAAACTCCGGGAAAAAATCGCCCCGCCAGCGGAGAGTGTTGAGATCTATTGTTGATCAGGTAGCCCATGGCCAAAAAGCATTGTCCGGTTTTATGTTGGAGAGTTATTTATTTGAAGGGCGTCAGGAGATTCCTGAAGACCTTTCCTTATTGAAATACGGTGTATCGGTAACTGACGAGTGTATAGGTTGGGATGAAACGGAAAAACTTATTCTGCAAGCGTATAAAACCCTTTCAAAGGCTTAGGGGGTCGAACAATCCCCGGTATGGCTGGGCCAAGATTTCCGGGCAAATCATTTCAGAGGCCCC
>CAZDFY010000143.1:0-7750 GCA_964504785.1 uncultured Sediminispirochaeta sp. | reverse complement strand
CTATCAAGTTTGGGATGATAAGACAGGATGATAAGACGGGCATGCGATTTCCCTGAACACATCACACAGCTTTTAACTTTTTTAGTTCACCATAATTCTCACAGAAGCAAATTTTTCTATCTCAGAGGACCCGCCAATGTAGAACGTAAACCAGCCGGGTTCGACCACCCGTTGTTCATCAGCATTGACCAGGCACAATTCATTCACCTCCAGTGAACACTCTATCGCTTGCTTTTTTCCCGCCGGAATATGAACTCTAGTAAAACGTTTTAGTTCAAGAACGGGGGTTGTGACGGAACTCACTTCGTCGTTCACATATAACTGCACAATTTCATCTGCGGCTATGTTTCCAGTATTACTCACCATACATCGTATCTTGATAGTATCCTCCTGTGTATACTCAGTTTTATCTGTACGCACAGCACCATACTCGAAAGAAGTATATGAGAGCCCATATCCAAAGGGTATCAAGGGGCCGGACGGAAGATCACAGTAGCGGTTCTTATGCCGTCCCGGAAGATGGTTATAGAACACCGGAAGTTGTCCACTGTGCCGCGGGAAGCTCACAGAGGTCTTCCCGGAAGGTGTTCTTTCCCCTTTTAAAAGAGCAGCCAAGGCAGATCCACCCTCCATTCCCGGATTCCACAAATAGAACACCCCCTTCGAATAAAGCAGGGCATCATCTATTGCAAGAGGTTTCCCAGCAAGAACCGCACTCACCAGGGGAACTCCAGTCGAGTGGAGTGCTCGTAATAGCTCAACTTGCTGGGGTGGTAACTCGATATTTGCCCGATCGTGCAACTCTCCAATATACTCTAATCTGTCCCCAATCACCGCCACAACCAGGTCTGCTTCATAGGCACTATCGAGGGCATATGAAACAGAATCACTGCTTGATATTATTACATTTTCTGTTCCAAAACTGCGTTGCAGACCCTTTACAACAGTTACTGTATCCTCATGATAGTCTAAATTATCCGGCTCACCATCGCCCCGCGGACCAAAGGACCAGTCGCCTAAAAGGGCGACTTTATCATCGGCAAGTGCCCCCACTACAGCAATTTTCGGCTGTTTTTCTTTTACAGGCAGCACTCCATCATTTTTAAGCAAAACTATCGACTCTATCGCCGCTTCGTATGCCAGTTGACGACTTTTTTCGGTACTGAGCTTTGCAGGTTGTGAATCTGCACTTACAGATGTATCATCACCGCTGGAGCCCTTTTCCTCTACGGACGTATCAAACAGACCCATTTTGAATTTAAGCGACAGCACCCGCCTTACTGCATCATCGATCAGGGTCTCCTCAAGCTCTCCGGATTTCACCAGTTGAACAGCAGTTGAATAGAAAGCAGGGGTTGCCATAATCATATCATTTCCAGATTCAATTGCCCTTTTGGCTGCAACCGCAATGTCGGAGGCTGTGTAGTGCTCATTAACCATCCTGCCGAGATTATTCCAATCTGTCACCACTAAGCCCTCAAAACCCATCTCCTCACGTAATACTTTTTTCAAAAGCCACCTATTGGCTGAACACGGTACTCCGTCAATAGCGTGATAAGCGGCCATCACACTCGCGACTCCGGTTTTCACCGCTTTTTCAAAGGGCGGAAAAAAAGTGTCCCATAGATTACGAGTGGTAACAGACACCTCATCTGAATCGCGGGCTCCTTGTACTTCCCCATGGGCGGCAAAGTGTTTTGCACAGGCCAACACGGATTCTTTACCAAAATAAAGGCCTCCTTGTATACTGCTGTTTCCTTGATAGCCGCGAATCAAAGCGGCCCCCAACTCCGCGGAAAGATACGAATCTTCACCAAAGGACTCATCGCATCTTCCCCAGCGCGCGTCCCGGGCAAGATCAAACACCGGAGAAAAGGTCCAATGAATACCAGTTGCCCGCATCTCGGCAGCCGTTATACGACCTATTTCTTCCAGAAGCTCCGGATTCCAGGCAGCTCCCATGGCCAGTTGAGTTGGAAACACAGTGGTGTTGTCATGAAAGGCATGGCCGTGAATTGCATCGATGGCAACTAACAGGGGAATTCCGTGTCCGGAAGCCCTGGCCAGCCCCTGTAAACGGGCAATTTCGGGACCGGCTATATGAAGAAAAGATCCCACTCCTCGATCTCTTATCCACTCTTCCGGCTGCTCCCGCCCGTCGACCTGGCACATCTGACCGATTTTTTCTTCTAGGCTCATGCGTGATAAAAGGTCCTCTACACGTTCCTCAATTAAAGCGTTTCTATCTTTATACTTCATCGTACTCCACTCAATCTGTTTACTATTCTTTACTGGAAAACCCCACCGCCATACCACGCCGTATCCGGGTTGAAAACAAAATATACAGAAGTATTGTAGGAACAGCGGCCATCACCACAGCAGCATTCAAGGCACCGTACTCGGCGACGAAACTACCCTTAAAGGAGGCCAAAGCACGCGGAAGGGTAAACATATTTTCAGTACGGAGAAACACGAGGGCAAAGAGAAACTCATTCCATATATAGACAGTCTGAAGAATCAAAACTGTATACACCGAAGGTAAGGCGAGGGGAAACATTATCCGTGAATAAATTTGCCACTGCGAGGCCCCGTCAATTATCGCAGAATCTTCAATAGCAGTAGAAATTCCGATAAAAAATGAACGGAGAATAAAAATTGACAAGGGTAAGGCGAATGCTACATAGGGTAAAACAAGACCGGGGTATGTATTTACTAAATTCAGATTTTTAAGGAGCTTTAACAGCGGAACCAGTCCTGTAACCGGCGCAATAAACATACCGCTGAGAAACATAAAAAAAATGTACTTTTTCCCTGCAAAATTGAGACGCGCCAGGGCATATGCGGCCATAGGGGCAATTATAGCAATAATGAGTACCGAGGAAGCGGTAACAATAACACTGTTGAAAAAGGCCGTTCCTACATTCCCATCTACCCACGCACTCAGATAGTTTACCCACCGGGCATATTCCGGCAACCCAAAGGGGGAATAAAATATTTCTTCATTATTTTTTAGAGAATTGAGAAATACCCAGAAAATTGGAAATACAATGATAAGGGAATAGAGCACCAGAAAAAAATGAATTAAAAACTGCTGTAAGCGGCGTCTAAAAACAAATTGAGAGTTGAGTTCCATCATTCCGCCTGCTCCTCCGGGCTAATTTTCATCATTCTAAGTTGAAAAAGTATAAGCACAAGACATATAAGAAAAATCATAACTCCTATTGAAGAGGCGTATCCCGATTGCAGCCTCCTGAAGGCCATACGGTAAAGGTAAGTTGTAACGATTTCCGTAGAGTTTACCGGGCCGCCCCCGGTCATTACCCATATCAGATCAAAGGATTTAAATGAGCCTGAGATGCACATAATAACAATTACACCGATTACCTCTTTCAGCAGAGGAACTCTTATCTTCGTTGTGATCTTAAACTCATTAAAACCGTCTACCTTGGCAGCATCAAATATTTCCGGGCTTATTCCTTTTAAGCCGGACATCAGTATAATTGTATACAGACCTATATATATCCAGTTTATTACAATCAAAACCGAAATAAACGCCGTCTTTACATTTCCCAGCCATGCCGTCTGCCAGGATTCAAGCCCCAACACAGCCAGTATATTATTCAGTACTCCAAACTCGGGATCGTAAATCCATGTCCAGATTATACCTACTGAAACTAGTGAAACGACCATGGGCAAAAAAATGACAGTAGAATAAAGTCCGCTGCCTACCATCCTGCGGTTCAACAAAATTGCCAACACTAGGGCAATTGGAATCTGAATTACAATCGATTGCCCTGCTATAACCAGAGTGTGTAAAAGTGAAATCCAAAACTCATTATCCCTGAACATATCAAGGTAGTTGATCAAGCCGATAAATACTTTGTTCGGTGAAACTCCGGCCCATTTAAAGAGACTCAAATACAGAATTTCAATATTCGGATAAATGAAAAAAATACCGAAAATAATCAGCGCTGGAAGAAGAAACAGGTAGGCGTTAAGGTTTTGTCGGGCTTTTCTAGTTTCCATAAATAATCCTTTGCAAAGTGTCTCCGGAGTACTTTAATTGACCCCGAAGACACACAACATCAGTTGCTTTCAACTGTGCGCCTCTATTGCGGCAACACTCCATCACGTTCCAACTTCTCTGCAGCCTTCTCCTGAGCTTCGGCAACCTCCTGGGGAGATTTTACCTGTGAGAAAAGTGCGGCAACATTATCCAAGTGAACTGAAGCAAACTCGGGTGGTGAATACTGATCATAGGCCATCTGCATATGCCCGGCCTTACCAACCTCCGCGATTACCTTTTCTATAACCGGATCATAAGCATTTTCGGGCAAATCGATATTAAACACTATCATATCGCCAACTGTATTTACAAAATCGGTTATTACATCTTCTGTTGCCAAGTAGTCAACAAACTTTTTAGCAACATCTTTGTTCGCATCGTCTATATTCTCGGATACTGCGAAAAAAGTTTGTGGAGCGCCTATAACGTTGGAGGGATCGCCCTTTCCCTGAGGGACCTCAGGAAATCTTATGATGTTAAGCTTCATATCGGGGGCCTGGTCGCGTAGGTCGCCGATCAACCATGTTCCCATTAAATACATAGCGGCTTTTTCGGTAAAAAAGTATCGCTGTGCATCAAGATACCCTGCACCTGCAAAGCCCTTCTGAAATGCTCCGAGGTCTACCAGTTCGTCAATTTTCTCTCCCGCTTTTACAAAGGGGCCATCGGTAAAGCTGTACCCCTCTTCACGAGCAAGGGTCTTTGCGAAATAGTCCGAACCTCCAAAACGGTCGACCAAGTACATATAGTAAAAGGACAACTCCCATTTTTCCTTTCCACCTACCGCAAAGGGAATAATGTCGGCGGCTTTGAACTTTTCGATCGCACTTTTCAGTTCCGCCCAGCTCCAGGTCTCATCTTTAGTTACATCCGGAACTTCGACCCCTGCTTTTTCAAACAACTCTTCATTGATGTAGACATGTCCTGCCCAGGATGTGTAGGGAAGCGCATAATTTTTACCATCAAAAGTAGCTGCGCCCAAGGTACTTTTTGAAACCAAATCACCTTTCTTCGCTATCATTTCGGTAAGGTCCGCTACCTGGCCTTCATCTACATAAGATCTGAGAACACCGCCTCCCCATGAACGCCATATAGCCGGGGGAATACCCGCCGCCATTGCCGATTTAAGGCTCACCTTAAAGTCTTCGTCCGACATATGGGTTGTTTTAATACTTACCTCGGGATGCTCGGCAGTAAAGCCTTCAATTGCCTGGTCCATCCAGCTAATTACCGAATCCTCTCCTGCCTGTACAGTCCACCATTCCAGCTCAACCTGCTCTTTTTCTGTTTTTGAAGCACCCTGGTCCTGCTGTCCACCGGCACTCAGAAAGGCTGGAATACAAAGTGACAGTACCAACATTAGTCCTAACGCTTTTTTCATATAATCCTCCTTAATAAAATAACGGGTCCATGGTAAAGTGAGGTGAAAGAAGCAACAAGATTCATTTGTACTGTTTTTATAGTACTGAGGTACTGTTTTTAATCCAGGTAATCTTTATACTGAATTTTTTGCACCATTTTCATTGTTTTAATCCGGCTGTGGGTCCCCAATTTTGAATAGATTTCACTTACATGATTTTTTACTGTTTGTTCTGCTATACAAAGCTGTTCAGAAATTTGCCGATTATCGTAACCTTCCGCTAATAATTTAAGTACTTCCAATTCTCTTCTACTTAAATCCTTAAGCCATTGGGGTTTTTCTTCTTTTTTTTCTTTTTCTTCTTCCGGCGATTTAGCCGGTTCCACCGACACCTGCCGTATCAATTTCTTAGCAATACTGGGGGCCATCATCACCGACCCTTCTTTTACCGCTCTTATTGAGGCAATCAGCTTTTTAGGGGGAATATCCTTCAATAAATACCCGAGAGCACCATAGCTTAAAGCATCCCTCACATACTCATCATCATCAAAAGTGGTAAGCATTACTATACTCACATCGGGATATTCCTGATGTATCTGCTTTGCCGCCTCGACTCCATCCATTTCCGGCATACGAACATCTAAAAGTGCTACATCAGGAGAAAATTCTGCAACCTTATCTACAGCTTCATGACCGTTCGATGCAGTTGCAACAACTTTAATATCCTCCGCGCGAGACTCTACCACAGATTTTAAGCTTTCTAAAAAGAGAATTTGATCATCCGCCAGTAAAATATTAATCATATATGCCCTCTGCCTTGCCCGGAATTCGAACATCAACTAAAAATCCAGTTGGAATATTATGAGCTTTTACTACTCCTTCAATTTCACTTAACCGTTCGCGCATACCGGCAAAACCTACTCCCTCTTTTGGTGTACCCTCCGCACCGCTTCCGTTGTCACGAATTGAAACTCCAATTTCCCCTTCGTTTCTCCATAAAAACACCTCTACAAAGCTGGCTTTTCCATGGCGAAAAGAGTTAGTTAATCCCTCTTGAATTATTCTATATATTATACTGTCTATCCTATCTCCGAAAGTGGACGGGACATCGCTGTATTCAAACCTCACTTTCACCCCTGTCGCTGCCTGAAACACATCAATGAGCTGAACGAATAGCTTTAATCCTGATTCTCTCTGTTCAATCTCCCTCAGTGCTCTCACCGCCCTCCGTGTTTCATATAAGCCGCTCTGCGATTGCTCAAGAATTGACTGAATAAGCTTTTCCAGCCCCTCCTGCCCTTCTCCTACCTGATCACTTGCAGCTTCGGCCATCATCATTACATTTACCAAAGTATACCCTACTGTATCGTGAATTTCCCTGCTGATTCTCTTTCGCTCGTCAATCTTACTTGTCTCGCCTGAAGTCCTTGCATAATTCTGAAAACCGACATTTGCGCTCGTGAGTTGATACACTGCATTGTCAAGACGCTGTTCTTCAACTTTTGCCTTTTTAACTGTTCCTTCGGCAAGCCGCAGGCTAACTCCAAGAAAAAGAATAAAGCCGGTTACTAGAATAAAATTCACTTGGTTATACCACAGAGGCGCTTCAACAGTTCTTCCCCAAATATTCAGGTTGTGCTGCATCAATAATAGCATAAAAATAGAAAGAACATATAAAACGAGAGTCGCGCTTAAAGGGAAGAAAGTTACGAGTTCAATAACTAAAATAATGGTAAAGAAAAGCTCTAACCATACTGAATCACCTTCAGGTAATCCGATCACTAAAACCAAAAAGAGCTGTACAAGATAAATGCCGACTTTTATTTCGGTACGAACAGACAAGGGTAAAATAAGGGCCACCAGTAATATTACTACAGACATACCGATGAACTGATACGCCCATATTTGTGGGTATACTTCCGATGTGTGTACAGAGAAAAAGAGCAACAATGTCCACACCCACAAAAGAAAAATAACTAGTTCGGAGATACATACAAATGAACTCAACATGTAGGGCTTTATGAAACTTCCCTTCTGAAACATATGTCTGCCTACCGTCTATCCCTTTTATACACCATTCACACCCTGAACAAATCGCGTAGAAGACCGAATACTGATGATATAAACTTCTCGTCCTTCGCTCTGCTCTTGTTCAATCCCTGCTTTTTTCATGTAAATACTCTTGCATTCCTAAGGTTTTGGTCGGTACAACCCTGTGATGTGTTGCTATAAGCCAAGCAGCCGCGGCAATTCATTCAGGTGGTTGATGTGATAATCTATGAACCCGCTGTATTCACCGGCTTCAACCCGCTTCGGATTGTACC
>CAZDFY010000142.1:0-7783 GCA_964504785.1 uncultured Sediminispirochaeta sp. | reverse complement strand
TTCGATTACAATGATCGGGCCGAAATTGTAGACTTCGACAGCAAGGTGGTTCCCGTACGCTCATTTACCGACAACAAAGATGACATGCGTGCGGCCCTGGAACAAATTGAAGTTGGAGGGGGAACGGCCCTGTTCGACGCAGTTGCCGCAGGTTTTGATCATCTAAAAGACAAAACCGGAATGAAAACAGTCTTGGTACTCTCCGACGGCGAGGATGAAAACAGCACTAAATACAATTTTGAGGCACTGCGTAAAAGGCTCGAAAGCGAAGGTGTCCGGGTTTTTACCGTCGCTCTAGGTGAAGGCGTAGATACGGACACAATGACGAAAATAGCCGAGCTTTCCGAGGGGGAGTTCTACCACGCCGCCGATGCTGAAGATGTAGAGGGCATCTACAGCAAGGTCATCACCTATTTGCATTCGCTGCACCGCATGTGGTACTCCAGTTCCTTTGGACAATTCGACGGGAGCGAGCGTGAGCTTACCGTTGAGTCAGAAGAAACCGGTACGAAGCATTCCGCCCTCTACACCGCACCCGAGGGAAAGTACTGGTCACATTCCATTCTTCTCAATAAGGGTCACATGGCCGCACCCATCAAAATCTCACCCGACGGTAAATACATTTCCCAGTTGCAGTACCGGGCCCTTCTCGATTCAAGCGGGCGTCGTCTTACCCGGAAACGGTGGCAGGAGCGCTACGACGGCATGATGACCGAGCATTTTGTAGCCGGCTGGGTACACGAAGAGTACGGATTTTTAGAAAGGTACAATCCTCAAAAGGCCATATACGAGGTAATCGAAGACGAATCTATTGTCGCCGACGATGCCGGTGGGGATTTCCATAAAGAATGGGTATGGAGACCGAAGGCAATTTCTCCCAACGAACGCTACCTTGTGATGTGCACCTATGTGGGCGAAAAATTGGATTACGATTATATGTTTATGGTCTACGACCGCCAAGAAAAGCGGGCCCTGTGGGAACGCGGCTTCTGGATAGGCGACTTTGATGAACCCGGACCTGCCGCGGTGGCTAACGACGGTACAGCAGCCATCGTACAAGAGGCGAACCTTTATATGCTCGAACCAAACGGTGATCTTCGTTTTTCACTTATTTGGAGGGAGACCGGAAGGTACTGGAGACGAATGAGCATGGATGCCGAAGGCAAATACATTTTCGGGCGAAACACCGGGAACGAAAAAGTGTGGCTCTATTCAGGACAGGGCGACCTGCTCTGGGAGAAAGCTTCCAACAGCAACGAAAAAGCAGGCTTCCTCGCCGTCTCTCCAAACGCCGAATATCTTGCCTACATAGATTTAGAGGGGCCTCACGTGCTTACACCTGATGGAACAGTTTTGTATGAGTTCGAAGGTGAAAACAATCTCTATTTCGGCAACGGTATTGATATTGCGAATAACGGGGCTTTTGTGTATTCACTAGGCAACCGGATTTACTATCGCCGGCTGGAAGAATAAAAAGCAAAAGGGGCTCCCCCAGATCTTTATATATTGGTCAAAAACTTGGGGGGCTTCTTTGTTTCACACTCTTATGGTATGTACCATAATAAAGGCCATATAGAGGTTGTCCCCGTCAACTATGGGATATTGCATCCCATTACTACAAACTCCTCACCTCCCCATAAAAACTGTTGCACCCCTTGATTAATTTTTATAACATTCAAGCTACTATGGAAAAAACAAACGATCCGGCATTAGGACTGCATTATTCAAGCTTTGTCTATGACTACTATCCACTGGCGCTGCCCCTTTCCGTGGATGAGGAAATGCTCAGTTACATGGATGATGCTCTACAGAAACAGGTAAATGGAAACGCGGTGATCTATGAATTCTTCAGGTTTTATCTGAGACGGCTTGAGGAAGGGGGTGAATCTGGGCAAGCTATGAAGGACAAGCTGGAAAGCTTAGTCCGGGAGGCTGGTGTGAACTGCATTGCCCTCACCCTTGGAGATGCATCAAAACCTCTTGATGAGTACGAGAGTATCATTGATAGTCTCGACTGGTGGGAGCGGTTCCGGAGGAGTTTTGAACATCTCAAGCTTGCCCGTTCGAGCTGGGAGATCGAGAAATTATATCAGAGTGATAAACTTTCCCTAATCTTTTCCCTCCAGGACCTGGGCTGTATCGCTCAGGAAATTTCTCGCATAAAAACTCTCTACGAAAGGGGGGTACGAATTGCTCAGCTGACCTACAACGGGCCGAATAGCATCGGTTTTGGTTGTGCGGTCCCTTCCGATGAGGGGCTTACGGACTTCGGCCGCGAGGCGATCGAAGAGATGAACCGTCTTGGAATGGTGGTCGACCTCTCACACTGCGGTCCAAAAACCACCGCAGAGGGAATAGCTGCATCGAAAAGCCCTCCGGTAGTTACTCACAGCTCAAGCAGTGTTGTGTTTCCCCACGCCAGGGCAAAAAGCGACGAGGTGATTCGCGATCTTGCGGAAAAGGACGGGTTTTTTGGAGTCTATACAGTACCGTTTTTCTTGACAGATCAGGTAAACCCCGGTTTTGATATTTTTCTAAGGCACCTCGAACACGTGATCGGACTCATGGGAATCGAACGGGTCGGTATCGGAAGCGACTGGGGCCTTTGGAGTCCGGATGTTCCCAAAGAACTCCTCGACGCAGCGATGGAGGCGGCCAGGAAAATGGGCTTCAGTAAGGGCATGAACCTGACCCTCGGCACATCGGTAGGAGGAATGCAGGATTACACCGGCTGGTACAGGATAACCGAAGCTCTGATAGGAGCCGGTTATTCGGAGGATCAGGTCAGAGGCCTTATCGGGGGTAATTTTTTCAATTACCTTAAGCGGGCGGGAGTATGAAAACACTGATCCTAAACCAACGGGAACTGCATGATCTGCTCAGCATGAGAGAATGTATAGGGGTGATGGAAGAGGCCCTGGGGTCGGTGTCCGGGGGAGGTGTGATTCAGCCGGTCAGATCGGTGATGAACATACCAGGACCAAGTGTTCTTGGAATGATGCCCTCCTTCAGCAGAGAAATCGAATCGGTGGGCACGAAAGTAGTGACCGTCTTTCCCTCAAACCACGGAAGTGAATATGATGCCCATCAGGGGGTGGTCCTGCTGTTCGAAACAACCCACGGTTGTCTACAGGCAATTCTCGATGCGACCGCTATAACAGCTATCAGAACGCCCGCCGTAAGCGGGGCAGCTACTAAGGTTTTGGCTGCGGAAGGGGCGTCAAAATTGGGAATTCTCGGGGCGGGAACCCAGGCATGGGGTCATCTCGAAGCGATGAGTCTGGTACGAAATATCGAGAGCGTAATGGTATGGAGCCCGGTACCGGGGGAAGCGGAGGCTTTTGCGAAACGCGGCAGAGACAGTTTCGGCATCGAACTGCAGCCAGTCGATAAGGCACAGCAGGCCGTTGAGAATGCCGATATTGTATGTACCGCTACCCCAGCCAGAGAGGCAATTCTTCGGGGTGAATGGCTGCACCCAGGGGTACATATCAATGCGATCGGCGCATGTACAGCCGACAGCAGGGAGCTCGACACAGAGGCGGTCCTTCGGTCAAGGACCTTCGTAGACAACAGGGCCTCAGCCCTCGCCGAGGCGGGGGATATCATTATACCTCTACGGGAAACTGCACTACAGGAGGACCATATTTTGGCTGAGATAGGGGAGGTCATAGGTGAAAGCGCCGAGGGGAGAAAGACACCTGATGACATTACCCTGTTTAAAGCGGTAGGGCTTGCTGTGGAAGATCTAGCGGTTGCCCGTTTTATCTACGAAAAGGCTAAAAAACAGGGTGCAGGTACATGGATGGATCTGGGAGGAAAACGGCTCGAATAGCGGCAGTCACTCGGCGTCAGAAACTGGACACCGCTCGGGCTTTATGCCAATTACTGATAATCCCGGGGCGCCCGCCCCGGGTGAAAATCATACTTTCTGATATTATTTCCGATATTTTTTCTGATAGTTTAGAGCGAAGCCCGCCAGCAGGGCCGCCCCCTTGGAAAGCACGGCATCGTTCGCTTTGAAGTGAGGTGAGTGATGCGGCTTGTCCGTGCCCTTTTCAGGATCACCGATACCCAGCATTCCAAATGCAGCCGGAACCTTCTCACCGTAATAACTAAAGTCCTCGGAGCCCATTGCTATCGGTACTTCGATCAGCTTATCTGAACCGACGACCTGTCCGGCGCTCTCCTTCAGAATTGAAGTGATATTCTCGTCATTTATCGTAACCGGGTAGATGGGAGTGTATTTCAATTCCGCCTTACAGCGAAGGGCGGAGGAAACTCCGTCTATGATCCGTCGAAATCGCTCTTCCATCCCCGCCTTTGTCTCTCTGCTGGTGGTACGAACGTTTCCTGTTATAACGGCTTTGTCCGGTATCACGTTGGGCGCATTGCCCGACTCTACCTTCCCGACGCTTACGACAGCACTCTCCAGGGGGTCTATCTCCCTGCTGACTATCGTTTGGAGCATCGAGATTATTTGGGCGACGGCTACGGTAGGATCAACCGCCATATGGGGCATTGCTCCATGACCGCCCTGCCCCTGGATAGTCAGCTCCCACACATCCGCCGACGCCATGAGCGGACCGGGCCGGGTTCCGAAGAAACCGACCGGCATCTGGGCCCAGACATGAAGGCCGCCGATAGCCTGCACTCCATCGAGAGCACCTCCCGCTATCAGCGCCGGGGCTCCGGAGTCCATCCCCGCTTCCTCGGCCGGCTGAAAGAGCAGGCGAATGGTACCGTGGATCTCATCTTTCATGGAAGAGAGTATTCGCGCTGCCCCTAAGAGTATGACGGTATGGGCATCATGGCCGCAGGCGTGCATCACCCCGTCGTTCTTTGACGCGTAGGGCAGATCGTTCTCCTCTTTAATTGGCAGAGCATCGATATCCGCCCGCAGAGCTACGCAGGGCCCGGGATGCTCACCAACAAGATCACCGATCACACCGGAGCCCGTATCCTTGAAACCCCGACGGACATTTTCGAAGCCCAGTTTTTTCAGTTCCGCTTCGATCATTTTCGAAGTCTCTATCTCCTGCCAGGATAGTTCCGGTTGACTGTGTAGTTTTTGCCGCAGATCGACCAGGTCGTTCTCAAGCTGGCCGGCAAGCTTCATTATTTTATCCATAACACTACTTCCCCCGACTTAGAGTAGGTTTACAATAACGCCGGCCAATAGGACCGAAGCAATCGTAACAGTAGTAAACCCCGCCACCAGCATCTTCGGAAGGATTTGCTTAAGAAGGTACTCCTTTTCCTCGTCATTCTCGGACTGTGATTCGGCCACTTCCTGACTAATGATGTAGGTGCCGGGAAAGCCGAAAAGACAGGTCGTACCGATGGCAAGACTCAACTCCCAGGAGTATCCCAGAATCTTGCTCAGCAAAAGGGAAACCAGTACCAATCCGACCAGGGCGATTACGAAGGCAACCAGCATTGGAACAATAAGCGAACCAACCATCTTTGGCGTAGCCTTCGAAAGGTTCATAAAGATCGGTACCAAGAGGATGAAGAGGGTCAGTCCCGATGAATTTGCCTTTTCGAGGATCTTGTGCTCTATGAAGCCGATTTCATAAAAGATGATACCAAAGATCAGTGCCACCACAAAGGGATGGATCACCCCTCCGGTCAATCCGGCGACCTTCATTGCCAGCCATCCGATGAGTAGTGCCTTGGCCATTAAGATAAAGGGGGTCTGGAGTGGCTTTGGCAGCGCCGGGAAAACCCTCCATGTAGGTATCTCCGGATCGGAAGCCGGACTCTTAGAGGAATCAGATCCGCCGGCGCCATTTTTCCTGAAACCAACAGCCAGCCGTCCCGCCTCTCTTTTCAAACAAAATGAGGCGATCGGCAATCCAATGAAACTCTGTAGAACCAGAAGCAGGGTGGCAAAAACGGCCAGAGACTCCAAGCCCTGAGCCTTCACCGCTTCACTTACAATGAGAGTCGCAACGACACCACCGGAAATCGGGCCGATGGCGGTCACCGCCCTCTCCTTTCCGATGATCAGACCACCGAGAAGGTAAAGCACCGCCGCAAGGGCTACCAGGGCGCTTATCGCAATAATGACTGTTTTCCACTCTTCCTTCAGGTCCCGCAGTTTCATGAAACTGCCCATATGGACCATCAGCATAGCGATAAGTGCCATTGCTACAGGAATTAGCTTAGAGTCTTCGAAGAGCGTAGGGGGGATTCCAACCCAGAACCCAACGAGAAACAGAAGTCCGGCCGCAAACATCATAGAAAAAAGGGCCTTGGTTTTGAAGGAGACGAAATCTCCCACTGCGTAGACGAGGGCAATTACAAGAATAGCACTCATCGTTTCCATAGACATACCTCCACAATTATTTGTAACTACGCGTAGATACAGGGCTGATACTATAGACTATGCTTCACCTGGTCAACAAAAAAATCTTGTTCCGGTTGATCAAAGAAACCCTTCCCTGCTTTACTCCGCCAGCACCCTTCATCCATTTCACCCAATCAAAAAATCGTGTTTCATATGTAAACATGAAATAACAATTGCTGTATTCATTGGTTTCATACATTTGTGAATTGGAGTAGTGCTCGATGCAGCGGCACAACTTATCAAACAGTTCGATTACAATGCTCAGGCCGATATTGTAGAGTTCGACAACAAGGATGAATTGAAGTGGGAAAACCTGAGCTACTGCTGAAAATAACAGGCAACGGGTACAGGTTTTTCAGTACTGCTCTTTTTCTATATCTTTTTTTAAACACCGGAACAATCTACTTTCTACTTTATTCATTCAAAGAGTCTGGGAGCACAAAGCGCGGGAAGGCACTTCCCACGGCAATCAGCAAAAATGGAACCTCACCAGGAGGGAATACAAACAAGGAAATCGCCCAGGGCGCTAAGATCCAGACTCGAGATATAGTGACGGGTCTCCTGGGTTTCATGATCACCACTTATCCTCGTTGATCTCATTCGACTTTTCATCTATCCGATGCTGCCCCAGTATAAGCCCTGCCTTATTAGCCCAAGCGGTAAATCGTCTATTAATCTGCTCGGGTACAAGCTTGGAAAATACTCTCGCCATGGTATCATGAGAGGGGATTCCATGCGGTAGAGTGATATACCGGCGAAACCACAATTCCTTCGCTTTTCCGAAGGCCTCAATATTGTCCCATGTAGTGGCACCACAGAGGGATGCACAAATTACGATTAATATGATACCAATCAACATATGTCGTCGGTTGTCTTCTCGTGGATCCGGCATATCCCTAAAGTATTCTATAATGTTCTTTGATGTCATCAGGCCCTCCCAGGGTTTACTCTAGGAGAAGCATCGCATCTTCTCTGGAAGTGTTTCTAGTACTAGACGTTTGTTAACTAGTCAGCTGTTAAGTAACATATGCGTTTGCCCTGATTTTTTCCGGCTTTCGTCTTGACGCCTAGGATAACTTTTCCTACCAGGTATTCCACTTTACAGTAGAGACCGGTTCAGGGGACCAATCAAGGAAAGTAAATAGCTGCCTTTAGTGGGCGCTTGTCTTGCAAAAACCAAACTTTAGATGTGGGCGGGTAACAAAGGTTACTCCGGATCGCTGCGGCCGCTGCCCCAAAGCGGGCGGCGAGCAGAGCGAGCCGGCCGTGCGGGACGATGCTCTATAGAAATGAATTTTTATACCATTACATCGATGACCTTTACGGTGTCGGTCAGCGGGATGGTTTGGTGTTCGTAGCGGGCGTTGAAGTAGAGCCCGTCGCCGGGTTTGAGGTGGTATTCATTAGTGCCGATTTTGAGGATCATTTCAC
>CAZDFY010000141.1:0-7802 GCA_964504785.1 uncultured Sediminispirochaeta sp. | reverse complement strand
TGCGGCGGGTGGGGGCCGCATTGACCATACCGCCGCTCCTTAGTACAATACCTCGAAATATTACATAAATATAGAGGTATGTATGGCGGAAAAAATCACCCCCCGCAGCGAAGACTATTCCAAGTGGTACGTGGACATCGTGGTTCAGGCTCAGTTGGCCGATTATTCACCGGTAAAGGGTTGCATGGTAATCCGACCACGGGGATACGCACTGTGGGAGGCCATTCAAAGCCGGCTTGATACAATGTTTAAGGAAACCGGGCACAGTAATGCCTATTTCCCCCTTCTGATTCCCGAAAGTTTTATTCACAAGGAAGCCGAACACGTAGAAGGCTTTTCTCCGGAGCTGGCGGTGGTAACCCACGCCGGGGGAGATGAACTGGAAGAGCCCCTCGTAATTCGCCCTACCTCTGAAACAATTATCTGGAGCATGTACAAAAAGTGGATACAGTCCTACCGCGATCTGCCGCTTTTGATAAATCAATGGGCAAATGTACTACGCTGGGAAAAACGTACCCGACTGTTTTTGCGCACCAGTGAATTCCTCTGGCAAGAGGGGCATACGGCCCATGAAACAAAAGAGGAGGCGGAAGAGGAGACCCTCAAGATGCTCGAGGTATACCGCCGGTTTGTAGAGGAGTATATGGCGGTGCCTGTCTTAACCGGCAGGAAAAGTGAAACCGAAAAATTTGCAGGAGCTATCAATACCTATGCTATAGAAGCAATGATGCAGGACAAGCGGGCCCTGCAGGCCGGTACAAGCCATTTTCTCGGCCAGAATTTTGCCAAAGCCTTCGATGTGACCTATCAAACGAAGGAGGGAAAACTCGACCATGTATGGGCTACCTCCTGGGGGGTATCTACTCGATTGATCGGTGCTCTCATTATGACCCATTCCGACGATCGTGGTCTTGTTGTACCACCCCGGCTTGCATCAACCGAAGCGGCAATTATCCCTATCTTTAAGAACAAGAACAAAGCAGAAGTAGTGGGATACGCCGAGAAGCTTTATGAACAGATGAAAGGTCGATACAAGGTTGTATTTGATGATGATGAGGCAAATTCACCGGGATGGAAGTTCGCCGAATGGGAAATGAAAGGGGTGCCTGTGCGAATCGAAATCGGCCCCCGGGATATGGAAAACGGCAAGGCAATGCTGGTCCGGCGTGATACCGGCGAAAAAGAAGCGGTCGCCATTGAAGATGCCGCCGACCGAGTCGGAGAGCTCCTGGAACAGATTCAGAAAGACCTTTTTGAAAAGGCACGTGCCCTCCGTGAGGATAATACTCACACCCTTGAAAGCTATGATGAGCTAAAAAAACTTTATAAAGAGGGCAACGGCTTTGTGGATACCCACTGGTGCGGTTCGGCCGAGTGCGAGGCGGTTATTAAGGATGAAACTAAGGCAACTATCCGGGTAATTCCCTTTGAGCAGGGTGATTGTACCGGGAAAAAGTGTATCCATTGCGGAGGCCCCGCCCAGTACCGCGTTATTTTTGCGAAAGCGTATTAGAAAAAAAGATCCGGGGCGGCACATCGGATAATTTTCGCCACGGACGATAGATATAGTGGAAGATTAGAAGGGTGTTGATGATGCGGCCGCTGAAGTCATCCTGCATTAACGATGTGCTAAAATTTTCAACCGGGTAAAAATGTAAAAATTTGTATTTTTATCTAGGTAAAAGTGTGAGAATACTCAGTATATTTGACATAAAGCTTTTTCCGGGGTATTCTTTTCTGTATGAAACGCTTTTTGTACAATGAGCTGGTCGAGTGGCGAGCGATGGAAAATAGAAAACCTCTGCTTCTCTATGGCGCACGACAAACCGGGAAAACGCATCTTTTGTGCGAATTCGGTCGGAGGGAGTTTTCGCAGCTCCACTATTTGAACTTTGAGCAGGACCCCGCAGCTGCAGAGCTCTTTGAGGGAGCGATCACTCCGGATGTGCTCCTTCCCCTTATCGAACTTTATCTCAATACGGAAATACACACCGGCTCGGACCTGCTCTTTCTTGACGAAATCCAGGAATGTCCGAGAGCCCTCACGAGCCTCAAATACTTTTGCGAGTACAGCACGGAGACGGCGATATGTTCCGCCGGGTCGTTTATGGGACTCGCCGGCGGCACGGAATCGTACCCGGTAGGGAAAATCCACGCTCTCACCCTGTACCCGATGTCGTTTCCGGAATTCCTTCTCGCGTATAACAAGAAGCTCCATACCTTTTACGCCTCCTTTATTGCATCACCGGCCCCCTTACCGGACTACGTCCATGGGCAATTGTGGCGTGCCCTTCGCCTCTACTATGTAACCGGCGGCATGCCCGAGGTTGTGCGGAGCCTACTGGAAAACGGTTCGAATACTCTGGATGCACAATCGGCACAGACAATAGAAACACTACACGATAGTCTTCTTACCGGATACCGCAGCGATTTTGCAAAGCATTCCGGTATTATCAATGCCCATCACATACACCGAATTTTTGAACAGGTCCCGCACCAGCTTTCCAGAGAAATAGACGGAAATGTAAGCCGGTTTACCTTCAAGGACGTGCTTCCGAAATCCCGCCGGTACCGAGATGTAGCGGGGCCCGTCGATTGGCTCAAAGCGACGGGCTTGGTCTACAGCTCCTACATTGTAGACTCTGCGGAACCGCCGCTCGGACATCACAGCCGGGAGAGTATCTTCAAACTCTATCTCTTCGATATAGGCCTGTTGCATCGCATGCTCGATATCCCGGCATCGCAGATACTCGGTACCTCCTACGGTACTTATAAAGGATACATAGCCGAAAACTTTGTTGCCACTCAGCTGGTAACAGCCGGAACCCGGCAACTGTATACCTGGAGAGGTAAAACCTCGGAAATTGAATTTCTGATACAGCCTAACGGGGGTGAAGTACCGATCGAGGTCAAGTCGGGTACCCACACAAAAAGGGCAAAAAGCTTACACGTGTACCGGGAAAAGTATAAACCTGCCTATGCGGTTAAAATGAGTGCCCGTAACTATTCCCTCAACGGCCCACTCATTCACATTCCCCTGTACGCAGCAGCCGACCTGTACACGCTGCTCGATACTCTCTCAAAAAAAGCGGGGGATAAGATGTATCTGCAAGGATATTAATAATTGTCAGTTCTGCCAATTCATTCGGCTCTATAGCAGGAATTGCTGTGATATTTTGTTTTGCTTTGTCCTTAGGTGCAGACCGTGTTACTATAGAAAAAACTATGAGCATTTATGACTTTGAGTTCAACAGCGTTCAGCTGGACCTCTTTTCAGAACGCAGGCTGGTTGAGAATTTCCTATCAACCCGACAACTTAAACTGGACCCTGATGTAGAATACACCTGTGTACTGAAAACCGGCGGAAAAATCGTCGGCACCGGTTCATTGGCCGGCAATGTGCTGAAATGCATTGCAGTAGATGCCGCGTACCAGGGCGAGACACTCACCAACAAAATCGTAACCGAGCTCGAGCTCGAAGCCTACCATCGAGGAATTGAACATCTTTTTTTATTTACCAAGTCGGAGAACCGGACTGTCTTTCAGAGTCTGGGGTTTGGCCTGGTAGCCTCCGCCGGCACACTCACCGCCGGCACACCCGCCGGGGGGAACACCTCCGCCGGGGCCGCCGAAACAGCCGGTGTGGTTCTGTTGGAAAAGCCGGAGGGGCAGATAGATCTGTGGCTGAAGGAGCCGGCCGCTTCAGCCTCCTGCCGGGGGGAGGGCGCAGATTTGGCAACCACAGGCCCAGCTGCAGATTCAGCTGCCCCAGGCCCGTCTACCGCTCTGGTAATGAACTGCAACCCCTTTACACTGGGGCATAGGTACCTGGTGGAGCAGGCAGCCCTCCGGGCGGCTCGGCAGCCATCCAGGCAGGGCGAAGTGCCGGGAGGCCTGCGAGGAGATCCGACGCCAGGAGAAACGCCCGGGGAGGAGGGGCACGTGGTCCACCTGTTTGTAGTTTCCGCCGAGCGCTCTCTGTTTCCCGAAGATGTCCGGTTCAGGCTCGTACAGCAGGGAACAGAGGACCTAAAAAATGTAATAGTCCATCATGGAGGGCCCTATATTATCTCGGGGGCCACCTTTCCCTCTTATTTCCTTAGGGACAGTAAAGAGGTGACCACCGCCCATGCCCGTCTAGACCTGCAGATTTTCGGCGAGAAAATTGCCCCTGCCCTGAATATTCGGCGGCGAATGGTGGGGGAGGAGCCCTATTGTCCGGTTACCGCAGCCTATAATCGAGAAATGCAGCACATCCTTCCGCACTACGGAATAGAAGTTGAGGAGATTCCGAGGCTTTTACATGGGGGAGCTGCGATAAGTGCATCGAAGGTACGCGAGCTTATTAGGGAAGAGAAGTGGGAGGAGATAGAGCATCTGGTTCCGGCAAGTACCTGGAATTACTTAACGAGTGCAGAGGCGACTGCGGTTATAGAGCGAATACGGCGGGAAAAAAGGCGCCACTAAGCGTCAGAGCAGCTGTGCTGCACCACTTAGTACTCGAGGGTCAGGTGGTCGACGCCACTGAAGGAGGAGATTGAGGATGGAGTTAATCCGGACCGGGAAGGCCGGCACTTTGGAGTCAAGCGACGTGCTGATAAGTGTGCGGACAAACCCGGAGAATACAGTAGAAATAAAACTGAAGAGTATAGTAGAAAAACGGTTCGGCACACATATACGAGAATTGGTGCAACACATCTTGAAGGAGATGCAGGTAAGTTCAGCGATAGTTGATGTTGACGATCGCAGTGCCCTCGACTGTGTGATCCGTGCGCGTCTTCAAACGGCACTGTACCGGGCCGCGGGTATTCAGAAATATCCCTGGGAGGAGCTGCAATGAAACTGCGCAGAACAATGTTGTACGTGCCCGGGAATAATCCCAATATGGTGAAGGACGCGCATATCTACCGGTCCGACTCTGTGATGTTTGATCTGGAGGATTCGGTCTCGGTAAGGGAGAAGGATTCCGCCCGATTTCTCATTTTTCATGCCCTGCGCTGTATCGATTACGAACACACCGAAACGGTGGTGCGGATTAACGGCCTCGACACGCCCTTTGGCCGGGATGATGTGGAGGCAATGGTACGTGCCCGGCCGGATATTATTCGGCTTCCGAAGACTGAAAAACCCGAGGATATTGAGTTGATCGATGAACTTATAACAAAGGTTGAAAAGAAGTCGGGGGTTGAAGTCGGCTCCATCAAGCTATTTGCAGCAATCGAGAGCGCCCGGGGAGTGGTAAATGCCTACAGAATTGCCTCATCCAGCGAACGGCTGGTGGGTATTGCCTTTGGAGCTGAGGATTTTGTGACCAACCTGCACACCCACCGCAGTAAACCGGGGACTGAATTGTTTACCGCCCGGCAGGAGATTCTTCTGGCAGCCCGCGCGGCGGGGCTCCATGCGGTTGATACTGTGTTCTCCGATATAACCGATGATGAAGGCTTTCGAGAAGAGGTACAACTGATTAAGAATATGGGCTATGACGGAAAGTCGGTCATCAATCCGCGGCAGGTGGGGATAGTCCACAGCATCTATATGCCGTCGGTGCAGGAGATAAAAACGGCGCGTAAGATAATTCGTGCAATTGAAAGGGCGGAAGCGGAGGGCAGCGGGGTTGTGGCGGTTGACGGCAAGATGATCGATAAGCCGGTTGTGGACCGCTCCCGTCATACCCTCGAATTGGCCCGGGCCTCCGGTATTTACCTGGATGAGATTGAAGAGGAGGAAAGCAATGCCTGAGAATGCCGCCGGAAGAAACATTCCTTCAAAGATAGACGGCCTGCCCGAAATAAAGCCCTTTGAGGGGGCCTTTCAGAACACTCCCTTGGTACGCAAGCAGAAAGGCTCTCGCACCCTTCCCCGGCTAAACAAGATTGTCGACAGTATTGAACAGGCGGTCCTGAAGAGCGGGCTGAAGGATGGTATGACGATCTCCTTCCATCACCATCTGCGTAACGGCGACATGGTGTTGAACATGGTAATGGATGTAATCTCCAACCTCGGGATTAAGGGCCTGACGGTAGCCTCGAGTTCCCTTACCTCGGCCCATTCCCCGCTGGTTACGCATATCGAGCGGGGTGTAGTGCGCCGTCTTATTACCAGCGGCATTAGAGGGGAGCCGGCGGAAGCGGTTTCCCGCGGCCTTTTGGACACCCCTGTTTTATTCCATTCCCATGGGGGCCGGGCGCGGATGATTGAATCCGGAGAGCTCACTATCGATGTAGCCTTTTTAGCGGTCCCCTCCTGTGATGTGTACGGGAACGCAAACGGTTATACCGGCCCTTCGGCCTGTGGGTCCCTCGGGTACGCGAAGGTGGATGCGGTCCATGCGGAGAAGGTGGTGCTGATTACCGACAATCTGGTTGAATATCCGAACACCCCCTTCAGTATTCACCAGGACCATGTGGATTTTATCGTGCCGGTTGATCAGATCGGTGATCCCCAGGGAATCAGCGCCGGCTCGCTGCGGATGACCCGCAATCCCCGGGATATCTTGATTGCCCAGTATGCCTCCCATGTCATCGAGCATTCCGGTTTTATGGAGGACGGGTTTTCAATCCAGACCGGTTCGGGAAGTATTTCTCTGGCGGTTACCCAGTTTCTGCGGGAGGTGATGCTGCGAAAAAACTTTACCGCCAGTTTTGCCCTGGGCGGTGTGACCGGCAACATAGTCAAGCTCCACGAAGAGGGCCTGGTGAAGCGAATCCTCGATGTCCAGAGCTTCGACCAGGAGGCTATCCGCTCGATTGCCGAAAACCGCTATCACACTGAAATAGATGCATCATACTATGCAAACCCGCACAACAAGGGTTGTGCAACCAACAAGATCAATGTGGTGGTCCTCAGTGCCATGGAAATAGACACCGATTTCAATGTGAATGTCCTCACCGGCTCCGATGGTGTTATTCGCGGAGCCTCGGGAGGCCATTCCGACACCGCTATAGGCTCGGGTATTTCGATTGTCGTGGCGCCCCTTATCCGGGGCAGAACCGCTACTGTAGTGGACAGTGTAGATACAATAATTACCCCGGGGGAAACAGTGGATGTGCTGGTGACCGACCACGGGGTGGCGGTGAATCCCAGGCGGCAGGACATCTTCGACCGGCTGAAAACCAAGCACCTCCCCATCTACACCATTGAGCAGTTAAAGCAAAAGGCTGAAAAGATTACCGGAGTTCCCGAACCGGTGGAGTTTGAGGAGAAGATTGTGGGGGTGGTAGAGTATCGTGATGGTACCATTATCGATGTGATTCACCAGGTGAAGGAATGAGCGCGCGCGAAATAAGCGGTTTAGACTCGATTTTGGCATGCCGGGAGGAGCGGGTCCGCCGGCGCGCAGATCTGCAGCAGGAGTACGGATTGCCGGCGGTTATGCTCACGCTGAATATTCCCGGCGCCGACAAAACCTCACCTCTGTATGAAAAAACCCACTTAGCCGGCGAGGGGGAGTTTCTACAGCAGTGCAGTGAAGTCGGGATCGAGGTGGTACAGCGGACGGTCTGGAGCGGTGCCTGCGGACGAGAGGCCCTGTTTCTGATGGCCGAAGAGCTGCGGGGCCCCTGCACATCGGCCGCCGAGCTCATCAAACGGCTCTGTGTAGGTATTGAGACGCAGCACCCTCTGGGACGGATATTTGATTTCGATGTCTATTCCGCCGATGGCTCGGCGCTGGACCGGCAGACCCTCGATCTTCCCCAGCGCCCTTGTTTCCTCTGTGAAGCGCCGGCCCGGGAGTGTGCACGGCTGCAGCGCCACTCTGTTGAAGAGCTGCGCAGCTTCATCGATGTAGCCGTGACCCG
>CAZDFY010000140.1:0-7862 GCA_964504785.1 uncultured Sediminispirochaeta sp. | reverse complement strand
GGATAATACCAGCGCAGGGATCAGGACAGACCAGGCTGTTCCCCCTCAGACAGAATTATTTACCCACCATAAGGAGCATGCCATGAAAAGAATGCTGATTCTCGCAGCAGCACTGGTAGTGGCCGCCGTTGCGGCTTTTGTGTTCTTCACCCCTGGTCAAAGTGAAGGGCCCCAAGGTGCTGCAACAGAAACCACTGAGGGGGCGGAGGCTTCCCCTGAGGGGGCGGAGGAAAGAGTAGTCGTGTATGCCTACGACTCCTTTGCATCAGAATGGGGCCCCGGCCCTGAAATCAGCCGCCGGTTTGAGGAAGAGTACGGAATATCGGTTGAACTAAAATCGATTGGTGACGCAGGACAAGTCCTTCAAAAGGCCGTTTTAGAGAAAGAGGACCCTGAGGCGGATATTTTGTTCGGCATTGACAACAACCTCATTACCCGAGCAAAAAAAGAGGGGGTATTGCAGCCCTACTCTTCTCCCCATCTGGAAAAAGTGCCGAAGGACCTTATCTTCGATACCGAACACTTTGTCACACCCTATGATTACGGCTACTTTTCAATAATCTACGATTCCAAAAAAATAGAGAATCCACCGAAAAGCCTTGAAGAGTTAACAGAACCAAGGTTCAAGGATAAACTTATCCTGATGGACCCTCGCACCTCAAGTCCGGGACTCGGATTTCTTATGTGGACTATCCACGAGTTTGGGGAGGATTTTGAAGAGTACTGGATGCAAGTTCAGGACTCCACCTTGACCATCACGGAAGGATGGGACTCAGGGTATGGCCTCTTCACAAGCGGTGAGGCCCCCCTGGTATTAAGCTATACCACCAGTCCGGCGTATCATGTGGAATACGAAGATACACGCCGCTACCGTGCCGCCCTTTTCGACAAGGGTCACTATATGCAAATAGAGGGGGTCGGTATTGTGAAGGACGCCCCTCATCCGGAGGCTGCAAAAAAATTCATCGATTTTGTACTTACCGAAGAATTTCAGGAAGTAATACCACTTACAAACTGGATGTATCCTGTTTTGCCGGAAATCGAACTCCCGGAATCTTATGAATTTGCCCCGCAACCGGAGGAACGTTTCTATTTTAAGGCCGAAACAATCGATGCCAACCGTGATGAATGGATCGATACATGGTCGAAAGCAGTGACGCGCTGATGAACCTGCCCTCGGTGCGTCGATGGGAAAGGCCCCACCCGGCCTTTCTCATCCTTGTTGTATTTTTACTTCTCCTCTTTTACCTGCCCATCGGGAGCGTACTCCTGCAAGGCTTTTTTCCTGAAGGTAATTTCGATATATCGGTTTTTATTAAAACAATTTTCTCCCCGTATACTCTACGTATATTGTGGTTTACCCTTTTCCAGGCGGTCCTGAGTACCCTTTTTTCTCTACTCCTAGGTTTACCGGGGGCCTACCTGCTTTCAATGTACACCTTTCCCGGGCGAAAACTGATAAGGGCCGCCTCGGGGGTACCCTTTGTGCTGCCTCCGATTCTTGTAGTGCTGGGTTTTGTGATATTTTTCGGAAACAGCGGCATACTAAACACGCTTCTCATGCAGGTGTTCGACCAGGCAGAGCCGCCGCTGCGGGTACTCTACTCCTTAAAGGCAATTATTCTTGCCCACGGCTTTTACAATTTCCCGATTGCCCTGCGGCTGATCGCCTCCTTATGGCAGCAGCTCCCCCCTTCCCAGGAATGGGCAGCTCAAACCCTGGGAGCTCCGCGGCGGCGTCTCTTTTTTACCATAACCCTGCCCCAACTGATGCCGGCAATACTGGCCGCATCGGCGCTTATTTTTATGTTCTGCTTTACCAGTTTTGCCATCATCCTTGTACTTGGAGGAGGGCCCCAGTTTACCACTGTTGAGGTAGAAATCTACCGTCTTGCTAAAACCTCCTTCGACATCTCTGCCGCGGGGGCCCTTTCAATCGTTGCCCTGGCACTGACCCTTGGAATTATGGGGCTTTATGTAAAACTGCAGAATAAGCTTGCCTTTCATCAAGAACTCAGCACCGGACCGGTACGACCCCGTACGTATAATCGACCCTCGCCCCTCGGGTATGTCGGCATTGTCGGCTATATTGGGGCGATGCTGTTAATTGTAGCCGGCCCCCTTTTAGCGGTGGTAGTGCGTTCTCTACAGAAACCGGTCAGTCGTGCCGGAGAACTGCAGTTTACCTTTGAATGGTATCGCCAGCTCTTCGGTTCGGGGGCCCGTCAATTTGGGCGAATTGCCCTGCCGGCGGTTCGTAACAGCATGATAATTGGAATATTAGCGGCGGTGACCGCTGTGGCGGTGGGTACTGCCCTCAGTTACCTGACTGTAAGATACCGACTGAAATTCGGAAAGCTTATCGACACCCTTTCTATGGCCCCTATGGCGATTTCTTCCGTTATTTTAGGACTCGGTTATTTTTTAATTTCCAGGTCCCTTCCCGAGCTGGGCCGGGCCCGTATTTTCATGATTGTTGCCGCTCATTCGGTCATCGCCTATCCCTTTGTGGCCCGTACAGTAAGTTCGGTCTTAAAAAAGATACCGCCGAGTCAACTGCAGGCGGCTATGCTGTTAGGGGCACCCCCGGGAAGAGTTTTCCGGACAGTGGAATTTCCCTTGATGCTTCCTGCTTTAACAGCCGCCGGGGCCTTCGCCTTTGCAATATCGATGGGTGAGATCAATGCCACCCTGGTGTTCTCTTCTTCAACTGTCACTATTCCCCTGGCGATTTACCGCATGATCGGCTCTTATAACTTTTTCGGGGCCTGTGCGCTGGGAACAATCCTTGTTGCAGTCTGCGCAGTTGCATTTACTTTATTTGACGTCTCCGGGAATACAGAACTTTGAAGCAGTGTAAGGAGCATTTGTAATGGAACTTTCAACACAAGAGCTAAAACGCAGTTTTGCGGACTTTACCTTTGAGGCAGATATTCATGCCGCGGAGGGTGAACTCGTATGTCTTCTTGGTCCCTCCGGATGCGGAAAAACTACCGGTCTCCAACTGATTGCCGGAATTCTGGCCCCCCACAGGGGAAAGATTTTTCTCGGCCAAAAAGATATCACTACTCTCCCCCCTTGGAAAAGAAATATCGGACTGGTATTTCAGGATTACGCCCTCTTTCCCCATATGACGGTATACGATAACATTGCCTACGGGCTCAAGCAGAGAGGTACTCCTTCCCACATAATTCGTTCCAGGGTCGAAGAGCTGCTGAAGTTAGTCGAACTGCCCAATTATTCCCGGCGCCGGCCTGAAGAGCTTTCCGGCGGAGAAAAGCAGCGGGTTGCCCTTGCAAGGGCCGTAGCACCTTCACCGGCGTTGTTACTGTTGGATGAACCCCTCTCAGCTTTAGATGCACGTCTGCGCACCCAGCTGCGCCGTGAAATCAGGAATATTCAAAAGCGTATCGGTTTGACCACCATCTATGTGACCCACGATCAGGAGGAGGCCCTCAGCTTAGCTGATAAAATAGTGGTTATGCGGAAGGGTACGATAGAACAGAGTGGAACTCCCCAGGAACTCTACAATAAGCCTGAAAATGAGTTTGTCGCCCGGTTTATCGGCAACTCAAATTTAGTGCCCTGCGACCCTCAAGAGTGCAAGGGACATGAATACTACTTCTTCCGCCCCGAAGATACCAGGGTAGGAACCACCGCGCCCCACCATACAGATGATATTTGTTTTCATTTATCCCTGAAATCTTTGGAGTATGCGGGTCCCTATTATATTCTTGAGGGCACCTCAGGAGAGAAAACCTCCGGAGGCTATAACGTCCGCGCCCATGTAAGTGAGCAGGACATCGGGAGGCTGAATATTCGGGATTTCTCCCCCGATTATCCTCCACAACTGTGGTTCCGTATAGACCAAAGCAAAACAAAGGTAATTCCAAAATAGGCGTACAGACTGGTACAGCCATGCTGCGGTACTGGGGTGCTGCTACAGAGCTTTGATGAGCACCACTTGCACAGCTCCTATCACAAAACCGAGCAATGCTCCAAAAAGAATAATCCAGCGCAGGTGGGTACGAATCACTATTAAAATCAACTCTTCAACTTTTTCAATATCAAGACTGTTGATTTTATCAACTACCAGTGTTTGCACATCCACGCTCTCCAGAATAACAGGTATTTGCTCATCAAGAAGACGAGCAAAGAAACTCTCAAGGGCTGTATCGAGACGCTGCTTATGCTCTTCTTTAAGCTGAAAAATATCGCTAAAACTCTTCTCTCCGGAATTCGAAAGAGTATTGAAGAGGGTCCTGAAAAAATTTATTGCGGCAGCTTCTTTGGACTCAACTTCTCTGACAAGCTGGGCAATCCAATTTGAAACCTGAGAGCTGATGTTTTCACTAGAGTGGCCAGTGAACTCTTCAAGTACTGACCCAATTTCCTGTTCACCGTATTTTTCTATCACCCTACGTACCAAACCCTGTATCCAGGACACTGTAGTCGGTGATTCAGCTAGTTTGAACAACGCATCTACACCCTTTTGGATGTCCCTCGGGAGGCCCTCGCCCCACACCCCTGCTATGTCGGATAATGTGTGGGTGCGTATCTGCTGCAACCAGCCGGTTAAGGTGTCTAAAAGCTTTTTACGTGTCTGTTCATCGGCAATTGCCGTCTCAAGCTGTTCCAGCAAATCATCCACTATCTCGTCCATCTGCTTTTCAATGTTGCGATCATACTGACCTGCTACAATAAAAAGCCGCTGGAGACTGCTCAGACGGGATATTGTCTTCCGCAGAACTGTGCGCCCTTTTTGCTCTATAGTTTTATGGATGTGGGGGGTCCGTAAAAACTGCAGGACCTCCCGCGCCGCCGAGGGATAAATCCGGTTAAGGGCTTTTATGATGCCTTCAATAGAATTCGGAGTTAAGAGGTGCTCGAGGGACACATTTTTCCGTATTCCATCTTCCACCAGGTCTCCCGCTAACTGACGAAGCGGAGCCCGTAGGCTACTGATGCGCAGGTGTCGGCTAAAAAAAAGGTTAAGCCTCTCTCCGTCGGTACCGCAGAGGACCCTGAGTTTTAATTGCAAAAAACTATTCAAAGCCAGGGATATTGACTTTTGAAGGGCAAGAAAAAAACTATCCGAGCGAAAAAAAGCGGTGAGTACCGACTGGATCAGCATAGTATCCGCCGGGGTTTCGTTTTGTACCGCTTCGGCCCGGCTTGTCTTTTCCTTCCGGCTTGCCTCTTCCTGAGGGGTACTTTCCTGGGGGTTATTTTCCTGGGGGGCACTTTTTTTTCCGCCTCCCTGTCGAAACTTTTCCTGCAATTGAGAAAAAGGCGTATACACTACAAAGCCTGTAAAATCACGAATTCTTTTACTGAGGGTAGCCTTGAAAGTTGGTGAAGAAATTTGCCGGCGAATTGCATCTTCAGTAATAAGCTCACGGGAGACCATCAGACCGATACTGTCGGCCAGTTTTTCCCGCTGCCGCGGTATGATACCCGGGGTAAAGGGAATACGGAGCGGCCCGATGTGCCGGGCTTTTAAAGGACGAAAAAGCATTTTTATTGCGATGTCGTTTGTGATATAGCCGATAACGGCGCCCACTAGGGGAGGTATTATCCAGGCGGAATAGGAAAGTAGTACTTCCGGATTTATCATCTGTCAGAGGGCCCCTTTAATTCTCACCCGATTCGCGTGCTGCTCTGCGGGCCTCATTTTCCGATTCAAACATTTCCAGATATGCGCCGAACACCCACCCCTGAATACCGTCATATGCAACCTTATACCAATAGCCGCTTTTATCTTCTACTACCATTTGAGTTTCATCACGGGAAATAATCTCAAGCACATTGTTCTGCCATAGAGTAGTTATAGCACTACTCTGAATAGTTGCCTTTTCACGCAGACGCAGATGGCTTGAAGACACTACCGCCCATTTTGAACGGACCGTCAATACGGGAGTCGGAGGCAGTTCAACTTTGAAATCTTCTGCTTTTTCCTGACGACATCCTAGTGCACTCAGCAGAAGCAATATTATCGCTGTAGAATATAAAATTTTCTTAATCACCGTTGCAAAATACCTCGAAACAGTTCAGCATAGTAGTATGAGCTCTGCAAAAACTATAACACTTTTTACCTTCTTTGTCACAACCTTCATGCTGTTCCCTGTACAGGCGGAAACCTTCTCCTTTTCATTTGCAGTAGCTCCCCATACCGCAATTAAAAAGTCCCAAGATGTAAGTACAAAAGCCCAGGCCGGTATTACCGCCGACACCGCCTTTTCACTTGAATTGTACGAAAAATACTTTATAGAACTTCGGGGACGCTATATCTATTTTAGGTCTTCCGGTGCGGGGGACGACTGGATACTCTACCGCGGATATTCTTCTATCGGAGCTTCTTTTGGTGGGGGTTTTTTGTTTCCCGACCAAAAACTGTTTGGTGAGTTTCCCGTCACTCCCTCCGTCGCCTTACGGGGGTATGGAAATTTCGCCTCTTATAACCATACCGACATTTACTTTTTTTATCCGTCCCTTGAGATTGAACCCGCCGTCACTATAGCCCGTTTTTATAATAACCATTTGCAGTTACACCTCGGTCTGCCGATCGAGTGGAATTTTCAGCGGGACCTGGACCTTTTTATTTCAGGGGGTATTTCCTTTGGGGCCTCCCTCCATTTCTAAATAGAACCAACCATGTATTTTTACATTAACATGAAGGATAACCGATAATATAGACAATGGTAGCACTTATATCTTTTTTTGTAATTTTAATAGTCTCATTAACTATTGTAAGGGTCGCCGAGGTAATGCTGGAGCTTACCGGTATAGCCAAGGACAGCGCCCGTTTTCAAGCCCGATCTGCCTTTACCGGCACCGGCTTTACCACCCATGAAGCGGAGATGATCATAAAACATCCTGTACGAAGGCGGATTATTTCCAGTCTGATGATTATTGGGAATATTGGATTTGTTACCTTTATCTCTTCCCTGGTCATCTCCTTTCTCAGTATTAGAAGCCAGGAACGGGCATTGTATACCTTCATCATTTTAATCGGCGGCCTGCTGCTGATTTACCTCATCAGCAGGTCTCGTTTAGTAAACCGCCTGCTTGAAAAGATAATTCAACAATTTCTTAAAAAAGTAACAAAAATCCACACCCACGACTATGAAAGCTTACTTAACCTTGCCGGAGACTTTGAGGTTATTACCATAAGCATAAAGCCTGAAAGCTGGCTTGCAGATCAATTTCTTTCGGACCTAAAATTATCAGAAGAGGGAGTGCTGGTTTTGGCGGTCCGTCGAAGCGACGGCTATTTTGTCGGCTCCCCCAGGGGAGAGACCACCGTATACTTGGGGGACGAACTGATTATCTACGGGCGGGAGAACGCCTTAAAGAATCTAAGCGAGCGCCGACAAGGCCCTGAAGGGGACTTGCAGCACAAGCTGAGTGTAGAGCAACAACTACGTCTTGAGGGAAAAAGGCCCAAACACCCGCGTAAGAAATCCGGCAAAAAGGGCGGAAACAAACCCGGCGAAAAATATAGAGCCACCTCCGGCAGGCCCGGAACTGCTGCCGAAATCCCCCAAAAAGTTGCCGGTACGCTTGGTAAGATTTTTCAAAGAAAAGAAAGATAGGGTATAGACGGGTGTGCAGCCAATTTTTTAAGCCGTCGAAATTGGACTTAGCCGGCTTTTTCATTATCCGCTGCATACAATTGTTTTTTACGAGCTGCTGAAGTATATTACCACTATGCTCATTAAAATTTGGGTGATGAATGCCGCAAAATTGCGGCGCCCGGGAATTACAGCTTTTTTGTTACTGACCGCACTTTTTTTTATCCTTATAAGCACATCTTGTAAGATAAGCCCCAAACCCCCGGACCGCTACGCGCTGGTGTATGG
>CAZDFY010000139.1:1639-7874 GCA_964504785.1 uncultured Sediminispirochaeta sp. | reverse complement strand
ACCAGGGCTGAACCATCCTTGAAGGAAATATCTTTAGAAGCACTGCCCTTCGCAAGGTCGCTCTCAAGGTTGCTCTCAATGTTGCTCTCAATGTCGTAGTGTTCAGATAGGGTGGCCAGCATCGCCTCTCTCAAGGTGATTGAAGCGTATTTGGCCGCATTGCCGGAGATATATGTCTGTCTGGAGCCGGTGGTAGGCCCTCCGTCGGGGGTTAAGTCGGTGTCCGACAGGAGCACTTTAACCTGATCGAGTTTCATTCCCAGTTCCTGAGCGGTGATCATTTGCAGCACAGTGACCAGGCCCTGACCGATTTCGGCTGAGGATGTGCGCACTTCTACAGTTCCATCCTGAAGCAGTTCGACTTCAGCGGTCGCCTTATCCGGTGCCCCCTCTCCAAGGCCGGTGTTTTTGAAAGCCAGTGCATAGCCCCAGGCCCGGCGTTTATCAGGGTGGCCGGGGACAGGGCGGGAGCGGAAAAGATTCCCCTCAGGCAGATACCCGCGCATGGCTGTTTCGGTTTTTTCCATACACTCAAGAAGGCCGACGCTGTCCCTCAAATGCTGACCGGTATTGGTGATCGATCCGGTTCTGAGGGCGTTCTTTCGCCTGAGTGCTAAAGGGTCCAGATTTAATTCTTCCGCCACCTGGTCAATCATCACCTCGATAGCGAAATCCGCCTGAAGGGCCCCGAAACCTCTAAAGGCTCCCGCCGGGGGATTGTTGGTGTACATCGCATAGCAGTCAATTTTGACGTGTGGAACAATGTAAGGCCCGGTGGAATGGGTGGTTGCCCGGCCCATTACCTTGGCGCCCAGGGAGGCATAAGCCCCGGTGTCCCCGTACAGCTCGGTTTGGGCGGCTGTGAGGGTACCATCTTTTTTAAGCCCCAATTTTACACGAATTTGGGTAGCATGACGTTTGGGGTGGACCAGCATGCTTTCTTGGCGGTCATAGAGGATTTTGACCGGTTTTTTAGTTGCCCTGGACAGCAATGCGGCATGGATCTGGCCGGCTATATCTTCTTTTCCTCCGAATCCGCCCCCGGTCAAGGGCCCTCGGACCCTGACTTGATCCTGCGGGATATTCAGGGCAGCGGCAATTTGATCACGGTCTGAATAGGGTATCTGGGAACCAACATACACTTCCACCCGATCATCCTCGGTAATCCTGGCAATACTGCATTCCGGTTCCATGAAGGCATGATCGTAGGTAGGGGTGGTAAAGAGGTCCTCCATAATGATATCCGCTTCAGCGAACCCCTGGGCGATATCCCCTTTATCTACTTTTATATGCTTGAGAAGATTTCCCCCTTCGTGGACCAGTGGCGCATCAGGGCCTTTTGCTGCCACAGGGTCGGTGACATGTGGGAGTGGTTCATATTTCACATCAATCAAAGCCAGCGCTTGTTCTGCAATTTGTCTTGTATCGGCCGCCACCACGGCCACTGCATCGCCGACATAACGGACCTTTTCGCCAACTCCTACCAGGGCGGGCCAATCCTGAATGATCAGGCCGTGGTTAATTCGGCCCGGAATGTCCTCCGCCGTCAACACCGCACGGACCCCCTCCAGCGCTTTCGCCCGGGAAGTATCCAGCGTGAGTACTTGTGCATGGGGAACTCCCGCTCTGAGGGTTGCTCCATACAGCATATCCGGAAAGGTGATGTCATCGGTATATACCGCCTTGCCGGTAACTTTATCTACTGCCTCGGGGCGCTGTACAGTTTGACCGACGACATTCGTTTCTCCTTCAAACTCAAAGCGTGGGAACTCAATAGGGGTCCCATGCTGAATGTGGGCCGCCGCAGCAAGAACGGCGTTGGTGATTGCCGGATACGCACCGCAGCGGCAGAGGGTGTCCTTCAAGGCGTATTCGACATCCTCTCTGGTGGGTTCCGGTTTTTCAGCCAATAGGGCTGCCGCCGTCATAATCTGCCCGGGGGTGCAAAAGCCGCACTGGGAGGCACCGTATTTGATGAATGCCTCCTGAAGGGGATGCAGGGTACCCTTATCTTCCAAGCCTTCAATAGTGACAACTCTCTTTCCCTGGGCTTTAAGGGCGGGATAACTGCAGGAGAGAACAGGCACAGAGTCCACCAGCACGGTGCAGGCGCCGCATTCTGCTTCATTGCAGCTAATTTTAGTGCCCGTCAAGCCTAAACGATTACGGATAACCTCCGACAGCATTTCTCCTGGTCCAACGGGCACGCTTATCTGCTTATCATTTACCCAACAAGTAAGTTCATTCATGGTTTCCATCCTTAAGGTGATAGGGTGTGTGTATGCTGCGTGAAACGGCCCCTTCGAGTACCTGCTGAAGCAGGACCGGCAGCAGTTGCCGGCGATACTCCCGGGTAGCCCGGTAGGCGCTGGTGCGCACACTTACCTCTTCACCCAGGATACGAGAGGCCTCGATAAAGAATCCTTCGTAAATAGACTTTCCCTTTATAAACTCTTCGGTCCCATAGCCCCGGAAGGGTGTAGGGCCCGCCGGTCCGCAGGAAATCCGGACATCGGTTATCTTTTCATCGGCCACCTTTACCCATGCGGACATGTTAAGAATAGCTATCGCCACCCCCTGGGGCCGCATTACCCGGTGAAAAGCCGAGGCCTCGCCCTTACTTTTCTTCTTAAAACGAAACCCAACAACTAATTCACGACTACGGTCAAAAGTAACTTTGCCCGGGCCGGAGAAGATCTCAATCAAGGGAAGCCGACGGGTTCCTTCACTGGAAGCTAATTCCACCTCGGTGTCCATGGACAGCAAGGCCACTGTTCCATCCCCGGCTGGGAGGGCATGGGCTGCATTCCCTCCAATGGTTGCCACGTTTCTCACCTGGGGCCCGCCTACCAATCCACACCCCTCGACGACACACTGGCCGTTTTCCCGGATAATAGGATTACTGATAATCTGGGTGTGGGTCGCTGCTGCCCCAAGAAAAACACAATCCCCTTCGAGGGCAATAGTCCTCATCTCTTTCACCTCGGAGATATCCACCATCAAATCTACCTCGGGATGTCTGCCCTGGCGGATGTCCAGCAGCAAGTCCGTCCCACCTGCCATCACAGCAGTTTTTTCCGGCGCTTCAGAGAGGATTTTCACCGCTTCCTCTAGGGTCTTTGGTTTTTCGTAATTGTGAAATAGATTCATTAAAGTCCTCATTCGATTTCAGTATTAATCTCCAGGAATAGTAGAACAATTTTTACGAGTAGTCAAAAGAAAAATAATTGGTGCTGGTGTACTGGACCGGAGCTGCCGGTGTATTGTGCCGGCATTTTTACCCTCACATCCTCGTAGAGGGCCAGTTTCCATCCCTCCTCGTTGACCGCGGAAAAACGGTCGGGACTGACTATAGTACCGATTCCGGCGGTTTCCAGGAATTTCCTGATCTCGCAAATACGCTTGTAGATCCTTTGATAATGGCGGCAGACACTCGGTTTGCAGGTGCTGTGGCAAATTCCCGATTCCTCCGGCTCAAGTTTTTTCAGAATTTCCCTGCAGTACAGAACTCCCCCGGGACTGAGAAAAAATTTATGGAGGAGCCTCTGATTCACCTGTGAGAGCCTCCCTTCGATTGCCTTTCCTTGAAAGAAAAGTGCTTTTCCGCGGATCTCCAGAAACTTTCGAGGCAGGGAATAGAATGCAACGGATAGTATGAAGAGGACGGTGAGCAACAGACGATCGGTGACCATGAATAGAACCTCATGGAATTCCACATGGCTGAGGCGAGCTTGTAAGATGAAGACCGGCCCATCAAAGACGGTAAATGTGACCATGTGAGACCAGATTAGCCAGAACATGATTCCCGAAACACGATTCCTATAATCCTCCGACTGAAGCTTTGTCTCAATCCCGGTATGAAGAAGCAAAAAGAAAACAGCGAGGAGCACCATGTTTCTCAGGGCCAGAAAAAAGGCGTTGGCCTCGCCGATTACCGGGCTGAGGGCAAGGGAGAACAAAATCAACAGCCCCGGGAAGATAAAAATAGACCTTCCCCTTAGGGATATCTGTCGGACCAACAAAATCGGCAAAGCTAAAAGGATCGCCTCTACCACAAATACAGCAGAGAAAATAAGGTCGGACGTGACAACAGGAAATCGGGGGCCTCCTAGGGGCACTGCCGTTCCGTAATCAGAAAGGGCTTTCGCTGTAAAGAGAAAAGCCCCGAGTACCGCCAGGGGCACCGCTATGAGAAAGGGAGATTTTTTGTGAAAAACATTTAGCGTGAAGGATTTGTAGATAGACCCTTCAGGGAGCAGCAAAAAGGTCGTATCAGAAGGCTTTTCGCCGAGGTGTACCTGACCCGCACTGGGGCTCCTCGAAAACTTCACCCGAATCCCTGAAAACAGCGAGAGCCTCCATCCTTTTTCTACGATATCCCTCTTGTTCTCCGGATGCAGGATACTTCCGACCCCGAGACTTTCAAGCTTTTTCCCAAGGGAACTGATATTTCTATAGGCGATGGAATAGCCGGAACACCGGGAGGCCTTGCAGCGTTCGCCCGTCTTACAGGCAAATTTTTCATTCCCTCCCCTTTGTTCATAGTAAGGAAGAAGATCCCTGCAGTGGATTGAATAGGAAGGGCTTTTCAGGAGGAAGGATAGGATATAGTGCTCCCGGGGATTGAGAGAATCGTCGATTTTTTCATTTCTGAACCAGAAAGACTCACCGATCACCTTGAGGGTATTGTCGGCACTGTTTCGCAAGAGAAAAAGTATAAAAAGGGCCGGTAGGTAGTTCAGGCTTTCATAAAGATTTACCGCTATGTCCACACCGGTAGAGGACTCCGGGTAAAGCCATAACCAGTGAAGTTTCAGCGACAGAAGCATGATGGAATAAGAAAGAAGCAGGAGAAGAATCAGGTTGATACCATGGGCAAGACGGGAAAAATCCTGACGTCTGGAAAAACGATACACGAGACTGTAGCTGAGCGCGAGGATCGGCCCGGGGTAGAGAAGAAGGAGGATATAAAAAAATGGATGGGCGAAATGTCCTAGAGAGAGTCCGCTAAGAATAAGAAAAAGAAAAAACACAATCGCCGCGGCAAAGGCCCTTTTCCTTTTCCGTATATTGAAAAGCACTCCTGCCACGGTGAGCTGGGTCCCAAAGAGAATAAGCCCCTCTAATCCCCGGCCCGCTACAAACCCAGTGAAAAGTGCAGGGAGAGAGCTGTACAAGCCCAGAAGTACAATAAAAACGCTCTTGCTCATAGGCCCTTAGTCTTATCCAGCATGGTAATTCTCGCCACCAGGATAGGCGTAAAGAAAAAGAACACCGAGAGAAGGCCGTAACGAGGGTAGGCAAGGGCGATAATCACCGCCGCGAAGCTCGCAGAGAAGGCTTCGAGGTAAAAGGGTTTAAACACCTGTGTGAAATAATGCCAAAATCTTCTGCCCTCTTCCAGTTTGTAAAAGAGGGCGTTCATCCCGCAGGAGAGGAGAAAGAGGAGAGGGGCAGTGAACAGCGCGGGAATAATAATAAGACCACCGGCCAGGGAGGACACTAAAATATAGGCTTTGTCCAAAATGAACAGGGCAACGACATAGTGAGAGATGTTGAAAAGGCTCAGTCTAAAGGGAATGTTTAAGATAGAACGATATCTCCCTTCGAACTGCTGAATGCTGAAGACCATAGTTGCGACGATGCAAATAAGAGCAACCAGAGGTCCCCCGGCCAGATACGCAACAAAAAATACAGCCTCGATGGTTGATATGTAAATATTGCCTCGCGATATATACACAGAAAAGGATTCGTTCAGAATTCCCATCAACGATAAAAGGAAGATCGCAAGATACTTCATCTCAGTGACATCGCCGGCAGTTACGATCCTCATCGCAGCGTACAATGACGCTGCGCTCAGGACAAGGAGAAACAGGGCAGCCTTAAAGGGATATCCGGACAATTTTTATTCCTTATAAACATGTTTCCGTACGAAAATCAGAGGAACATATTTTAAAATGACTTTTCCATGATACAGTTTATTTCAGTGGACCGTCAAGAATTTGATGTTAAATCCCGCCAGGAGGAGAATTATGAAAATATTTCGTTCAAAAAGGATACATGCGGTGCTGTCAATACTTTTCGCTGTTCTTCTTATTGCCGCCTGCAGCACGGGCACTCCAATGGAGGACGATGGTTTTGATGACGACAGTACCCCCTTAGAAGAGGATGATAGCAGCAGCGATGAAAGCGATGAAATCAGCGATGAAAGCGATGATGAAAGCGATGATGAAAG
>CAZDFY010000139.1:0-1539 GCA_964504785.1 uncultured Sediminispirochaeta sp. | reverse complement strand
GATGAAAGCGATGATGAAAGCGATGATGAAAGTACCCCCATTGAAGAAAACGATTATGACTCTCTCCTCTCCGACGGGAGCTGGACCGATCTGGGCTTAGTCATCGATCCTGATGAAGTGATATTCAGGGGCGCCCCGATAGAGGGAGGTGGAGCCGGCGGAATGGGCATAAGCTTCCTCTCCTCCTGCAATGTTGAACCCGCTCCCGACGGCTCTCCCCTAGCGGCATATGCAATGACCGGTTCCTCAGGTGAGATTACCGGGATGCGGCCGCACGCCTACCGGTGGGACAAAACTTCCGGTGAGTGGGAGACCAGTACAAGCCCGGAGGACCTCATCGGCGACTTCAGGATGGCGGTGGGCAATACCGGCAGCATCTGGACTATTTCCTCCCTCGCCCAGGATTTCACTGGGATGGTCTACAATTGTCCGGAGAATGGGGATTGCACCAGTTATGAGTGCATCGACACCAACTACGACACCTGGCTCTGGGATATCGGAATCAACTCCACGGCGAACCCCGTGGCGGTATATACCACCATCGGCGACAACCCCGAAGATGGTTGGTCGGTCAATAGCATGGTCCTGAGCGGGACCTGGGGCGACCACAGGACCTACACCTCCGACTACGAACTGAAGCACAGTCAAATAATACAGGACGGACCCAACATGAGGGGAACCTTCGCCATGGCCATCGCCTCGGTCTATACCTATGCCGCCTTCGTGGAGCTTATTCCCGCCGACGGCGAGGAACCTGCCCGGGAAGAGCTCAAGGTGATCCGTCTCAAGGCGAGGGATGAAAGCGCCTCATGGGAAGATTTCGGAAACTCCGACGCTTTTACCGCCTGCACCAGCCCCGGCTATATCTCCATGGACATCGACGAGGAAGGACGCCCGTGGATCCTCGTCATAGATGAAGCAACGGGGGAAATCCACGTGTATTACCTGGGACCGGCACAGACCTGGACCTCCGTTGCCGAACCCGTCTCCGACACATCAACACATCCGTGGTATTTTTACGGTTACGTCGACGATATGACCGGAACGGATATCAAACTAATCGGAACCACCCCGGTGATAAGCTATGTCAAAATTGTTGATGAAACCGAACATATTCACGGTGTTCGGGTGGCCGCGTACGACACGGGTGCCGGAGCATGGTATTACCTGGGACCGGAGGAAGACTTCGTCGTCACGGTTGATGAGGAGGCGAATACCGGCAAACCGGACCTGGCGGTGGCCTGGGAGGAGGGAATGCCGGCAAAACTCTATGCCGCTTTTTCCGACGGTGGGGTTATGAAAGTCATGATGTTCAGTGAGGGGGAGTAGATATAGTTATCGGTAGATCAATTTTCCTTAGTTTTTCGTTCCAAATATTCAGCGATCACCTCGTCATCTATATACTCTAGCTCTATTGCAATCTCTCCGAACAAACGGGTATCTCCATTTTTCTGTCGTTGAAGAACATCTTCAACCTGTTCTTGTGTCATTGCACCAATTTTTACTAGATTATCTCCTATTCTGTCCGCCATTTATTCC
>CAZDFY010000138.1:0-7979 GCA_964504785.1 uncultured Sediminispirochaeta sp. | reverse complement strand
GTGGCACCCTGGAACTGGAAACCGAGCCCCAGACCACCTTTATAATAAAGTTTCCGATCCATGGGTATAAGTGATTGTGTAAACAGAAAGAGTCTTAAGAGTCTTATGAAAAAAGGGGATAAGTCATTATATCTTGTTTAGACCTACAACAGTATCGCTTGATTTGAGGCGCTGTTGCAGGCCGGAACCCTTTATCATAAGATAATTAATATACAGGCTCTCAATTAAGCTAAGGGCGGTTATGCGTTTTGCCATCACCTCGCCGGTGATAGAGGTATTAAACATTGCTGTCTGCAAAAGATAATCGGCGAAGCGAACCATCGGAGAAGCCGGATAGTTTGATATGAGTACGGTCGTAGCTCCAGCTTCTTTGGCCGTTTTCAAAGCATCTAAAATGGTCTTACTTCTCCCTGAATGAGAAATAATCATACATACGTCACCCTCCTGCAGTTGATTCGCCATTATCAACTGCAGGTCCGGATCACTCGAAAAAAGTACCTGCATTCCCAGACGTACAAATTTCTGTTGAGCTTCCATGGCAACGACACCAGCATCCCCCACACCACAAAACATAATCTTCTCAGCACCAACCAACGCATCTAGTACCTGCATATAACTATACTCATCAAGCATCTTCTGCGTGTCTTCTACTCCCTGGATAGTCGACTCGAACACTTTACGCATGACCTCCAGCGGTTCGTCAGTCTTTGAGATATTTTCATATTCGTGGATTTGATCACCGGCCTGATATCTACTAAAATCGCGCTTTAGTTCAGGAAACCCTTCATAGCCCAGCTTTTTTGCTAAACGAACAATGGTCGCTTCACTGCATCCCGCTTTGGATGCATATTCAACAATACTGATACCTGGGATGAGTACAGGATTATCTAAGAGAAAATCCGCAGCCTTTCTTTCGGCACTTTTTAAATTATCAAGAACTGCCTTCAATTGGAGTACACAGTTGTGAGGTATCTTGTCAAGTTTTTTTTCGTTCATTCCGTTATTATAAAATACTATCAGGACTTAGAAAACTCATTCTTGCAAAAACATGTCCGTATAATTCATTCTGGGGGCATTGCGAAGTACTCGCACCTGCCCCCGGCATTACTCTTCATCATCAGAAGCAATTTTTACTCTAAAGAAAATCCATTTGGAAATTCCGGCGCGACCTGCAACTCGGCAATTCTTTCACAAAATTTCAGATAGTCTATACCGTCCTTAACTGCAGTATCTACATCCGGGTACATCGGAGCACTTTCTATCGTACAATATCCCTGATACCCCGTTTTCTTCAGAGCCCGCATAACAGCCCTAAAATCGGTGTTTCCATAGCCGGGCATAAGCGAGTTGGTATCACGAAAGTGCATGTGCCATAAAAGCGGTTGTGCATCAACAATTGCCTCGTACGGATTGAGCTCCTCAAAACCGGCATGAAACCAGTCGATTTGTACCCCTAAGTTTTTACAACCGGTTTTTTCAATCAGGCGGCGGTGGTTCATTACGGTGTTTACAAATTTTCCCATCTCCAGATGGTTTGTCGCCTCAAAGACCAGACGGATGTTCCGTTTCTCAGCCATGGCACACATTTTCCGCAATGAGTCAACCGCCACCTTCACCGCTTCGGCAGAATTGTCTTTTGTGATGGGAGCATGTATCGCCACAGCCACTGTGACAAAGGGGGCCCCCAGTTCAGCTGCCATATCAATTGTAGAGGAGGTCTCCTTAATGGCTAACTCTGCGGTTTTTGATTCGGTGAGAGTTTTGAATTTCGGCGAAAAGGGGTCCCACATCTCACCCCAACAGTCGTTCAGGCATGATACTTCAAGTCCATATTCCTTAGTAAGCTTTTTATGGGTCTTCACCCAATCCTCCATACCTACTCCCATCCCGTAACGACCCTTCGGAGGGGTAAGCTCGATAGCATCATACCCGGATTTTTGCAGTCTGGCGTAACTCTTCTCCGGGTGTAGATAGGCTTCATCCTGCCCAAAGGTAAGTTGATAGTATGAATATTTTAATCCGTTCATTTTTTCTCCCTTTTATCGATTTTTATTATGATTATAGACTTCCCAGCCAAGATATTTGGTGAAAGCCTCCTCAAGAACATCGGCCACATGGGCTTTATTCATGGCCACATGGTGCTCAAAACCGTTGTCGCACATAAATCCGAGGAGTCCCTGTAAATCCGGTACGCGGCATACCGCTACTCCACCCACAGTTTTAACAGGATCATCTGCAAATTCGCCCTCTCCTACATACGCTTTAATTATACCGAGGGTGTCGTCGGTGGAAATCTTCGCAAAGGTCATTGGTCCGGCGCTCACCTGTCCCTTTAAGGCCCCAAAACAACGTTCCTTACCTATAGATTTACCGAGGATATCCAAGTTCCCTATCTCCGGCTGTGCATCCCCCATAAAGCTTTTCGGATAATTTGAACAGTGGATGTTTACACACATATCGCGATCATTATCAAAGTTGTTGTTCCAGTCGAGATAGCCGGAGGGGGTTCCCGAAGCTAGATACAGTGCATACATCGAAAGTGCACCCATCACATCCGTCTCACAGGCACTCGGTTTGCCCTCTTCACCCATCATACTCATCGCCAAACAGGTAGCACAGCCGTAGTTTTTCTGGACCGAATCCCAGCACTGAATAGCCGATGCATCAACATCTTTCTCCGCGATCCACTTGTCCACCGCCAGCGACAGCTTAGCTGACAGTTCTACATGCTCGTCGGGGGTTCCATCTACAATCCGTCCGTACTCTTTTATCTTTTTTATACGCTCTTTTACTGCGGCCTCATCCTCCCAATTTTGAGCGGCAAAAATGATTTCAGACAGATCAACCACTGTTACCGTGATACCGGAATCCTGCAGTAGTTTTTCGGAAAAACGGACCGTGTGAAACGGATCGGGGCGCTGGCCGATTGCACCTAGCCGGGCTCCACGTAATCCGGAAACTACACGACACACCCTCCCAAAATAATCCATGTCTTTTTCAAACTCGGGAGAATCTATTGAACAGGTATGCAAAGTTGTTCGTGTGAAAGGGATGTTTCGCTGATACAAGTTATTGCACACCGACAGTTTTCCGCAGAATGCATCCCGCCTATGGGCCATATCCATTTGTGTTGTCTTATCGTCCCAGGCATGAATCAGTATCGGCACCTTTAAGTCAGCACGTTCGAGGGTTTCTGCAACTCCGATCTCATCACCAAAGTTAGGTAATGTCACTACAATGCCGTCGATCTTTTTCTGGTTTTGCCTTAAGTACTCCGCATAGGTTTCAGCATCGGAAAGCGACTCTACCGCTCCAAAGGGTGTTGCCGACTCATTCGGTATTATCACTCCAAATCCAAGTGATTCCAGCTTTTTTACCAGATCTTTTCTGCCGCTCTCAGCAAGATCGGCGGGGAAAAAGCCCCTTGTTCCTGTAATTAATGCAAGATTTGTTTTCTTCATACGAACTCCTTACTATGATTCTTCTTCAGCCGGAAATACCTTCTCCGGTGCTTTGCGGCCCTTCGGCCTTTGTATGAGCTCCAAGGTCGTTCCCAGGAGATCCTCCGTATCCAAGTAGGCATAATGCCCGTCGTTATCCGGGCCGAAACCAGCCCCGTCCATCACCATCTTGATACCTGCAGATTTCGCCTGCTCAATCGCAGCCGACATATCTTCAACCAATACGCCTAAATGCTGAATCCCATACCCATGCTTTTTTATAAAATCTGAATACACCGTATCACCGTGAACCTGCTCGATAAGCTCAACCCGCATCGTTCCGAAATAAGAGAGTGCAACCCTCATAGCATAGTCTGTGGGGTTTCCATATCTGCTCATATGGGGGACAAAGGGTTTTTGATAGGTATAAAAATGCCAAGGGGCAATACCAAAATACTTGTAGTAATGCTCCACTGTCTTATCAAGGTCTTTCACTACAAAAGCAATTTGAGCTATACCGTTATCTAAAAAGGGAAGTCGTTGAGATGTCATGGTACAAAAACTCCTTTCAATACCTTTCCTTCAAGGGCCATATGGGCACCCTTTTCAAACTCATCAAGCGAAAACACATGGGAAATCAGCTTGTCCGCCGGCACCATGCCGGACTGCAATAATTTCATCGCAATTAGGTTGTGCTTCGGCGAAAAAGTAGTTGTACCTATTATGTGTAATCCCCGGTAATGAACTAAGTTCATATCAACACCGGGTGTGCTATCGTCCCTTGGCATACCTCCAAACTGCACTACCCGGCCTCCTTTGCGGGCCATTTCGACCGCCTGAACAGTAGCAACCGGGGCAGGGGTAGCAACAATAACAATTTCCGCACCCTTTCCATCGGTGGTCTCAAAAACCACCTCTACCGGGTTTTTCTGATCGGCGTTCACTAGGACATCGGGTTCAAAGGGTTTTGCCGCATTTAAGCGATCAGAAGAGATATCAACCATAATTACCCGAAAGGCACCCCGCGCCCTCGCCAACGCAGCATGAATGCAGCCTATGGGGCCGGTTCCAATGATGACCACAGTGTCCCCAAGTCCTACCTCAGCCTTCTCCTGCGCATTGATGCAGGAAGACACCGGTTCTGCTATTGCCGCGTGTTCTGAAGGCATCTCCTTCGGCACCGCTTGAATGTTCCCGAGCCTCACACATTCCCCCGGAACAGCAACATACTCTGCGAAGCCTCCGGGCCAGGCCTGGCCAATTTCTTTTTGATTTTCACACAGTTCGAACCTGCCGGCCCGGCAGAAATCACATACCCCGCAATAGGCAAGGGGGCCCACCGCCAAGCGATCATCTTTCTTCCATTGGCTGCCTGAATCTGGGCCACAATCAACTACCGAACCGCAGATTTCATGACCAATAACCCATGGGAGGTTTACCTTACGGTGTCCTGACCTTAAGGTACGTAGATCAGATCCACAAAGCCCGCATGCCTCGACCTGTAATAACAGTCCATCACGGGGCGTAGCAGGTCTTGGAATTTCTTCAACGCCAAACTCCATAGGCCGGCGAACCATCACCGCCTTCATTGTACCAGCCATCTCACGCCTCCTGTTTCATGAGCGAATCCTGTAATTGGCGCAGTCGATACACAAAGGAGCTCTCGTCCGGCTGCATGTGCTGCCGTGTAATCACTTCACCCTTGCGGATATCCCGGATCATTTTGCCCTTCTCACCTATACCGATGGGGACCGCCTCAATTGCCGATGCATCGGAATAAGTCATCAGGTGCCCGTGCCAGTCATTACCGCCGATACCGCCGACTATCTCTCCTGCCTTCAAATCACGCTTGGCCCGGCACACCACCTCCGAGTTCATGTTTTCTACAGTAACGGTTACTTCGTTTAGCAATACCGCCTCGGCTACCGATTGAGGAGTTTCCAAATCACACAAATGATACGGTCGAAAGTGGAGGTAATAAGGCCCATCATTCTTTGTGATGAATTTCATCTCTTTTTTAATGCGCGGATTATCGGAATATACAATTGCAAATACTCCAGGTGCTATTTTTCCAGTAGAATAATCCACACATCCGCGGCGGCTGAAAATTCCCCCGTCCTCTTTCGGTATAAAAACCGAGGTTAACTTTTCTACCTCAACTTTGGGGCCATGCATACCGGGTACATCCGGAAGTAAACCAGTTGCATTTGAAACAGCTGCCATTTCGACCATTGTCTTGGTCCCATCCTGAAAAGCCGCCAGCATTTTGGGATTCATATTTTTCACTTCAGCCTCTTCTCGGCAACTTTCCAGGGTCGCTTCCAGGTTAAGCGGGTTGTTTTTTCCCTTTCCGAGGGTAATAACCTCAAAGCCCATGAGGGTGGCTTGTTCATACAACATTTTACACACACCAGGTTCATCCCCGGAGGCAACGGTATACACCGTACCGGACTGGCGGGCCAATTTATTTAGGTACCATCCGACGGTGATGTCCGTTTCGACATTCAGCATTATAATCGGTTTACGGTTCATGATTGAATTATAGGCTGCCCGTGCCCCTACATCCGGCACTCCGGTTGCCTCAACATTCGCTTCAATTTGTTCCACTTCGGTTAACAACATAGAATCAGGTGTCACTATCCGCTTGTTTTGTGCAATTGCATCCTCCGCCTCAGCCACGGTCTCCACCACGCAAATATCATCCTTTCCCAATCCCATCTCACCGAAGGTTTCAATACCCCGATCGGGATAGATGTCGGCGATTGCCTGTATATTCATTCCATATACAGTTTCTATTGTGTGTGCCAATCCGGACCCCATCTGTCCGCATCCCATTATTCCAACTTTTACCGGTCGTCCTTCACTAACCCGGCGCCTCAGTTTGCTTACTAATTCCATTTCACCCTCGTTTACTTCTCATTAGTTTTGTGTCGTTTTTTCCCGCAGCTCCGCCAGAGGTTTAAAATCCTGTTTCAGGTGAGCATACAGTCTCTTATATAGCTTGAAATATTCAGCATAGATTTCATGCTGTTTCTGGTCAGGTTCCATTGGTTGTACATACTCTGCCTTTTCTGCGGCTATCGAAAAGTCTTTAAAGACTCCTGTTGCAACTCCGGCGAGTATCGCATCCCCATACGGAGCACCGACCCGATTTTTTACCATTACAGTGGGAATATTAAATACATCTGTGATAATCGATCTCCATAGGGTACTCTTTGCCCCCCCTTCATTCAAAACGAGGGGAGAATTGATCTGAATCCCCGTTTCCCGGATGATTGAAAACGAATCGTAGAGTGCAAAGGCAACAGCCTCCATTGCCGCCCGTGCCACATGCCCTCTGGTATGATGTAAAGAAAGACCAAAAAGTACTCCCCGGGCATACACATCCCAAATCGGCGTGCGTTCCCCCATAAGATACGGCAGCATTAATAAGCCTTCACTACCCGCCGAAACTTTCTCGGCCTCGTGGTTTATCAGCTCAAATACATCCTCCCCAGTTTGATGTGCCTGTTTGTATTCGGCAGTGTAAAAGTTGTCCCGCAGATATCGGATAAGCTGCCCGCCGGTAGTAGTTGTTGGTACGGTAATATAGGTATTATTTGAATCTGTGGTGTAATTAAAAGCAATCATAGAATCGTGAAACACGGGCTCGGAATGGATTATGCCGAAATTACCGCAGGTTCCGAGGTTCATCTGTATATCCCCTACGTGAATCGCACCGGCACCGCTCCAGCCTGCGTTACAATCTACCTGCCCTGCGGCAACCGGAGTGCCCTCTCTTAATCCTGTATGACGCGCCGCCTCAGAGGTAATTGTGCCGACAATGTCCTCACAACGGTACAAACCCGGCAATATCGACGCATATAGGTCCAGCTTATTCAATATTTCAGTGTTGAACTGTTGTTTGATTAAATCGTAGGCAACCCCGTAAAAGGCCGCCCCTGAAAAATGACAGGAATAAACCCCAGTAAGTTTGTAGGTCACAAAACCGTCTATTGTGAGTACTTTGTGTATTTTGCGGTATATTTCCGGCCGGTTCTCCTTTTCCCACAATACATTCACCAGAGCCGGATGGTCATCCAAGCGGTTTTTTGTAATTTCAAATACCCTTTTATCTCCGATCTCTTCTTTCACACGCTGCACCTGTGCGGTTGCGCGCCTGTCCATCAGGTTGTACGCCCGGGATAAGGGTTCACCCTCTTTATCGACCATCACCATACTGGGAAGGGCAGAAGAGACAGCCACCCCGGCTACCTCTTCGGGAGAGACCGCAGCATCTTTCAAGACCTTATTTATTAAACGTCCCGCTAAGGACCAATAGTTTTGTGCATCGTGTTCAGACCAGCCGGGCCGCTCCGTAAAAATCTCGTATTCTTCAAAAGCGTAAGCAGCAATACTCCCCTGATCGTTTACCAACGCCGCTTTTCCACCGCCGGTGCCATAATCTATTCCAATCAGATACATGTGTTCCCCCATCAAGCAAAACCTTAATGCAAATTTTTTATTTTGTCAATTTTATTATGAAAACTTTTCATTTTC
>CAZDFY010000137.1:3883-7992 GCA_964504785.1 uncultured Sediminispirochaeta sp. | reverse complement strand
ATCCGGGACAGGTAAAATTATCCAAATTCGGCGCAAGATGAAGTGTATATTCCTTCGGGATTCCCTGATAGTTCATTTTCAACCTCTTTTTTTAAAACCGGGATGCCGCAGACATAAAACGGCGGACCATATCGAAACAGAAACGGAAAGTCGAAAGCGGCGAACAGGAAGGCGGGAAACAAAAGCAGCAGTTCAATTATTCCGGTTATGATCAGAAATTTTCTCGGCCCCATTCCAACTTCCATTTGCTACTTGAGAGTACCACGCCGGCGGCACTGCTGTCACGCGTGATGTTCGGCGGTGGAGCTTCGGTGATCAGCCTTCCTATTTTTATATGGCCTGGACGATTAGGTTTACGAGTGCGGCAAAAAAAAATTTAGCGAAAATGGATAAATCGGAAGGGCAGCGAATTATGCGCTTCCTTCGCGAGCGTATAGAGCCTATTGAAGATCCCCGATCCCTTGGAAAAGCGCTTTCTGGTCGACTCGGTACTTTTTGGCGCTACAGAATCGGGAAGTATCGTCTCATTTGTGAGATTCATGACAGAGGGCTGATTCATAAAGGGATTACGGCACTCCCAGCAGTTCTTCTATATCAGGTATAATTTTGAGCGGTCGGTCGGCCGGGGCAAAGCGCTGCACCGGGCTGCCGTCCGGGCCTATCAAAAACTTAGTGAAATTCCATTTAATCCGTTTGCCCATTTTCCCCGGCAGAACGGAGGTAAGATATTTATAAAGCGGATGGGCCTCGGGTCCATTTACCTTGACCTTTTCAAACAGGGGAAAGGTGACCCCGAAGTTTAGAGTGCAAAACTCGCGGATATCCTCCTCGCTGCCGGGTTCCTGATTGGCAAACTGATTGCAGGGAAAGCCCAGAATTTCGAGGCCCCGGTCGCGATACTCCTCGTACAGCTTTTGCAGTTCACCGTACTGGGGAGAGAATCCGCATTTACTGGCGGTGTTGACGATCAGCAGTGTCTTGCCGCGAAACTCCTCCATTGAAACCTCGCGGCCGTGTATGTCGGTTACAGTAAAATCGTAAATAGTGCTCAACGAATCTTCTCCGGTGCAAAGCCGGGAATGCGCAGCTTTTCGTCTATCATGTCGCTCATCTTAGAAAGAATGAATGTCAGGCCTACGTAGATAAAGGCGACAATCAGATAGGTCTCCATGTAGCGGGCGTGGGTCGATGCCAAATGTTTTGCCTGGGTCATCAGCTCGGGGGCCTGGATAACAAATCCCAGAGAGGTGTACTTCAGCAGATAGATCAGCTCGTTGGAGAGGGCCGGTATCGAAAAACGGAGCCCCTGGGGCACTAAAATAGTAAAAATGGTTTCCCACCGGCTCATGCCCAGGGAATAGGCCGCCTCTATCTGTTCGTAGGAAATCGCCTTGAAGCCCCCCTTCATGTACTCCACCTGATAAGCGGTACTGTTCAGGATAAATCCTATAAAAGCGGCGGTGTAGGGGGTGACGGTGATGCCGAGGGGGAGAAGAAACTTAGGCAGGCCGTAGTAGATCATGTACAGTTGAATAAGAAGGGGGGTACCCCGGACCAACTCTACATACACGGTTACAATCTTATATAAAAAGCCGTGGCTGTACAGACGAATCAGACAGAGCGGGACCGCAGCAAAAAAGCCGACCACCATTCCCACAAAGGTAAACAGGAGGGTAAAAAGCAGGCCATATCCAAGCTGGGGAGCTATTTCTAAGAAATATTCAAACAACTCACTTCCTCCCTATTCGCCGTAGAGTTCGGTAATCTTGTGCAGAAACTCGCGGGTACGCGCTTTCTTGGCGTTTTTAAGGATCTCCTCAGGAGGTCCGTCTTCAACAATGTTTCCTTCTTCCATAAATACGATCCGGTCGGCCACAGCCCGGGCAAAGCCAATTTCATGGCTCACCACCACCATCGTCATACCGGCCTGGGCAAGGTCCTTCATCACCGTGAGTACCTCCCCGGTCAGCTCAGGGTCGAGGGCCGAGGTAGGTTCGTCAAACATCATGATCTTCGGGTCCATCGCCAGGGACCGAGCAATTCCAACCCGCTGCTGCTGGCCCCCGGAGAGCTCGGCGGGGAATTTTTCCATGTGGTCCTGGAGCCCGACCCGGGTAAGCTCCTCAATGGCCTTCTTGCGGGCCGCCTCGCGGGTCATCTTCTTCACCTTGTACAAGCCAACTTCCACATTTCCGAGGGCGGACAGATGGTTGAACAGGGCAAAGTGCTGAAATACAAAGCCGATATCCTGTCTTATTTGGTTGATATTACTGTGCTTGTCGGTAATCTCCCGGTCATCGAGCCACACCCGCCCTTCGTCCGGAGGGGTCAGGGAGTTTATGCAGCGCAGCAGGGTACTCTTTCCGGTACCGCTGGGGCCAATTATAACCACCACTTCTCCACGCTTTACGGTAAAGGAGATTTTATCCAGAACACGGTTATCACCGAACTCTTTTACGAGGTCCTTCACTGTTAAGATGTTTTCACTTCCCATATGCACTACCTTCTTTCCAATTCAAAACCGGGAATTTTTAGTTTTTCGTCCAGCATTTCAAACAGCTTGTTGGACAACACGAACAATCCGAAATAGATAAGAGACACCGGTATCAGTACCTCGAAGAAGACCTTGCCCATCGCCGAGTCGATGATACCCCTTGCCTGGGTCAGCATCTCCGGTATCGCCACCAGATAGGTGATGGGAGAGTCCTTCAGCACAATCGTGGCCTCGTTGGTCAAACCAGGAATCGAAAGACGCAGGGCCTGCACGAAGACAATCGTGAGAATGGCCTGCCATCTGCCCATTCCGAGGGACCGGGCGGCGTTGTACTGATCGCGGCTGATAGCCTGTATCGAACTGCGGAAAATAAGTGACTGGTAGGCACTGCTGGTAATGCCCAGGGCCAGGACCGCCGCTGGAAAGGGTGGTATAGCAATTTGAAAGGCCGGGTTTCCAAACAGCTCGCCCACATGTCGCAAACCGAAATAGAAAATAAAAAGGGTTACAATATGCGGGGTTCCCCGGAAAAAGCCTTCATACAGCTGGATGAGGAATTGTATCGGACGGTTCCCGTAGGTACGGCCAATTGAAAGGGGAACCGCCAATACAAAGCCAAGCAGGAGACTGGCCACCGTTACAACGATGGTGACCAGCGCTCCCTTCCCTACAGCTATTGCTGAATAGAGTAGAAATTGTCCAAGATCTTCCATTTACTCCCCGATTATGATCCGAAGTACTCTTTAATAAGTGCATCCCAGGTGTCGGAGTTCTTCACCTTTTTTAGCGCGCTGTTCAGGTCATCCAGCATGGGAGAGCCCTTCTTTACCGCCAGGCCGTAGGCCTCATCAGTGGGAATGACGAAAATCATTTCGGTGGGCCGGTTCTTTTCAAAGGCCTCCGCCACTGGTTTGTCAAGGACGATTACATCCAGGTTCCGGTTTTCCAGATCCTGAATAGTTTCGATGTATTTTCCATACTTCTGAATTTTGGCGTTTGATGCGTTTTCATCGACCCAAAAAGCGCCGGTGGTGTCGTTTTGCACACCGATAGTAAGGTCGGAACTGTTAAGATCGGAGGGAGAGTTCAGGTTGAGATCAGAGCCTTCGCGCACCAGCGCAGCCTGATCAGCAACAAAGTATGCTTCGGTAAAGTCAACCCGCTCTTTTCGTTCGTCGGTTATGGTCATACCCGCGGCCACCACATCGATGGTGCCGGTGCTGACAGCTTCGATCAATGCATCGAAGTCCATATCCCGCACAACAATTTCACGGCCCATCTCTTCACCGATTGCCTTCATCAAATCAATATCAAATCCTGTTACTTCACCCATCTCACGGTATTCAAAGGGCCGGAAACCGGCTGAGGTGCCTACAACAAGCTCATCTTTACCTTCCTGCGCTCCTCCTGCGAACAGCGCTCCGCTTACTACGCACAGCACTAACACTACTGCAACTAACTTTTTCATCGCCTTCCTCCTAAATAAATATACATAGCATGTCTATAATTATACATACTATAGATTTTTCGATTTTGCAAGAACTTACTTATACCAACTGAATATTTCATGCACAGGCCGGGGAGAAACCGGCGACAGCCCAGCTCTGTCCTGTCC
>CAZDFY010000137.1:0-3783 GCA_964504785.1 uncultured Sediminispirochaeta sp. | reverse complement strand
CTTATAGCCGGTCGGCTGATTCGTAGGCAGCAGCCCGCCGGGTTTTGCGATTCAGAAAATAGCGCTGCACCTGCGCCGCCAGCATCCCCGCCAGCATAAGCCCAGCTCCGGCAATTTTGAGCGCTACCACGGTCTCACCGAGCAGCAGCACCCCGCCGATCAGTGCAAACACCGACTCTAGGCTGAGAATTATGGCCGCATGGGCCGGGGGCGCGTCCTTTTGAGCAATCACCTGCAGCGTATAGGCAATACCCACCGATCCGATTCCGCCGTATAAAATCGGCACCGCCGCCGCCAGAATATCAGTAAACATGATCGTCTCCCGCCAAAGCGCCGTCAGCAGACTCAATAGGGCACAGGTCAGAAACTGTATGATCGAAAGGGGAACTGCGGGAAACATCGGGGAAATCCGGCCAAGGAGCAGCACATGAAGTGCAAAAAACAGCGCACAGACCAGCACCAGGGCATCGCCGATATTCAGACCCACTCCGGGCGCCTCGTTCAGCAGATACATTCCAATCACCGCCAATACGGCACCCAGCCACACCCCGCCCCCCGGACGACGCCCGACTACCAGGCCCAGAATGGGAACCATTATCACATAGAGTCCGGTGATAAATCCTGCATTTCCCGCAGTGGTATACACTATTCCCACCTGTTGAAAGGAGGCGCCGAGGTACAGCGCCCCCCCTGCCAGGGCACCATACAACAGCAGCTTCCAGCGGGAGCCCAGGCCGGCGCCCTCCCCGACCTCTCCGGCTTTCACTTCCTCTTTTACTTCCGCTTTCGCCCCAGTCTCTATCTCTGCCTCTGCCTCAACTTTTCCGGGCTTCGTCGGCCGGATAAACAGGAATGGAATCAGTGAAAGCCCCCCGATTAAAAATCTGACTCCGTTAAAAGTAAAGGGCCCTACGTAATCCATGCCCACCCGCTGTGCTACAAAGGCAGTTCCCCAAATAGCGGCGGTAATAAGCATAAAAAAATCGGCCCGTATAGCCCGGGTGTTCATTCTATAAGGCCCTCAAGCTCTATACCTTCATCTATCAGGCCCCGAGCTTTATCCAAAATGGCGGCGGTGGCTGTAGCCCCCACCCGGGTAACCCCAAGGGCTTTTACCCGCAGCAAGTCTTCAAGGGTACGGATGCCGCCGGCCGCTTTTACCTGAACCCCCGGAGCGGCATGCTGCAGCATCAGCTTCAAATCGGCACTTGTGGCTCCGTCGTAGGCGTACATGCCGCCCTCCCGCTTTGTGAAGCCGTAACCGGTGGAGGTCTTTATAAAAGCAACCCCCTCTTCACTGCACATCTCCGAGAGTTTCACAATCTGGTCGTCCTTAAGAAAATCATTTTCAAAAATAACCTTCAGAATCGCCCCGCCGTCGACCACCATCTTATTGAGAAGTTCTATCTCCCGTCGGACATACTCCCACTCTCCGCTTAAGGCTTTGCCGATATTGATCACCATATCTACTTCATCAGCCCCGTCATCGACAGCCTGCTGCGCTTCGGCGGCTTTGATACGGGTGGGGCTGTTTCCGTGGGGAAACGCGCATACGGTCCCAACCTTTACCTCGCTGCCCGCTAATAATTCCGCCGCCCTTTTCACCGCATAGGGCTTAATACATACCGAGGCGGTATCATAGCGCCTTGCCAGCTCGCAGCCGGAACTTAGTTCTACATCATTCATTGTAGGATGCAGTAATGAATGATCGATCATTTTTGCCAAATCTCTCACTGTTGTTGCCATCTCTTACTCCTAATCCTGGTAAAGCATAAACCCGAGCATATCCTCTTCGGCAGTCTCTCGGGTAAACCGAAGCAGTCCCTCATCAGAAAGCTCCGAAAACTCGCCAAAGGTGGTAGTTGAATCACTATCCACATCGGCGGTGTGTTGTACATAGGTGGTTTGATAAAAGGAGAGTTTTTTGTCCCGGTGAATTCCCATTTTCAGAAGCTGCTGTGCCCCCTTCCGCAGAATTTTCATTTTCTGCTGCAGATCCTCATCCGAAACAATACTCCATACTCCAAAGAAAATCGGCTGATTATGATTGTTCATGTCCCCAATAAACTCTCCCCGAACCAATTGCTCCTTCTCCCTTCCCAGATATGGGGCAAAGTCGAGGTGCTCGGCAAGTTTGCGGTCGGTGGCCAGAAAGTTGCCGTTATTAGGGTCGAGGGTAAAAATCATCACATTTTCAATAGCCTGGCCGTAGCTCTTAAACATGGCGCCTTTAAACTTATCAATATCCACCCGGTCATGAAGATGGTCCAGGCGCCGCTTTATATCAAGGGTAATATCCAGAAACATCCGCTTCAGGTTGTTGTTATCACAGCGATAGTTCTCAAACTCCGTCTGAAGTTCTTCCTTCTTAATCCGCCCCATAAAAAAGGATAAAACCACGCGATAAATCGTTCTGATGTTGTGATATTTGCTGAACTGCAAAATCAAATCGAAGAGGAATATTTCCATTTTCCGCAGCTGCCAGATATAGGCAATGACTTCGGTACGTGATGATTCTGCGCCGAGGGTATAACTTTCCGAGAGTTTCTTAAATTCGTTGAAGCGCCGCTCGAGTTTTACGTACCACTTATCCACCCCCTTCACCGGCTTCTGAAAGTGAATTGTCCACACAGTCCCTTCACCGGGGGTGCTTTCAATGTGAATGTTTTCAGGCCCGAAGGTCGAGTAAATCTGAATACTCCCCAGGCCTTCTCCCTCCCTGCGGTTTTTAGTGGTATTTCCCACAAAGGCGGGATACCCGTTTTTGTCTTCTTCCAACAACTCCGGGCCCATTCCTACCCCGTTATCGGAGATGCGCAGTATCACCGCTTCCCCCTCATCCGTCATTTCTATCTCGATAAGGCCCTTCCGCTCCGATTCGGCAATTGCCTCCAGGGCATTGGATACAATATTCACCAATGCTCGACCGAAGTTTACATAGTACCCAAGTACAATCGGCGTGGCAGTATCGAGGGACAAGTTCAAGCGACACCGCAACGAGGAGGCTTCAATGTAGGGAACTATCCGCTCAAGGAGCAGGTCCTTCAGATTTACCTCATGAATACTGCTCATGGTATCGCGAAAGGCGTTTAATATATTGATAAGGGTGGTTGTCTCGCGGTTTATGTCCTCAATTATCTTTCCGCAGTTTTCTATGGTGAGCATATCCACCATACTCGAAAGAAGGCGGATAGTCTTACGGGCGTCGTGACGGGTTTTACCAATTTCCTCATTTAGAAACAGACGATTCTCACCGTAGCCGTCCTTCCCAAGACCGATCTCTTCCCGTCCAGCATAAAGATGGTAATACACCAGATTTCGGTACACCGTAGTTTCACCAAGATTAAAGCCCTTATTTTGAAAGAACTCCAGAGTGTCGGTTTGTTTTTCCCAAATATAGAGGTAGAGCGTCGCCCCTTCGGGCACATTATCGGCAAGATGCTCTATGAATAAGGTACCGATTCCCCGGCCCCGGCCGAAGGGGCTGGTGACCAGCTTGTAGATATTGAAGTTCTGCTTATCTTTATCAGAGTAGACAAGGATGTAGCCGAGGATCTCCCCCTCCTCCACCCACACAAAACTGTGGGAGTAATCCTTTTCAATGCTGCTGTCTTTTATATAGGGTGAGGGGATGATAAAGGTATCAATGTGAAGCAAGGGGTTCCGCTGGATCCTCTTTTCAAAATCCGGAGTAAGGGGGCGTATCGCATTGGCCAGATCGTTATTCATGCCCCTCAGTATAACAGGAATTCCGCTGGTCTGCTATGGCAGAGAGTTCATCCG
>CAZDFY010000136.1:0-8001 GCA_964504785.1 uncultured Sediminispirochaeta sp. | reverse complement strand
ATTCATAGTCCTAAATGGACATTTATCTATTGCAAAGCCTTTTAAAACTAAAAAATCTATACTGTTTTTCTTCATTATTTTAGAGAAAGTGAATAGTTTTTCTTTAAAATCGGTATGGACTACTGTAGCTGTTATTATTGTGTTTTTGACTTTTTGTGCATACTGTGCGGGTAGTTCATGAATTAGATTTAAAGTGATTATTTTATTGCATATAAGCGGTAAAATCTTGTGTTTTGAAGCTAATTTAAAAAAACGGGAGAAGTCTAGTGCATTACTATTTGCTATTTCTTTCGATATAACGATATTATCTAATAGAAGAGATATAATTAATACTTCTTCCGGTGGTGATTTTTTTACATTTCTATTAAGGTTATAAACAGCTTTTTCCATTGATATATATTGTATCTATTAACAAACTATAAGTAATTATACATTATCTGTATTAAAACAGAAAGTAATTTAAAAATATTATATTCTTATTACGTTCAGCTCTACCATAAAACCTAACTCTACGGCCATACTTCTCACGGTATCAAAATTACAGATGGTACGGCGGCCCGAATTGCAGGTTGGGACGGTGAGGTTCAAAATTAATAAACAAGACAAAAAGGAATTAGACCAAGATGTGCACTATTGAAAAAATCACAATCATCGGCCTGGGCTATGTAGGCTTTCCCTTGGCGGTGCAGGCCGCCTCCCGCGGCTTTACAGTGTGTGGGTATGATGTAAATCAAAGTACCGTTGATGCGGTGAACAACAAAACGCATTTTCTCCATGATTCCTTTGTGCGCGAGCGAATAGAACACATCGAGATAAAGGCGGCGACTGAACTTTTTAGTTCGGATGTCTACATTGTCTGTGTGCCGACGCCGGTGTCTAATTTCTCCGACCCTGATTTCACCTTTGTGCGGAATGCCGTTGAAAGTATTGCCGGCATTATTGAGGACGGGCAGCTGGTGGTGATTGAATCAACCATCAACCCGGGGGTCTCCGAAGATCTGGTGGCGCCGATTTTGGATAAATCCGGGAAAAGGTACTACCTGGCCCATTGTCCGGAGAGAATCAATCCGGGAGACCCGAAATGGACGGTGGCCAATATTCCGCGGGTAGTTGGGGGTATTGATGCCGAGTCTACCCGCAGGGCCGCCGGCTTGTATCAAAAACTGATAGAGGCTGAGGTTACAGAACTGTCGCAGATTGCGGCGGCCGAGTCTACTAAAATCCTGGAAAATACCTTTCGCGATGTGAACATCGCCTTTGTAAACGAAATGGCCCAGTCCTTCTACAAGCTCGGTATTGATATTGCCGAGGTTATCCGGGGGGCGGCCACTAAACCCTTTGGATTCATGCCCCATTATCCGGGCATTGGGGTAGGGGGGCACTGTATTGCGGTGGACCCGTATTACATGATTCAGCGGGGCAAACAGGTTGGCTTCGATCATATATTTCTCAAACAGGCCCGAAAAATCAATTCCGAGATGCCGGAGTTTGCGGTAAGAGTTTTACAGGATGGGCTGAATCAGCATTACCTGCCCCTCAAAGGAACGGTGATAGCGGTGCTGGGTCTCTCTTACAAGCCGGATATTGCCGACGACCGAGAATCTCCGGCCTATGAACTAATAAAACTTCTTACAATGAAGGGCGCCAAACTGCATATCTACGACCCGTATGTGCCGGAAAAATCAAATGTCGGGTCTTTAGAGGCCGCGCTTGCCGAAAGCAAGGCGGCGGTGTTGGTTACCGCCCACAGCGAGTTCTTAGATGAATCCCTTTATCTAAAGCAGAAGGTCATTCTGGACGGAAGAAACTGTCTCGATAAGCGTAAGTTTAGTGAAACCAATGGTCCCTCCTATCTGGGTATTGGTATTCGCCGGTAAAAATGAAACTGAGCAAATTTCTATTACTGCTTGCCCTGTATTTCTGTGTGATCGCTCCGCTCTATTCGAATGATACGGAAAAGCTGGTTCTCACACTATCCACCGGGGCTACTGTCGACATGGCCCCCTTCGGGGTGGAGCAGCTCTATTTTACCGGGCAGGCGGAGCTGTCGACGGGCTTTTGTGCGGGAGCCGTTGCCCCGGGAATCAGGGCCTCCTGTGCGGTGAACAATTCATCGATGATGTTCCGGCTGCCGGCGATCCTGCGGGTGCGGATGTTCAGCAGCACAGATGGATTTTTAGAGCTGTCCGGCTACGGCGGGGCGGGGGTAGAGCTCTACCGGTCGGAGCTGCATAACTGCAACTCTCTCATGCTAACCGGCGGGGTTTCCCTGCTCCTGGGGTGGTTCTATGTGGATGTGCCGGTGGTAAGTGCCCTCCGCAACTACAATACCGACTCCGATTTTACGGTCAGTGCAGGCCTTTGCCTGCGGTTTTAATAAAAAATTCCTGCTACACTTACTTTGTCAGTATCGCCCATTAGTCGCCAATAAGTCGACAATCAGTCGCTGATCATTCACCGCTCGGTGAGTATTAGCTAATGTTTTAAGCGCAGTCGGGTCCCTCGGTTGCGCTCTTTTTTTGCCCTCCCGACTTTCCTGTACGCCACTCTCCTGTACGCCACCGGGCACCTCGCACCCCGACCGCCATCCGCCGCCGGACAGCCACTCAGGCCCGAGGCCGGCACGAGGCTGGGGCCTCGCCCCGCCGGGCCACCCCCGCCACACCGCCTCTACAGCCCCATGCTGGTCATCCAGCCGGAAACCCCGTTAAACACCATCTGCACCCCGATGGTCATAACCACCAGGCCCGTAATTCGGATAAACGCCCCCAGCACATTGTAGCGGCTAAGCAGGCTGCTGATGGGGCGCGAAAAAGCCATAATCCCCAGGTTCAGCCCCAGAGCAATGCTTACCGCAATCAGGGTCATGGGAATCCCCATTTCAATCGAGAGCGTAATCGAGGCGGTAATAGAGGCCGGGCCGGCGATCATGGGGCAGGCCAGGGGGACAATCGCCAGGTCTACAAACTTCGAGTGGTTATCGTGGCCAAAGAACATACCGGTTTTGAGGGCCTGAAAGCCCACCGTCGACAACACAATACCCCCGGCAACCCGCAGCGAGTAGATCTCCACATGAAAAACCCGGTTCAGAATGGCCTCTCCGAAAATTATCAGCGCATACAGCAAAATCGCACCGACAATCGTCGATCTAAGGATAAGCGGAAAGATTCTCACACCGGTTTTTTCATTATCCTTCGCATCTGCCGCATCTCCCGCTTCAAGGGAATCGCTCTCTTCCTCCTCCTGGCGGGGAACATCCTGGCCCATCGACAAAAGGGCCACCTTGCTCAGCGGGTTTATTACCGCCAAAAGATATATCGAGTTAATTGCCAAACTGATAATATATTCCATCTTTTTCTCCAGGAGCCATAGAATAGGCCAAGATATGCAGCAAGTCAATGAATAAAATCCCGTCCCAAAAACCAATGATGTTATTACAAATTCCGAACCACAAAAAAATCCTCACCGGCCTAACACTTTTTGCTTGCATCCTCCTAGGAGTCAGCACTGCCGTCGGCCTCATTATGCTGCATTATGAAAAAATGACCCTTCTGAATGTCCTGTATGTGAACAGCGATAGCAACCTGCCCAAATGGTACAGCTCATTGCTGCTGGCCCTGTCCGGGGTGCTCCTGTATCTCCTATCACAAAAAAACAGGGCCCCTGGAAGACATTTCTTTGCATGGGGCCTTCTCTCCTTCACCTTTTTCTTCCTGTCCCTCGCAAAAACTACCTCCTTTGATCAATCCTTCTTCGGTACAATCAGGATGGGCCTCAGAGCAGTGGGCATACAAATCAACCCCTTCCTCTTCGGTGTCCTGCTCATTGCGCTCTTTTTGCTGCTTTTCGCCCCCTTCTACTCCATGATGGAGGGCAAGGTAAAAAAGTATGTCGCTCTTTCAGTGATAATCTATGTCTTTGTAAGCCTCTTCTTCGATGTGCTCAGCTCCCTCCTGTACCACACCCCGGTCCTGTATGTGGTTTTTTCCGGATGTGAAGAGCTGTGTGAGATGATCGGAACCATTATCTTTCTCTACGCCCTTCTGGTGCAACTGGACCGGGAGGGGGAAACTTCTCCTGGCGGAGAACAGAAAACCCAGAATCAAACCTAGACAAAGCCGCAACACAGCCACAACCCAACATTGGCATCGGCCATCTAAATCCATTATCCTTGGGGCATGAAATATGCAAAATTAACCCTCAAAGGCAGATACCGCGAGACCGGCAGCCAGGTACACTCCCTCGCCGGCACCGTGGGCCGTGATTTCCGGTTTGACCAGTTTCTCCTCCGCGTAGAAAAACTACTCCGCACGCCCCGGGTGCGCCGTGTTTTGATAGTCTGCGACCCCCAATTTCAGGCGATGCTGTGGGGTGGGGCGGAGGCAATCCGAAACCAGCTGCAGCGCCTGGCCGAGTCCGGCAAAGAGCTGTGGTTCTATGCCCACGAATATCATCCGCTTCAGCTGTATCTGGCCTCGGCGTGTACCCGGCGCGTGTTGCATCCCCTCGGCACCGTCTCTTTTCTGGGTTTGTCTCGGTCTTTTCTCTTCTTCAAAAAGGCGATGGGCAAGGCCGATATCGAGGCGCAGATCATCCGCCGCGGCGAGTACAAAAGCGCCGGCGACCGCTTCCGCACCGACCGGCTGGACCACTCCAACCAGGAGCAATACCAGGAGTTTTTCAATTCGGTAGCCGCCCATCTCGCCGACACCATTGTCGCAGGCTATAAGGAGACAATGGCCTCTCCCGAGGCGGCCCGCGCTGCCCTCAACGAACTTACATCGGGCCGCATCATCTCCGCCGGCGAGGCCGAATCTGAGGGCTGGATCCACAAAAGCAAAACCCTCGACCGCCTCGAAACCGAGTGGAAAAACAACAAGTACAAAAAAATCAACCTCAAAAAGCCGGGCCGCAGCTACACTATTTCCGGCAGCCTTCACTTTCCCCACGCAGCCCAAGAGGCCCAAGCCGACAAAGCCAACAAAGCCGACAAAGCAGCCCAAGAGGCCCAAGCCGACCAAGGGGCCAAAGCAGCCGCTCAACCAACAGCCGCCCACCCAACAAGCAAAAAACCATCCCGCGCCCTCCCGTCCCTCGTAAAGCCGCGTAAAAAAATTGCCGTCCTCGTCTTCGAAGGGGCGATCATTGACGGCACCTCCAAGCAGCACCCCCTCCTCGGCCAGGCCCTCGGCGCCGAATCCTTCATCCCCCACATCCGCGCCCTCGAAAAAGAAAAAACCGTCAAAGGCGTCGTCCTCCGGGTCAACTCCGGCGGCGGCTCGGCCACAGCCTCCGAAGACATCCTCGACGCCCTCTCGCGCCTCCGCGAAAAAAAGCCCCTCGTCGTCTCCATGTCCGACGTCGCCGGCTCCGGGGGCTACTGGATCTCCTGCTGCGCCGAACGCCTCTTCGCCCATCACAGCACCCTGACCGGCTCCATCGGCGTGATCACCATGTTTTTTTATCTCGAAAAATTCCTCAAAAAGCACGGCATCACCGCCTCCGGTATAAAAACAGGGCCCCACGCCGATTTAGGCTCGGTATTTCATTCTATGGATGAGAAGGAGCGTGAGATAATTGATTCAGAGGTGGAGCGGCTCTACCAGTTGTTTCTCGAAAGGGTCGCAGAATCTCGCGTCAGCATACCGGAAGAAATAGATGCATATGCCAAAGGCAGGGTGTGGGCCGGTAATGCGGCGCTGCGCCACAACCTCATAGATGAAATCGGCGGAATCGAATCGGCGGTGGCCTATCTCAGGGGCACACTGGATCTGCCCCGGGCAAAAGTGGAGTTTTACCCCCGCATCAAGCACTCCTTCCTCGAAAAGCGCCTGATCCAGTCGCGCTCCGCCCCGGCCGCTTCGGTCGTTCCGCCCACTTCAGCCGCTGCGGCCGAACACCTCTTGCAGTGTATCCGTGACTACTCGGCTAAGCCCCTAGTCGTCATGCCCGAGCTCTGGGGGCGCAACCTCTTCTAGTGCTTCTGAGGGTGCTTCGGGTGCTTCTTCCGCTTCCTCTGCCGATTTCGCTACCTCGGAGTCCGCCGTTTTAAATCTCTCTACCGACCGGGTAAGGGATCGGGTGGTCTCGTCGTTTTGTTCGTTCAGAGTGTTGATGTGCTGCATCGAAGAGGTGATGTTCTGGGCGCCCCCCTCTATTTCGTGGATACGGTCGTCCACCTCCCGGCCGATAGTTTCGATCTGCTCAAGGGAGTTGTTGACCTCGTCGGTGTTCTCCCGCATTTGTTCCGCCGAGTCCTGGATAACCTGGGTGGTCTGGCTGAGGGAGGTCATGGCTTCGATTATCTCTTTGCTGCCGATGGAAAGCTCCCCCATGCTGGAGGAAATTTCTGCCATCGAGTCGCTTGAGTTTTTGGCTTCGGCCTTTACCTGATTAAAGGCGTCCTTATTCTCGCTGCTCATCTCCTGGATCCGGGTGATGCGGTCGGCAATAGTGTGTATGGTGGTGCGGATCTGTTTAGAGTTTTCGTTGGTGGTCTCGGCAAGGTTGCGGATTTCTTCGGCAACCACGGCAAAACCCCGGCCGGCTTCCCCGGCATGGGCAGCCTCAATAGCGGCGTTCATCGAAAGAAGGTTGGTTTTACTGGCCACATTGTTGATGATGCCGATAATTTCCAGTATCCGGTTGGTGTCTTCGGCGTTCTGCTCGATAAGTCCGTTTGTCTCATCGAGTTTACCGCCGGTGTTCTCCACTATTTTTACCAACTCATCCGTGGCCTCTTTTCGTTGGTCCGAAATAGAGTTGACGTTTTCTATACTGGCGTTCATCTCTTCAATAGAGGAGGTAGACTGGGTCACCGCGGAGGACTGGGATTCAATTTTTTGGGCCAGCTCGACAATTTTATCGGTAATTTGCCGGGTTGAACCGCGGGAAGTCGTAATATGGTCCACAAGCCGGCGGATCTCTTCTGATATAGAGCTTATGTTCGAGCTCATCTGCTGTACCGCCGCCGAAGATTCGTTGGTGGCGCTGGTAACCTCCTCCTTCTGTTCGGCCGCCCCGGCGGCTTGATGCTTTACCTCTTCAATAATTTCAGAAAACTCATCAACAAAGTTATTTACCGTGGCCCCAAGTGTACTAAGTTCGTCCTTTCCCGAAAGCTCTATGTGATGGGTAAAATCGCCTTGCCCGATGATGCTGATGGATTCCTGCAGAACATCCAGCTTTTTCCGTAAATTCCTGATTACCGCAAAAAGAAAGCCCACCACCATAAGTAAAATGACTACCGCCACTCCGGTTGCCGCACTTTGAATAAAGTTGAGCTGTGTAGCGGCGGCTTCATCGATGCTTTTTGTTGTGCGGTTCACGGTAGTTTCAAAAACATCCCCCAGATAGATGCACAGGTTCTCTATTTCACGGTCCGCCCGGGTTACTAAATAAAGGTTTCCTTCATAAAAATTTTCATCCATTTTTAGCGGCCCTGGCAAGTAATGGGAGGCGCCTTCAATCATCTTACCGGAGGCCTTCTCAACTGCTTCAAACTTCTCTTCAGTCATCGTCATAATTTGTAAAAGGGCTTCCTGTTCTTTCCTCGTCGCTTCCGACTTTTCGGCTATCCGGTTAAGGAGCTCATTTTCAACAAAGCTGTCGATAGAAGTCCTAAGATCGATGAATTGGTTCCTAAAGTCCTCGTAATCCCTTTTAAAATCATCGGTAAACAGGGTTGTTTTGAGTTTTGAGTTTGTCTGATACACCTTGGTGGTAATCTGGTTCGCCTGCAACTGCAGTTCATTGTAGCGGCTGACCTGGTTACCGTACATGTACATAAGGAATATAAGGCCGATCATGCCTACCGCAACAAATATATTGGTGAGAATCAAACGTGTCTTAATTTTCATGGATAAGATCCTTTAATGGAAAAAATAAATGTATTTTGATTAATAAATGTATTTGCATTAAACAGTACCTACGTAATTTATCATATTTCCCGTGGAAATTAAAGGTGCTTTTAGAAATATCTACTGGTCCAAACCCTGTGGG
>CAZDFY010000135.1:0-8075 GCA_964504785.1 uncultured Sediminispirochaeta sp. | reverse complement strand
AGGCCGACCGAATACCGGTTACAAATTTATTCAGCCGACCCGCCGGTGCTGTTTATTTGTTGAAATTTACAGTACCTTAAAGTGTAACGCCTCTACATGACCACCAGGCGTTTTCCCTTGTAATACACACTTATTTTGCGGGTTGATTCGGAAATGGCGATTGCGATTGCATCGGTAACAGCACTGATACCCTGGGCGGAGGTGTGTCGGGCCCCCAGACCGGGAGTCAGTTCCTCGGTATTGGGAATACCTGCCAGATAAGTTCCGGCGGAAATAAGAGTTCCGTCATCACGGATAATAAATGCACCATCGATTTTGGCAAACTCTTTGATAGTTTCTTCAAGGTTCGGATCTAAAATATTACGGTCAGTCTCATCCAAACCGGCAAAGGGATTTGCGATCATTTGCCGGATGTACTTTTCCACCTTCGTATAATCGCCAAAGACGAAAAGAGTACCAACAGCCTTCCCCTCACGACCTTCAGTTGAGAGCTCCCCTGCGATCTGTAAAATTCTGGTGAGAATGTGGTGGCTCAACTGCGGAGCGCCCTCTTTTTGAGTAAACAGGTGCGGAAACCGAAAAGTGTCCTGCAGGGAAGTTATATGAATCGAATCAAGATAGCCGGATGAGGAGGGGCCGGAGATATTCACAATAATGTCATTGTGTGCAATAACCTCCTGGGACAATAAAAACAGCAGGACGAACTGTATATGCGAGGTACCGTGAATACCCTTAAGAGGGGAAATTGCCGAGCGGAGGCCGATCCGACTGCAGGCGTTGTAGAGATCGAGTTTGTTGGTTACTACCAGTACCTCCTGCGTGTGGATAATCCGCTGCACCTGTTCCGCACTTTCGAAGGCATCCGCATGCAGCACTACCAGCGCCCCTTCGAGTTGTTCAGCAAGCTCCAGTCCTTTCTGAAAGGTTACTTCAGTGATGTTCTGACCACGATAGAGCCGGGGCGGCATATCTTCACTGTAAGGTTCTACTATACGCTTATACAGGTCTTGTTCGGTAGAAGCGTTCAGTAAACGTCTATAAAGATCTCCGTCTTTCAGCTGAGAGGCAATTTCGCTTAAAACCTGCAGATGTTCCTCCGGGCCTCCGACCATCAGGATTATCAGATGGACCAAGTCTTTCTTATCAGGATCCCACTGTATGCCGTGCCGGCTCAAACCAACAACTATAAACGTTGAATCAAGGTTTTCCACCACCACATGGGGAATAGCTATTCCTGAGCCCATGTAGGAAGTAATTTTCTCTTCCCGGCGAAACAGGCGCTGCAGGAGATCGGTTTCGTTCATTACGGCAGCATCACTCGAAAGATGCCTCAAAAGCTCATGCAGCGCTGCAGCTTTAGTGTTAGATGTAAGAAGCACTGTGCGCTGGGGAGAAATGTAATCGGCTAAAGACATGTCGTTCCCTCTGTTTTAATTATCAGAGAACCTTGAAAAAATAGCAAGAGAATAAACATGGGGTCACACTTGCCCGCATCGACAGGTATTAGTAGGTTTTAGAGTAGGAGGTGTGTGATGAGAATTCTCATTACCGGAGCAACCGACGGAATCGGCAAGGAGACTGCCCGTCAACTGGCGCGGCAGGGCCACAGCATAGTAATGGTAGGCCGGGACAGCAGTAAAAGCAGGTCTGCACTGGCGGAAGTACAGGCGGAGGCGCATTCAGAGGTGGATCTCCTGACGGCTGAGCTGGCGGAGATGGAGTCAGTCTCTATCCTGGCAGAGGAGGTAAAGCGCACTTTTCCGGATATCGAAGTACTGATTAATAACGCAGCAGTAATCCGAACCGAAAGAATAGTAACCAGTGACGGGTTTGAGGAGACTCTTTCAGTCAACTACCTCTCACATTTTCTTCTTACCTATAAAATAATAGATGTATTACAAAAAAATTCCCCGAGTCGGATTGTGAATGTGAGTTCAATGGTTCATGAAAGCGGCAGTATCGACTTCGAAGACCTTCAGTCGGAGCGCAGCTATAATCCTTCCCGGGCATATGCCCAGTCCAAGGTGGCCATGGTCCTGTTCACACGGGAACTTCACAACCGCTTTTTCACACAGGGTATCACCGCAAATGCACTGCACCCCGGTGTAATAAAGACGAAACTTCTGCATGTGCTTTTTTCAGGGGGCGCCTCGGTAGAGAAGGGGGCCAAGACCTCGGTATATCTGGCTGATTCCCAAGAAGTGGAGGGAGTGTCGGGCAGGTATTATGTCGATAAAAAGCCTGCCCATTCCAAGTTCCTCGAAGGACCGGACAATAAGGCCCGACGCTTGTGGGAAAAAAGTGAAGGGCTGCTGACGAAATTTTTAGATTAGGCCTTCAGTGCAAAATGAAAGTTGCGGCCCGGGTGTTACAGGCAGCTGTTCAGGTTTAGTAGTCAGGTTCACCGGTCTGTTTGGCGGTTCAGGTTGGATGTTCAATCCGCTCGAGCCGGCTGTACCTCGAGCCGGCCGCACTTTTTTGAAAAACTACTTCTCACTACTATTTCTTGTTTGATTTGAGATTCTGAACCGAAGAAGCGTGTTTTTTCTGTTTCAGAAAGGGTGCTACTGTCTTATCAACTGCCTCCTGCAAAGAATAGTGAGACCTTTTCGACATATCCATCGCCTGTTTTAGGATTTCTTCAATTCGTTCCTGAGGAAAATTATATGATGATAACCGGTCTATTTGACACAGTAATTCCTGATACGCAAAGGGCGAAGAAAAGGTTAATGATCGGGCAAGCATTGTGTTATTTGTCATAGCTACCTCCTGGTATTAATATAATGAATGTGGAATTGCTTATCAAACTAGTAACCTTTCCTTATTTTATATCACCCTTGAATTGCTGATTGAATGGCTGATTTCGTTGATAAATTCTTATAGACCGTGCGATAATAGCCCCATGGATGGAAATGCATTAGTCTACTGCGAAGGTTATTTTAATACTCCCTGGGGCAAAACCGCCCATGGATTGGTACGTTTTACCCGTCGCTACAACATCGTCGGGGTAATCGACAGCCGCTACGCCGGCCAGGATGCCGGACAGGTGCTTGACCGCACACCCACGGGCATTCCCGTCAGCGCCTCCCTCGAAGAGGCCGTTGAAATCGCCCGTGCGGCCGGCACCCACCCCACGCACTACGTATTCGGCATTGCCCCCGACGGAGGGGTCATCACCGACGACATGCGGGGCGCACTACTGGATGCTATCCGCACTGGGCTGAATGTCGACTGCGGAATGCACTACTTTATTTCCGAAGATGAGCTGATGGTCAGTGAGGCACGCAGCCATGGGGTGAGCCTGCGGGACGTACGAAAAACACCTCCGCGGCATGAATTGCACCCCTTCACCGGCGGCATCTGGTCGGTGGGCTCCCTTCGCATCGCCGTGCTCGGTACCGACTCCTCGGTGGGCAAGCGCACCGCCGCCTGGCGTCTGGTGAATGCCCTGGAAGCCCGGGGCCACAAAACCGCCTTTATCGGTACCGGCCAGACCGCCTGGCTGCAGGGGGCACAGTACGGGGTAATCATGGATGCCCTCATCAACGACTTTGTAGCCGGTGAAATAGAACACGCTATAATCACCGCCTGGAAAGAGCAGCAGCCGGAGGTCATGGTAATCGAGGGCCAAGGCAGCCTGATGAATCCCATCTTCCCCGGAGGCTTTGAAATTCTGTCGGCCGGTCAGCCCCATGCTGTCCTGCTGCAGCATGCCCCGAGGCGGCGCGACTACGACGGCCTGCCGGGCACCCCTATTCATCCACTCAAAACCCAGATACAGGCCATTGAACTGCTCTCCGAGAAGCCGGTCATCGGCATTACCGTCAATCATGAGGAGATGGAGTATGATGAGATTCCCGCCGAGTGCCGCCGCCTCGAAGAAGAGACCGGCCTGCCGGCCCGGGATGCCCTCACCCAAGACCTCACTCCCATCGTCGACAAAATCGAAACCATGCTGACAGAGCATCACCGCGGCTCCGAAACCGCCGGCCTATAGGAACCGTTATGAAAATCACCCGCTGCGAAGCCTGGCCCTATACACTCGAGTTGGAAGAACCCTTCACCATCGCCTACAGCTCCATCGACCACACGGTAAACGTGTTCCTGCGCATCGAGACCAACCACGGAATTATCGGTTACGGCTGCGGAGCCCACGACGAGGAAGTCACCGGTGAAAACGGCGACACTATTCTTGAAGCCCTTAACGACATTGCAATACCCTTTCTCAAAGGCCGCGACCCGGACTACCTGCCGCGTATTATCACCGATCTCGAACTCGAATTGAAGCGTCACCGAAATACACATACCCTACGAAACAGCCTGGCCAAGTCGATTGACACAGCAGATATCGGTGTAGATATCGGTCAGCCAACTGCCTTAGCGGCGGTCGATATGGCCCTCTACGATATTGCCGCCAAACAGGCTGGTCTGCCCCTCTACAAATATCTGGGTGCCTGCTGCGATTCGATTGCAACCTCGGTCACTATCGGCATAGAGTCGCCGGAAAACACCATTGCCAAGGCCATAGCCTGGAAGAAACGTGGATTTATTAGCCTCAAGCTTAAGGGGGGAAAGAATGTAGAGCAGGATATCGAGCGCTGCCGCAAAGTTCGCGAGGCGGTGGGGTCGGAGATGGAGCTTCGCTTTGACGCAAACCAGGGCTTCAGCCGCGAGGAGGCCCTGCGTTTCATTCGGGGGGTTGTCCCCGCCGGGCTCTCGATACTCGAACAGCCAATCGACAAGCTCGACCTGGCGGGCTTAGGGGTAGCCGGCGAGGCAGCCAGATCCCTGGCCGTCGTCCCCCCGGCCGGCGGCAACCACCTGCAGGTAATGGCAGACGAAGCTGTACTCAGCCCGGCGGACGCCGCGGCCATCGAAGGGGCCGGCGGAGCGGATGCCTACAACATTAAGCTTGCCAAGAGCGGCGGACTGTACCGGGCCGCCGAAATAGATGCAATAGCCCGGGCCGCCGCAGCCCCGACCATGATCGGCTGCATGGACGAGGCTGGACTGGGAGTAGCCGCGGGCCTGCACTTTGCCCTCTCCCGGCCCAACGTCGCCTACGCCGATCTGGACGGCCACCTCGAGTTTACCAACGACCCCTCTTACCACGCAGTCCGAATCAACCAGGGCATCGTATATCCCCTCGAAATTCCGGGCATCGGCTTCGAGTTCACTTAACATATTTTATTGACCACCCTGTATCCACAGCATTGTAAGGAGGAATTGCATATGCACACCCATACACTGACCAAAGGCATCTACTACTCCGAACCGGTTGCAGAAACCGACCGGCCGCTGCTCGGGCTCGTTGCCGGCAGCGAAGGGGCTATAGTTGTCGACGCGGGCACCTCTCCAAGCCACGCCCGAGAGTTTCTGACCGCCGTCGAAGAGCTCACCGGCACCCCCTTCGCCGCCAGGACCGGCGGGGGCGACTGTGGTGACGGCGGCAGTGGTGATTGTAAAAGTGATAAAAGTGACGGCGGAGGAGGAAAGGACAGGGGTGTCAAGAACGGCGGCGAAGCCGCCCGGGTTGGAGCCGCCAGCCGGGATGAAATACCAATACAGCGGCAGTTCATTACCCACTGGCACTGGGACCACATCTTCGGCATGCAGACCATCGGGGCCACCAGCCTGGCCCACGAACTGACAGCCGGAAAGATCTCGCAGCTGCGCGGGCTCGCATGGGACGACGAGGGACTCGACCAGCTCGTAGAAACTGGGTTCCTTCCTAAATTTGCAGCGGATTGTCTTAAAACCGAGATGCCCTCCCCCATGCAGCGGCAGCTGATACCAATAGACCGCACCTTTCACAGCGCCGGCGAGATCGACCTCGGCGGCATCACCTGCATATTCGAACACCTCGGCGGCAGTCACACCGACGACTCCTCGATCCTGTACGTCCCCGAGCGCGGCACCCTGTTCCTCGGAGATTGTGTCTACGGGCGGCGCTACAATGGTGCCTACGGCTACCGGCTCGAGAGCCTTGTGCCGATGCGCGACCGACTGAAACGTTTCGAGGCAACCCACTACCTCATTTCCCACGAGGCGATTCACAGCGCCGCTGAGCTGTTCGGATACCTCGACCCCCTGATCGAGATCGGCGAGCTGGTGGGCGAGACTGCCGACTACCAGGCCGCCGCCGATCGCTGCTGCCGGCAGTACGGAGCATCTCCAGATGAAGAAACTTCTCAGATGATCCGCTTCTTCACCGATCCGAACGCAGCCCTGGCCCGCTGAATTGTCGGGGGAACGCCCCCGCGCTCCATAGCCGCCGCAGTCAGGCGCGGCCGGCACAGATGTGCAAAAGAGGAGTACTAAACCATTGTAAGCTTTCTGTAGTACGGAGGGGTGCAGCGGGCGGGCTATTCCGCTCCCCCTTTGAGGGAGATTTACTATATAGCGTTTTTTAAACTTGCGTCAACGCAAGTTTTTTGATATTCCAAAAGAAAGAGGTGTATAATGCTGTGAACTAGGCCTGACTTTTCAGAGAAAAAAACAACTGTGTCGAAAACGGACTGGATGGATTATTCGGCTCCTTCTTCCCGAAATCCTACTTCTGGTACACATTCGACAAGCCCCACCACCTCGTCCGCGCCGAGGTGTTCTCCTAACGGGGCAATAAACCCAAGATTGAGTAGGGAGGCAAGAGAATGAAGGTTTTACTCGATGAAATCACAATCAGGACCGAGCCAAGAGCGGGTGATCTCGGCTACGTAGTATACCTGCATGGGGATCTCTACGGACGCGAATACGGCTTTGGAGGACAGTTCGAAACCTACGTGGCGAAGGGCGTGGCGGAGTTCTTTGAGAATTACGATTCGTCGCGAGACCGCATATGGCTCGCTGAGCACGAAGGAAGTATTATCGGCTCTTTGGTGCTGATGCACAGGGAGGACAACACCGCGCAGCTGCGCTACTTCCTTATCCACTCCGACTACCGCGGAATAGGTCTTGGAAAACGTCTGATGGAGCTGTGGATGAGCTTTGCCCATGAGGCAGGATACGAGCGGGCATTCCTTCTGACCGCCAACGAACTGAACGCAGCTATTTCACTCTACACGCGCCACGGGTTCACCCTCACCTCCGAGCACGATTCCACCGCCTTCGGCAGACCCCTCAGGGAGCAACGCTACGACGCCCAGCTGTGAAAACATTACACCAAAAGCACACAGAATACCGAGCACGGGTCCAATAATCTCTTACATCAGGGCTGCTTTTTATCCTAACCATATGATAAAATCATTTCGAAGGAGGATGAGCTGAAATGAAAACTATTGTAATCACTGAGTATGAAAATAACTCTGCCTCAGCCGACTATACCCTCGACTTAGCCAAAGCTGAAATAAAGGATTGTATTGGTTGCTGGTCCTGTTGGTGGAAAACACCCGGCAGATGCGCCTTCAAAGATTTAGATGAGTTTTATCATCATTACGTAACCGCCGACAGGGCGATCTTTTTTTCACAAGTGAGCAAAGGCTTTGTCAGCGGCAATCTCAAAACTCTGTTCGATAGAATGATACCCCTTTATCTTCCGTATACCGAATATTCCACCGGCGAATCCATGCACGTACCCAGATACGATCGGTACCCCGATATTGAATTTTACTATCAGGACAGTTTTGAGACTCCCGCCGGCCGTCAGATTTTTGTAGATTATATACAGCGTGTGTTCTATCAGTTCCACTCAAAATCCATTGTTGTAGAGCCTCTTGAAGAAACTATTTCCGGGGGAGGTGGACGCAATTGAATACCATAATTCTTAACGGCTCACCAAAGGGAAAATCAAGCAAAAGTAATTCTCAAATTTTTGCTGAGCACTTTGTAAAAGAAATGCATGATCCCTGCGAAATAAAAAGCATCGCCGGAAATGATCCAAAAGAACTCGCTCGCTACGTAGCCGGGTTTGATGCAATTATCATCATACTTCCCCTCTATATTCATGCGATGCCGGGGCTTGTCATGAAGTTCATCGAAAAGCTGGAGCCCGCCCCTTCGGAAGGCAAAAAAATGGGCTTTGTCCTTCAAGCCGGGTTTATGGAGACCGCCCAGCATAAGTATGTGCAGCCCTATTT
>CAZDFY010000134.1:2045-8109 GCA_964504785.1 uncultured Sediminispirochaeta sp. | reverse complement strand
CCGGTCGCTCCGGGACCTTTTTCAAGTACGAGGGGCTTGGGTCAATCTACTGGCATATGGTGTCGAAGCTGGAACTGGCGGTGGTTGAAAACGCCCTCGGCTTGTGCGGGAAGAGCGGTAAGAAGGGTGAATGTGTCGAGCATTTCCAGGAGATAAAGGAGGGGGTTGGCGCTCACAAAACTCCCCAGGAGTACGGCGCCTTTCCCACAGACCCTTACTCCCATACCCCGAGTTTTGCGGGAGTACAGCAGCCGGGAATGACCGGGCAGGTGAAGGAAGATATAATTGCCCGTTTTCTTGAGCTTGGGGTGACGGTGAGCGGGGGAAAAGTAGGGTTCAAACCCGTACTTTTAGACCGCGGTGAATTCCTCAAAAAAAAGGGTGAGTTTTTCTATTTTGATACGGAGGGTAATCCGCAGAAGGCAGGGGTGCCGGCCGGATCACTGGCATTCAGCTTTTGTAATGTTCCCGTCTTCTATCATCAGGGAGGGCGAGAATCAGGAAGTCTGGTATATAATGGAAAAGTTCTTGCTTTCAACCCTGCGGAAGGGCTTCCGGAGGATGTGGGGCGGGACCTATTTGATCGTAACGGCAGGGTTCAACGTATCGATGTGACTATTTCTGGAATTTGCTAGGAATGAATTGTTTTTTTCTTGACAAGGTACAATTATTGCCTGATAATGTACCAACAAATATATTAAATGTTGGTACTATTACACAAGAGGAGTAATACAATGAAAAAACTGGTTTTCTTATTGACTGTAGCTGTGGCTGCAGGACTGTTGTTCGTCGGCTGTTCAGGCAAAAAAGAGCAGACTTCGGCGGCGGATATGCCTGTCTTCGACCCTGAAAAGGAGTACGTGGTCAGTATCGGCGCTTATGGCGACCTGGAAAAGGCGTACAAAGCGGTGATGGATACTGAGGATTTTAAAAGCACCTTTCCCAATGTGACCGTCGAGTTTCAGACCGCAGATTTCGGGGGCCACCACTCCAGACTGACCACAGTCCTGGCGGCAGGAGAGGCAACTAACGATATCGAAGCCCTCGAGGTAGGCTATATTGCCAAGTTCGTAGAGGGTGGGGGATTGACGAACCTTGCCGCGGCGCCCTTTAACGGGGTTGAAGTAGGAAAAGATATTGTCGGTTTTGCAATGTCCAACGCGACTACCAGTGACGGGTCTCTGGTGGCGATGCCGGTAGATATCGCTCCGGCAGTGCTTTTCTACCGCCAAAGTCTGGTGGATGAGGCCGGGGTATCCCTCGAGAACCTCGAATCCTGGGACGAGTTTATCGAGGTCGGCAAGGAACTTGTAGCGGACCGTGACGGCGACGGAGAGATTGATCAGTTTGCCATTCCGAATGCAAACGAGGTGGCCATGACTCCTCTCAACGGCGGAAAAGGCGGGTGGTTCAAAGATGGAAAACCTCTAGAACCTAAGGAAAAATTTATAGAAGCGCTTACTGTAGTAAAAGAAATTAGAGAAGCAGGAATAGACGGAGACCTTGGTGCCTGGACAGGACCCTGGACCCAGTCTTTTGCGGACGGTACAGTGGCTGCTACTATCAACGGCGCCTGGTTCGGCGGTGCTCTCAAGACTTGGATTGCTACCGATCTTTCCGGAGACTGGCGAGCTACTCGACTGCCGGGAAATACTCTAGCCGCTCTTGGGGGAACCTATCTCTCTATACCGGCGGAAGTACCGGATGAGCAGAAGGCTGTTGCCTGGGAAGTGATTAAATACCTGACCACCAGTTCCAATGCTCAGCTGACCACCTTTGAAACCATCGATGCCTTTCCGGCGCTCACCACCGTATTTGATGATCCCATCATGAATGAGCCGGTGGAATACTTTGGCGGGCAGAAAGTGCGGCAGCTCTATGCAGACATAGCCCAGGAGATTCCCAACGCCGCCGTCAGCGAATACGATGCTGCGATTCTCTCTGTGTTTGGAAATGCCATTACCGATGTGCTTGTGAACGATGCAAGCGTAGAAGAGTCCTACCAGACTGCACTGAACAGCGTGCTGGCTATCGCGGACTGATATTGCAGATACGCGGGGTCTCTTAAGACCCCGCTTCCTTACTACAGGGAGGCAACAATGGATCAGAAAAGTAGTAGTCTTGGCCGGTTCGGTGGTAAAACCATTTTGTATGCGATACTGATGGTTTTTGTGTTCATCTTCGGTTTTCCCTTTTACTACATGTTTGTTCTTTCGACGGTTCCGGGGACCGAGGTGTACAGGAATCCGCCGCACATTTTTTTCAAAAGTTCTTTTTTTACCAATATCAGCGCACTTTTCGATGATATTCCCTTTGCAATTAACTTTTTCAATAGTTTTGGAATAGCGACACTTGCGACGGTAACGGTAATTTTTTTCTGCACTATGGGCGGCTTTGCACTGGCAAAGTACGACTTCAAATGGAAGAAACCTATCTTCGTTCTTATGCTCAGTACCATGGCAATACCACCCTTTTTGAACATTATTCCATTTTTCAAGATGATGATTTTTTTTCAATGGTACGGCACCTGGCTCCCGCTCATTGTTCCAGGGATGGCCAACGCCTTCGGGATAATTCTTATGACCCAGTTTATGCAGAGTTCGATTCCCGATGCGTTGATGGACGCCGCCCGTATTGACGGCCTGACGGAGTTTGGAATTCTGACGCGTATTGCCTTTCCCCTCTCCAGAAGCGGAATTGCGGTTCTTGGAATCATGACCTTCATCAACAGCTGGAACAATTTTCTGGGGGCTCTAGTTATGCTGCCCAATATTAACTCCACCACCTTGCCCGTAGCTCTGTCAAAATTGTTTATGCAGATGGATGGAGACCGTGGTGGTCTTATGGCGGGGACCGTTCTGGCGGTAGTTCCGCTGATCTTCGTGTTCATCGCTTTCAACAAGCAGATCATCTCCGGCCTTGCTGCCGGCAGCGTGAAGGGATAGGAGGAAAACTATGGTAGAAACTGGAAAACGAATCGCCCCCTACGTATTTATAAGTCCCTTTTTGATTCTCTTTGCGGTATTCGGAATATTCCCGATTTTATATTCAATCACTATCTCCTTCTTCAAATGGACCCTTGCCGGCCCCCAGGATTTTCGAGGTATTCAGAACTATATCAGCCTGCTCACAACAGACCCCTTTTTTATAGGATCCCTGAAAACCACCTTTATTCTGCTTGTCTTTGGCTCTCTGCTGCAGCATGTCTTTGCTATTCCCCTGGCAATTGTCCTGAACGACCAGAAGGTCAAGGGTCGCGGTTTCTTCAAGGTAATGTATTTTCTTCCCTACATTACGAGTACTGTTGTGATAGCTTTGGTCTTCAACCAGCTCTACGAACAGAACTACGGCTGGTTCAACTTCATCATTGAAAACTGGCTGGGCCTGGAAGGCGTAAAATGGGTACAGAATCCCGGTGCAATCAAGGCGAGTATTGCAATTATGGTGAACTGGCGCTTTATCGGGTGGAATACAATCATCTACCTTGCCGGCCTGCAGTCTATCGACAAAGTGCTCTACGAGGCGGCGGAAATCGACGGTGCTACGGGGTTTAGAAAACATTGGCACGTAACTGTTCCACTGCTGCTGCCGATCATATTCTTTGCCGTATCCATGAGTATCATCGGGGGAATGCAGCTCTTCGAAGAGCCCTTCGTTCTGATGAAAGGTTATGAGACGATGGGTGGTCCCAGCAACGCGGGATTAACCAGCGCCTATTACCTTTTGGGTACAGGTTTTAACTTTAACCGTTTTGGAAAGGCCTCGGCTATCGCGTGGATTCTGTTTGCAATCATCATGGCGATGACCTGGATGAATAAGGTTGTAACCGACCGTTTGCAGCGTTAGGTAATTACGTGGTAAAGAGAAAAGCGGGCTGTCTGAGATTTATCTCGGACAGCCCGCTTGTTTTGTCAGTGATGTTATCGGAGGGAGCGAACGCTGCCCCGGACCACCAGCTCCGGTTTCATTGTAACACCGTAGACCAGGGAATCATTGTGAGGACCGAGTCTTGCCAGCATCATCTCCGCAGCTAACTTTCCCATGAGGTATTTGGGGTGATTAAAAGTGGTGAGGCCGGGTGATACGTGGGTGGATTCGGGAATGTTGTCTACCGCAATAATTGAAATATCTTCAGGTATTTTGAGACCCTCTTCACGCAGCGTCTCGTAGGCCTGGATAGCAACTTGATCGTTAAAATAAAAAACTACCCTAGGGGGAACCGAAGAGTTTTTTAGGATCTGCCGGGTGCACCAGGCACCCGGGACCAGGGGCTCATCCTCCTGGGCGTATCCGCAGGTGAACTCTTCCTGAAGAGTAAGACCGGCGGCTTCGAGACCGGCCCGCAGCCCCTTGAGCCGCAGCATACCCGCCTGGTTATCCCGTTTGTATACGCAGCCCACCCGGCGGTGGCCCTGTTCTATCAGGTATTCTGCGGCCATACGTCCTATTCGCTCATCATCAAGGGTAATATAGGAGGCTGAAAGTCCTTCGATCATACAGTTGGTAGTGATGATTGGGACACCCGCCTTGTTGAGGTCGGTGATAAAGCGGTTGCCCGGTGTAACCGAGGCACTGGCCATCGGTTCTACAATCAAGCCGGCAATGCCCTGATTCAGCATACGGCGGATGGATTCTCTCTCCTTTTCGGGATCGTAGTTCCCGTTGGCCAGGATCATCGTATATCCGCCGCGGTACAGGCCGTCCTCTACCCCATGAATTAGCTCGGGGTAGATAGTGTACATCAGGGAGCTGTTGATGATGCCGATAGCCCGGGAGGGAGGAGCATCCTCGACATTGCCAAGAAACACCGTGCCCCGTCCGGGGGTACGCTCAATACGGTACTTTTTCGACAGCTGTTCGAGGGCGTGTCTGATTGTATTTCTGCTGACATCTAAGGTACTGGAGAGCTCGAGCTCGCCTGGAAGAACTTCACCCGGTGAAATCGTTCCGTCAAGAATGAGCCGCTCTATGTAGTCGCTTACTTTCTGATGCTTTGTTGACATACACACCACTATATCAGAAGGAACAAATGAATGCAATTGTTTAAACAAATAGAGCGGGAATTCTAATTTTGGAAGTCTTATGACTTCAAAAATTAGAATAACCTTAAAAAGTTTAACCTAAGTTACTTATCTTAAAGAAAATGTGAGCATTCTAAATTTTCAAATTTAGAATTTCTGCAAATAGAGGGGCTTTAGTATTCGATCTGCAGTTTCGATCCTATTTCACGTATTGGTGCAACCCGAGAGAGCCTTACCCGACTCTGAAAATCGGTGGAGTGACAGGCACTTAAAACCGGCAGGTCAAGGGATTTCAGGTAGTCCGCCGTACTTTCAAGCTGAGTTACAGGCGGGTCAAGCAGGTGGAAGCAGCCGGCAGTTGTGGAACTGTTCATAAGCACTGTAAGTTTCATGATTCAGGCATGTACCTGGGGTGCGCAATAAATACAAGAAGGTTTTTTCGTTTTACTATGTACTGCCCCTTGGTTTACTGCGGTCGGTGGGCTCTGCGGACAGAGGGTCCTCCGGCCAAAAATGTTTGGGGTAACGGCCTCGCAGCTCCTTTCGTACCTCGGGGTAGGTATGCAGCCAGAAGGAGTGAAGGTCGCGGGTTATCTGCATGGGCCGCCCGGCGGGGGAGAGCAGCTCTATTTCTACCGGCACCCCGGCTACCCGGGGAGTATCTGAAAGCCCGAAGAGCTGCTGAATGCGGGCGGCCAGAATACATTTTCCCCCTTCGTAGCGCAGCCTCCGGGGGGTCCCTGAAGGGAGGGTCAGCTGCTGGGGGGCCAGCTGATCAATTTTGTGCTGCAGATCCCAGGGCAGCATCGAGCGCAGCGCCTGGGCCAGGGGCAGCTCTTTTAAGGAGTTCTGTTTTAGCTTGCGAGGCAGGAATGGACCCAGCCACTCCTCTATTCTGTTCCCCAGGGCTTCGTCGCTGATATCCGGCCACAGTTCTCCCTGTACCTCTCGAAGGAAGGCGATTCTCCGGCGCAGCTCTTCAGCCCCGCGGCTCCAGGGCAGGCGGTTTGAGGAAAGACTGTTGGAGGTTATTCTGTTGGAGG
>CAZDFY010000134.1:0-1945 GCA_964504785.1 uncultured Sediminispirochaeta sp. | reverse complement strand
CTGTTGGAGGTTATTCTGTTGGAGGACAGGCGGCCAAGCCCCTCCTTTTTCAGCAGCTCCAATTTCAGAAGATCCAAGAAGGCCTTTTGGGGAGAGGACAATTCAGCGGGAGCAATTGGGGTAGAGGAGACCAGCAGGCCCCCCGTTTGTTCCGCGTCTTTGGGGCCACCCAGGATTTTGAGCCGGCGAGCTCTGAGTAAGCCGTTTTCATCGATGCTTAGTTGCTCCTGTTCCCGGGCATATTCGGCAATAAAGGCCTGTACCTCCGACTCCGACAGGGCCGCCGCCAGGTAAATCAATCCCTCCCGCTGACCACGGTGCAGGGATGCGGCAACTATCCACTCCGGAGCGAAGCCCCGGTGTCCCTCTATAAGGCGTGCCTCCGGCCCGCTTGCCAGTCTGTATCGGCCTTGTTCGGTCCGCCGGGCAATCCGATCCGGATACGCCCCCAGCAGCAGCCAGCCAGGAGAGGTGCTGTTTTTGCTCTCACCTACACTGGTTTTTGGGACGGTTACGGGAGGTGTAGCGGGGGCTGTTCTGTCTGGGCTGATGGGGCCGGCGGTGTTATCAGGCCTTGGGTTGTGGTTGTGGTTGTGGCCGGAGGCCAAGCGCTCGAGCCGCTCCGCCTCCTGCAAAACTCGCTCCGCCGGCCCTCGGGAAAGATCACGGGAAAGGTCATAGGAGAGATCGTGTGAAAGATTCGGTGGGGGGCTGCCCCTAGAACTTTCCCTTTTAGATTTAGGTGCATATGTGCCCCAGGCCTGCTGAAGCAGTTCTACCCGCAGTCCCAGATCAGCCCCGTAGGTATCGCGCAGCTCCGGTCGCAGGGGATCTCCGTGCTCCAGAATCGCCGCAGTGAGGGCTGCGGTATGGATAGCTGTATGTACTGGGTTGCCGCTGCTGCTAAGGATTTTGTTGTCTTTGTTGTGTGTGGCCGCCTCAGTCAACATGGACGCCAGGCGCGGTGTTACAGGCATACGGGCCATGGCCGCCCCTTTGGCTGTGGGTATTCCCTTCTTATCGATGGCAGCGAGGTTCCGCAGCAGCTCCAGCGCCTCTTCTTGACGATCGGAATCAGGCGGGTCCGGCCAGGGGCAGGAACTGCCCAGGGTATCCCCCCATACCGCCAGGGTCAGGAACAGCCCGGAGAGGTCGGCCTGCCTGATTTCCGGAGGATCGAACTCATCAAGACGCTCGTAGCTCTCCCAAAGTCGTATCACTGTTCCCGGGCCCAGTCGGCCGGCCCGTCCGGCCCGCTGGGTGGCCGAGGCGGCACTGATGCGTACTGTCTTCAATCGGGAGAGACCCGTGTCCGGGTCCCAAATGCTGCGGCGACGCAGGCCCGAGTCTACCACACAGTGGATTCCCTCAATAGTCAAACTTGTTTCGGCTATATTGGTGGCAATTACTATCTTGCGTCGGCCCGACTTGGGAGGAGCAATGGCCCTGGATTGCTCCCGGGGGGTCAGGCGTCCGTAGAGGGGATGCACCTCTACCCCCTCGGAGAGTTGAGAGGTTTTCAGGGCTTTGGTCGCCCGCCGAATCTCCGCTTCTCCAGGTAAAAAGAACAGAATACTCCCCTGGTTATTTGATATCCAGCGGCGGCACTCTTCTGCCCCATGCTGTTCAATCCGGGAGCGGTCCTCAGGGGCCGCGCCGGGTCCTATCCTATGGTGCTGACCTGTTCTCGTATGGACCGCCGGAGTGGGGCGGTAGTGGACCGTAAGTGGGTGGAGGCTTCCTTCAGCCTGCAGTATGGAAAAGGGGTCTGCGGCAAACTGCTCTGTGTTCAGGGTGGCTGACATTACCAGCAGCCGCAGGTCGGGGCGAAACAGGTCGCGGCACTGTAGGGCAAGTACGTAGGCCAGGTCGGTTGTCAGGGAGCGTTCGTGAAACTCGTCCAGAATAACCGCCGCTGTGTCCCCCGCCTCGGGGTCCTCTAACA
>CAZDFY010000133.1:0-8122 GCA_964504785.1 uncultured Sediminispirochaeta sp. | reverse complement strand
TCCAGGCTGAAACGGGGGTCCAGAACACCGCACAGATTTTGTGGGTGGCGAGTGCTGTCGGCAGCGGAACCCCGGCCCACAGAAAGATCGGAAGACTGATCACCGAAGCACCACCTCCGGACATCACGCTCAGCAGGGTGGCTGCAAAGGTCGCAAAGAAGATTATTAGTGTGGTTTCCATACTATCTACCGGTACATCATACAAAGTGCTCCCTAAGCCTACCACTCTATGTGAGTGTTGTCACGTTTGTGAAAGGCAGTCTGCATTGATCCATTCTACTTACCGCCCCTAAGGTTCCAGAATCAAGGGTTATAGCCATCTTTAGGAGGTGGTATACTGAGAAATATAAAAAGGAGAGGAGAGCATGGTTGATACCGATACCCTTTTCAAAGAGGCCTTGTTACTGGATCCGAGAGAGAGCTGAGCTCATAGATAAATTGCTATCGAGCTTCGATATGCTGGACACTGAGGTAGATGCGCTATGGGTACGCGAGGCTGAAGATAGAATTAATGCTTACGAGCAAGGAAAAATGAGGGCTGTATCTCTGGAAGATGTGCTTCGAAAATATAAATAACATAAAGTATGAAAATTTCATTCCTCGAAATTGCTCAACATGAACTCGATGAGGCGATATTATTGGCAAGACAGGATCTAATTATGGCAAGCACACGATACAATGATTAAGCAGGGTGGTTTCGTGGAAGGGTTTTACCCTCGAAAAGAACAACTCATACAAGCTGAACTATTGTGCGTTTTTCCTAGGCTCGGCTACAGTAGAACCTTCAATCACCCTGCATGGTAAGGTAGTTCTTAACGGACCCTCGTTCGGTGAGTCGATAAGTGTAAGCAGCATGCGAAACGCATTGACCGCCATGTCTTGAGCAGGAGTAATGAAGGTCGTCCAATTGCGATGACTGTTTTCGTTCTCCTTCGGACCGCCGAGAGCAGCAATTGAAATGTCTTCCGGAATGCTGATACTGTTGAGCTCAGCTACAGTACTTAAGTTTTCAGCTAAGCTGTAGCTCTCAGCTACGCATGCGGTTACACCGGCTTGCAGCAATTCCTGCAAGAAAGCAGCCGAAATGCGTTCAGGAGCAATTCTTCTGATAAACTCTTTTGGCAATTCAATGCCTGCATCATCAAAAGCCTTACGAAATCCGATTTCACGATCACTGCCGGGCTCTGAATCCTGTAAAACTCTGATGAGTGCGATTTTGCGATGTCCCTTGCGTAGAAGACCGGATACAATCTCAGCCGTGGCGGTCGCATAATCAGCAGCGACATATGAGGGTTCCACACCTGCTATTTGACGATGTCCAATAATTACAAAGGGATAGTTCTCTTTTACAAGACGCACGATTTCTTCCTCATTTTTTTCGAGGCCGAGAAGAATTGCACCATCCGCAAGCCAAAGGCGGTTAGATCCACCCCGATAGATTGAACGACGGCGGTCGGAACCGGTTGCACTGGTCATGAAAAGAAGGTCATATCCATTCTTCTCAGCGGATTCCTCGATAGCAAGCAGAAAGGGGTAGTAGAAATTACGGTGGGCGAAGGGAAAGACTGAATTATAGGTAAAAACAGCGATTATTCGGTTTTGAGCTCCCGCTAATCCTCTTGCGGCGGGATTGGCCACATATCCGGTTTCTTTGAGAGCTTCGAGAATTCTTTCTCTTGTTTCTTTACCAACACGAATATTTCCAGTCCGATTATTAATAACTGTTGATACAGTTGCAGTGGATACTCCGGCTATCTTAGCCACATCTTTGAGATTTACTTTTCTTTGTTGCGCCATTTACCTTAAATATATACTACAAAAGCTTCTTAGCCAATAGATAAAAGCACTGTATAGCGCATATGATAAACCGCTTAATCACAGTCTATAATGTCCTGGTTACGCTTGATTGTAGACTTTGAGTGAAGAATCCATATAAAACACTATAATCAAAGTAATTAAAAACCTCTTAAATATTTATTGACAGACTATTAGAGTCGTGGTAACATTTCATATGATTAAGCGCTTAATCATACTATTTTATCTGAAAAGGAGAGTTAAGATGAGAATTCTAAAAGGCCTGCTAATATGTGTCTTTCTGTTTTCGGCTGTGTTTTTTACATTTGCCAATGGTTCCCAGGAATCTTCCGGGGAAACAGCTGAGAATGAACCGGTGAAACTGCGCTTTACGGTATGGAGTGGAAACCCGGATCACTTAGCAACATTGAATGGAATTGCTGATAGCTATCGTGAGGATCATCCGAATGTAGAAATTGCATTTGATACCATTCCCTTCTCGGAGTATGTGACTAAGCTTACTCTACAGTTGTCGGGCAGCAACCCTCCCGATGGAGGATGGCTTCTAGAGACAAGTGCTCCTACATTTATCGATAGTGGAGTGCTGGCAGAAGTGGGGGATCATATCAAGAGTATTGAAGAATATGATTATGCGGATTTCTCTGACCCTGCAATGGAATTATGGAAACAGGGGGATGGTCTTTACGGGATTCCTTTCTCCACATCTCCTTTTGTGATGTTCTATAATGAGGATCTTTTCAGACAAGCTGGGGTGCCCACCCCTCCGGAGGCGATCGAAAACGGAAATTGGACATGGGAGAATTTTGCCGAGAGTGCAAGGGCTATTAAGGTGGAAACCGGAAAATATGCGTTTCAGACATTCAACGGCGCAGGCTATGACGCCCGTCTGTTCCATACTATTGTACCGATTCTGCGAGCATATGGTGTTGATATGTGGAATGAAGAGGGCGAACTGCAGTTGTCCACTCCCGAGGCTTATGAGGCTTTGAGTTTATATCATGCTATGATATTCGATGATAAAACTGTCGAGCCTCCAGGAACTCAGGCGGATTTCTTTATCGGTGATGCCGCCACCACCATTAGTCAGATAAGCCGGGTACCGAAACTCTCTGATGCAGATTTCGAGTGGGATATTGCGCCTTTGCCGGCCGGCCCTGCCGGAAGACCGTGGGTCATCGGACAAGCAGCATTTGCCGTTTTTCGAGCGAGTAAGCACCCTGAAGTTGCAAAAGACTTCCTGGCACATCTGACCAACAAAGAAAATGTTGCCAAACTTGCCCAGTTTTTTCCTCCCGCCCGTGTATCGGTTATCGAATCAAAAGCATTTGTTGAGGCTAATCCCGGGCTCACATCGGATCAAATGGAAATAGTACAGCAGGGAATTAAAAACGGAACTGTTCTGCCCTCACATGTGAATTTTCCGAAGATTAGCATGGAGGCCCGTGGCGCTTTTGACAGCTTGTGGCAGGCGGACGCAGATGTAAAGGCAACCTTGAAAGATATCAACAAGCAGTTGAAACCTCTGGTAGAGACCGATTGAGGTAAGTATCCTACTATTTGGACGGAGCCTGTAGTTACCTGCAGGCTACCGTTCTATTTATTATTCGACTTTAGGGGGATCAATAATGGGGACGCAGATGAGTAATCTTGATCGGCAGGACCGCTTGTTAGGTTATATCTTCATATCACCGCAGGTGATAGGATACTTAATATTTGTTTTGTATCCTCTGATAGCGATAATGGTATTCAGCCTTCAGGATTACAACCTTTTGAGCGGTGTTCGCGAGTGGATTGGATTTGAAAATTATCAGACGATGTTTTCAGAAAACTCGCTTTTCCTGAAAACATTGAAGAATAGCCTGGTGTTTACCGCCGGATTGGTCCCGTTAAATGTAATACTGGCCTTATTTTTGGCTAATCTGTTGACCAAGCCGATTAAGGGGGTAACGGCTTTTAGGGTACTCGTGTTTGCTCCGGTTATCACATCGGCGGTTGCCTGGGCAATTGTGTGGAAGTTTATGCTGGACGGTGAAAACGGAATTATCAATCAGCTGCTTGCGCTCGTGAATATCACCGGTCCCAATTGGCTGCGCAGCCCTACCTGGGCAATGGTTTCGATAATTGTCGTACGTGTACTAAAAAATGTAGGTCTCAATGTGGTACTATTTACCGCTGCGCTTATGAGCGTACCGCCGCAGTTTGCCGAGTCGGCATCTATCGACGGGGCAAACTCCAGACAGGTATTTTTCCGTATCACCCTCCCTCAGATAATGCCCAGCGTAATGATGGTATTGATAGTAACTCTTATTGGTTCACTAAAGGTGTTTGATCACATCATGGTACTCACCGCCGGCGGTCCCGGTAATTCAACTATGGTGTTGGTGTATTACATCTATTATCAGGCATTCCAGTTTTCAGAACCCGGATCAGCAAGCGGAGGCGCAGTTGTGCTCTTTTTAGTTGCGCTTTTTCTGACACTGCTGCAGTGGAATTTTAGAAAACGAATGTCTTATCAGGAGACTTAAAGATGAAGCATAACAAAATCACTCATGGCGTAATATACATCATCCTCTGTACGGTGGGCATACTCTTTCTGTTTCCATTCTTGTGGATGATCTTAGGCTCTTTTAAAACTTCTGTAGAAATATTTGATCTCTCGGTGCTTATTCCTAAGGTCTGGCGATGGGAAAATTTCATTGAAGCCTTCCTGTATCAGCCTTTCGCCCGGCAATACCTAAATAGTATTTATATTGCCCTGTTCGTCAGTTTTGGAACCCTCAGTGTTGGCGCTTTGGCCGGGTATGCCTTTGCACGTATGAATTTTCCGGGGCGTTCAATTCTGTTTATATTCATATTGAGTGGCCTGATGATTCCGGTGGAAGCGGCGATTATTCCGAACTTTTTCCTCATGAGCCGGCTTAATTTGATCAACACTCATATTCCATTAATTATTATACCGATATTCGGTGCTAGAGGAGCTATAGGTACATTTATAATGCGGCAGCATTTTTTGTCATTGCCGAAGGAGTTTGAAGAATCGGCCCGTATTGACGGACTCGGCAGATTCGGTATGTTTGTACGGATTATGCTACCGTTGGCTACTCCGGCAATTTCTTCGGTAGTGATACTCTCTTCATTCTATTCCTGGAACAATTTTCTTGAACCCTTAGTGTATATTAATGACATCAAATTGTTCACGCTGCCCTTGGCTCTAAATAATTTTACTACCAGCTATGGATTGCCAATGTGGAACGTTCAGTTAGCGGCCACTACTCTTTCGGTTGTACCTATACTCATACTTTTCATTGCTGCACAACAACTGGTAACCCAGTCGATGACGATGTCGGGAGTAAAGGGATAAAGAAATGAAGAATGTTGTAATGATCACAGTGGACCAAATGCGGGGTGATTGTCTGGGGTTGCTGGGCAATGAACATCCGGTGATGACTCCCCATCTCGATCAACTATCCGCTGAAGGTGTCCATTTTTCGCGCGCCGGGGTAACCTGTCCGGTCTGCATGCCGCAGCGGGTGTCGCTGCTTACCGGCCAAGTTGCCAGCCGGTTCGGGCTTACGGATAATTTTCATGTGCGTTCGCCGATTGACCGTTCTCATAGCCTTCCGGCTGTTCTTACACGGAACGGCTATCAGACCAAGGCGGTGGGAAAAATGCACTTTGAGCCTGATCGGGCCCGAATGGGGTTCGAACATGTGGCACTGCATCCGAATGATTATGTTGCCTGGCTTGAAGATCAGGGATACGGGGGAATGTATCGGGGCCATGGTCTCGGGGGAAATGAAGTATATCCGGTACGCTCAGCAGTACCCGAGAGGTATACCCATACACATTGGATAGTAGATCGTTCAGTGGATTTTCTTCATGAACGTGATCCGGAATGTCCCTTTTTCTTGTGGATGGTATTCGAGGCACCGCATTCACCATTTGATCCTCCGGAACCCTTCGATACAATGTATGACCGGTTCGATATACCAGATCCGTTACATCCGGAGTGGGCGGTAGAAAACATGCCGGTAACGTTAAAGCGCAAAAGGGCTATAGCAAATTATGAAAATCTCAATGATCAAATAATACGGGAAGCCCGTAGAAAATACTACGGTCAGATTACCCATATCGATTACCAGTTGGGCCGGTTTTTAGGCGAGTTGAAAACAATGGGTATGCTCGATAATACACTTATTATTTTTAACTCCGACCATGGAGAACATCTGGGCGACTATGGCCTGTTCGCCAAAAGCACCATGCTCTCGGAATCGATGCATGTTCCGCTGATTATTCGCGGCCCGGGGGTAGTTGCTTCGGAAACTGTTGAAACACCGGTAATTAACGCGGATCTGGTTCCCACCATTTTGGAGTATTTGAACATTGAAGCGGATACGGAGATGGAGTTCGACGGCAAGTCACTTTTACCGGTTCTGCAGGGAGAGACTGATCAGGCTCTTTCCCAAAGAGAGATTGTGGGAGAGATAGGGAACGATGTGAGAGCGGCAAGTATATCAGATGGTGAGTGGAAGTACATTTACTATGAGGACCATGGAGAGGAGCAACTTTTTCATACTAAAGCGGATCCGTATGATATGGAGGATTTATCCGGAAGGGCAGAGTACAGCGAAATCAAATCTGCCCTGAGGATACGGCTTAGAGAACGATTAAAAGAGTATGGAAGTCAATTAATTCAAGAAGATGGAAATTTTAAGGTGAGTAAAGAACCTTTAGATCTTAAAGCACTGCGAAGTCAAAACACTTTAGGAATGCGCGGACCAATGCGTTATGGACAAGGATACGGAGGCGGATGGTAATGAGTAACACTAAAATGAGAGAAACAACAGCTGACATATTAATCGCCGGTGGCGGTGTTGGAGGAGTTGCGGCAGCACTTGCGGCGTGCCGTTTGGGCAGAAATGTAATTCTTACTGAAGAAACTGACTGGATTGGAGGACAACTCACGGCGCAGGCGGTTCCGCCGGACGAAAATCCGTGGATCGACTCGCATAACACAGGCTGCACAGCCAGTTACAGGTACTTTCGAGAGGGAGTACGTGAATACTACCGAAGACACTATCCGCTCAAAAAGAAATATGCAGATGTGGAAGATCTTAATCCGGGTGCGGGAAATGTGAGCCCCCTGTGCCATGAGCCGCGAGTAGCTCTGGCTGTACTTGAATCGATGCTTGCGCCGTATCGTTCTACAGGGCAATTGAAGATATTGCTTGAAAGCCAGGTAGAAGAGATCGATATGAATGGAGATTTTGCCGGTGCTGCCAGAGTTAGAATGCTTCGGACAGGAGAAGAGATCACAGTAGATGCAGCTTATATCCTGGATGCTACGGAGTTGGGTGATATATTGCCCCTGGCAGGCATGGAACATGTTCTTGGTGCGGAAAGTCAACAGGAAACCGGAGAACCCCATGCCTTGCCCGGAGCCCCCGATCCGTTGGATCAGCAGGCGATTTCATGGGTTTTTACTCTGGATTATCGGCCAGGAGAGGACCATACAATTGAGAGACCTGAGGATTACGATTTTTGGCAGTCCTATAAAGCGGATTTCTGGCCGGACCGACAACTAAGCTGGGTTACCCCTGAGCCGGTAACCCTTGAACCGGTGCATCGTCCTATTTTTAATGGACCGATGGATGAACCCTCCGGAACCGATTGGTGGCACTTCCGCCGGATTCTTTTTCGAAAATATCACCAGGATGGCTTTTTTCCAAGTGATATCATTTCAGTGAATTGGCCGCAGATCGACTACTGGCAGGGCCCGATTGCCGGTGTCGGTGTTGACGAGGTGGAAAAGAACTTGAGGGGATCCCGCCAGCTGAGTTTATCGTGGTTGTACTGGATGCAGACGGAAGCGCCCCGGCTTGACGGTGGAAACGGTTATCCCGAACTGCGTTTGCGGGGAGATGTAACCGGAACAAATGATCTAGCCAAGCACGTGTACGTTCGCGAATCACGGAGAATAAAGGCGGAGTTCACAGTTTTAGAACAGCATGTTGGAGTAGAAGCGCGGAACGGATTAAAGGGCGCGGAGGTATTTGAGGACTCAGTGGGAATTGGAAGCTACCGGATAGATTTGCATCCCTCTACGGCCGATCGTAATTACATTGATATCAACAACTACCCGCATCAAATTCCATTGGGAGCATTGATTCCAGTGCGGGTCGAAAATGTGCTGCCGGCCGCAAAAAATCTGGGGGTTACCCATATTACGAACGGCTGCTACCGTCTGCACCCGATAGAATGGAACATTGGTGAGGCGGCGGGAGCACTTGCAGCCCATTGTATTGAG
>CAZDFY010000132.1:0-8172 GCA_964504785.1 uncultured Sediminispirochaeta sp. | reverse complement strand
TCGCTGCTCGCCCATGCAACCGGGGGCTGGTCGCGACTTCGTCGCTCGCCCATGCATCCAGGGGAGACGCCCAAAATTTCTACAGCAAAAATTAGTAAACGGTGAACCTCTGACCCCTAGGGTTTAGTAGAAGCATTTAGTATTGTAAGTCCGACTACTTGCCCATTCTGATACCGCACAATAGTATCATCATCTCTCATCTCAGAGTCATCCGCATGCACAGGACGCTGAAAATTCACGTACAGCACGTCTGCAGAGGAGTCATAATCGATCCACATTTCATCGGTGCTATGTTCGTGAAATACATTCAATATTTGCTTAACCGGTAAGGAATCATTTACGGCCATATTTTTCTCCTCTTTTCCAGCCATTTCAATCGCTTGGTAATAAAAGCGGTTATAATAAATCCATCGTTTTTATCAACTTCTCTATACACAACGGCTAGCAATTTATCAGAATTTTCAAATTCTTTCACTGCTATACATTCACCATGCTTTCCACTATAGATACTATTGGGTCGCTGTACAGAGTTGAGAATATCATATAAATACCCTGCACACTCAGGGTGATTTTGACTTATATGCTCCCATCTCTCGGAACTTAGTCTAATTAGAACATTATTTACCGATTTAATGGTATGCACACAACACCCCCCAACTAAATCCTTGTAAAGTAATAATGTAGCAGGTGCGTACCGGACCGAAGGGAGGAACGCACCGACAGTCATGCGTGCATGCCCTGGTCGTTCGCTACGCTCACTTGTAAGCCATGAGAGAGACGGTAGGCGGGCGCGTCTCGGCGGCCCTGAGGAGTTGCAGCGAAGCACCCGTCCTCCCGGCAGCCCCCGGGGCTGCCGGGAGGACACAGCAAAAATTAGTAAACGGTGAACCTCTGACCCCTTAATACGGACGCACCGGGGCCATCGGCAGCTGCCGGTCTTTTATGGCCTTGGCACTGCCTGCGGACCGCACCAGGCCGGCACAGCCTGTAGTAAGGCTAAGGTTAAGGTGCCGTACGCTCCCGGCCGAAACGCGGTAAGCGGGGAGAGGATGGGGCCCTCTCGCTCTAATGCGGGGTGATGTAGTTCATTGGAGGAACTCACCGTTGGTGTGTATCCCAGAATATAACACATCGCCACAATTGTTCAATGTGTGAACACAATTTTTCCCGCCACAAAACCGGGCCATTCATGGAACTTTCACGGCAGATTCGTGGTGATTGCTGTACGCCATGGATCCGTTAATGAGTCCCAACCGCCTGGCAACTCGATGAGCCGCGCGACTGTTTTGAGTTATCTTAGAGCGATACCGAATTAGTAAACTGGTAAACCTCTGACCCCAGTTCTAAAAGACAAACAAATCGGCCAGTATCAGCCCTATTGCACATATTACGATTACCGCAAAGTAGCGGCGAAAGCGGCTGGTGTCGAAGTTCTGCACCAGGTGTATACCCAGCTGCACTCCGATTACGCTGGCCACCAGCAGTGCCAGGGTAATCGACAGGTCTATTTTGGGGGTAGCCGAAATAGTCTTTTTCACTACCCCGGCGGTAGCGGCCAGAAATACAATGCCCAGGCTGGTGCCGCTGGCCTTATCGGCCGGCAGCCCCACCAGCAGTAAAAGGATAGGCATCATCAGTACCCCGCCGCCGATGCCCATCACTCCGGTAAGAATGCCCACTAAAAAACCGATCAAAATCAGACCAGGCAGATTGACACCTTCCAATCCATCATGATCAAGATCTACCGTCGGTCCAAACTTTATTCGCTGTAGGGGCGTCCCGGCCTTTTTCGCCTGCGTCTCCGGCTGTTGCTTGTCCGGCTGCTTCAAGATAATAATCACAGTAAAGACCAGCAGCACTACAAACATGCTGTGCATAATAGAGTTAAAAAATAGGTGCCGGCCGCCGGCAACTGTAAAAAGAAGATAATCCTGTATAAAATCGCCTACCACCGCCCCGGCAATACTACCGCCGGCAATGCAGCCCACGGTTTTATACTCCACCTTCCCAAGGGTAGCCTGCCGCAAAAATCCCGAAGAGCTTGTGCCGATAATAAAGCTTAAGTCACTGCCAACTGCAATTTCATAGGGAACACCAATAATAATATTGAGCAGGGGCACAGTCAAAAACCCGCCCCCGACACCAAAAAAACCGGTCAAAAAGCCAATGCTCAATCCAAGGACCACCAGCACCAGATAAAACAATGCCCCTGAAAAATGGGCGGTAAACTCCGGAGAAATCAACTGCAGAAGCTCACTCATTGCTTCCTTCCTGTTTTTCTGGCTGTTCGGTTTTAGCGAAGTTGTTGTTTCGGTTATGGAATTTTTCAAAGAAGAAATACATTCCCACACCCCATAAAAGGGGCACTCCAATGTTAATTAAAAGCGCCAAGGCCTTTATCATATGTGGATACTCTCCCGTTTCTTTATCTTCATTTTTTGCATGTAGTGAGCTTATACTTCGCGGAATACACATAAAATGTAAACACACTGTAAATCTACGGGCCCTCCTGTCCGATAGGTTGAGTATGAAACTTTCAACTAAAAGTGAATACGCCTTTTTGGCGCTTCTCGAATGCGCCGCCGCCTATTCCGAGGGACATCGGGTAAAAATGGACGAAATTGCCTCTCGCCGTAATGTTCCGAAAAAGTATCTCGAACACATACTCTATCAACTCAAACAGGCCGGCTTCATCAAGACTAAACGGGGTGCATCCGGCGGGATTCTACTAGCCAAGTCCCCAGATCAGATTACTCTTGCCGAAATTGTCCGCCTTATGGACGGCGCCTTAGCCCCAACCCTCTCGGTAAGCCGGTACTTCTACGAATCGACCCCCCTCGAACAGAGCCGGGAGTTCACGCGATTCTTCAAAGATATCCGCAATTATCTGGCCGAAAAACTCGAAACGACCACCTTAGCCGACCTTATGCCCAACTAAATCTTGACAGTTCTTCTTGACAGATGGTGCATCCTCCTTTATTCTCTACTTATTCGATAGACAAAGGAGAGAATATTATGGAAAATGCACTGATTCAGCTTTTTTCACTGCCCTTAGAAATAGGTCTATTCATTATTTTAATTGCTTTCGCCGCTGAATATACCGACTCCACCCTCGGGATGGGCTACGGTACATCCCTCACCCCGATACTGCTGCTGCTCGGATTCTCCCCCCTGGAGGTGGTGCCGGCTGTGCTCTTGTCGGAACTGATCACCGGGCTTTTGGCAGGTTTTACCCATCACTCTCTGGGGAATGTGAATTTTCGTCCTAAAACTATGAGCCCGGCAAAAATTATCCGCGGCATACGCACCTTCGGATTCAACGAAAGTTATCGCCGCGGCGTGCCGGTTCATCTACGTATCGTCATCCTCATTGCACTCTGCAGCATCGCCGGAACTATAACAGCGGTGTATCTTGCACTCTCAATCCCGGCCTTCTATGTAAAACTTTACATCGGTCTGCTGATTGTGGCAGTGGGCCTCTTTATTCTGTTCCGAAAGCCGGATGAGGGCGGCTTTTCCTGGAGAAAAATCACATTACTGGGGCTGCTGGCTTCATTCAACAAAGGCATGAGCGGCGGAGGCTATGGCCCGGTAGTGACCGGCGGCCAGATTCTCTCCGGGGTTAACTCTAAAAACGCCGTTGCCGTCACCTCAATGGCCGAAGGCCTCACGTGCCTTGTCGGCGTCCTCACCTATTTGGCCGGAACCTCCGCCATCAACTGGAAACTTGCACCCTATCTGCTGATCGGTGCGGTAGTTTCTGTACCGCTTTCAGCCCTCACTGTAAAAGTAATGAAAACCGGCCTGTTACACACCGTAATCGGCATAATCACAGTGTTCTTAGGCAGCCTCACACTGTATAAAATTTTCCTTTAACCCTCCGGGCCAGTAAACCTCTGACCCCTCTACAACAGTTTCTGTTTTATTACCCGGACTGCCTCGACGGGCTGCAACTCGACGGAGTCGATAGTCAGGTCGGGAGTCAGGGGTTTTTCGTAGGGGGCGGAGACGCCGGTAAAGTTTTCTATTTCGCCGCCGGCGGCTCGTTTGTACAGGCCCTTTGGGTCGCGGCGTTTGCACTCTTCCAGGTCACATTGGATGTGGATTTCCTTAAATCCCCCTTCCGGGAAGAAATCCTTAATCGCGTCGCGGACCTGACGGTTGGGACTGATGAATGAACAGATTACTATAAAGCCGGCGTCGTACATCAGTCGTGCCACATGGCCGACCCGCCGGATATTCTCACGCCGCTCTTTTTCCGAAAAGCCCAGGTCGCCGTTGAGGCCGTGGCGCACGTTGTCTCCGTCCAACAGGTACACCTGTTTGCCGTCCTTAAAGAGGTCTTCCTCAAGTTTTTTGGCAATGGTGGTTTTGCCGGAACCGGAGAGGCCGGTCATCCACAGGCAAGAGGCCGGATGGCCGTTGCGCTCTTCCCGCATCTGTCGGGTCACGTTGCGCTGCTCCCAGGTTACGTTGCTGGATATTTCGCTTTCGTGCAGCCGGTCGGGGGATTCATAGCTCCGTACCTGCCCGCGAATCATGCCCGCCGCTACAGTGCGGTTTGTGGCCGGATCTATTAATACAAAACCGCCGGTTTCACGGTTGCGGTCGTATTCATCAAAAAACAAGGGCGATGAGGTTTCTATCTGTACACGGCCGATCTCGTTCAGCTCCAGGGAGCCGGCCTCTTTGTCACGGTGCAGGGTGTTTATATCGATTTTATAGTTCAAGTCGCGTACATACGCCGAAACCAGGCGGGTGGTCTGCTGCAGCATGTAATGGTTGGTGGTTGAAAGGGATTTCTCCTCGTCCATCCAGCACAGGGTGGCATCAAACCTGGTATCTACGGTAGGCAGGTTGTTTTTGCGCACAATCATGTCCCCCCGGCTGATATCGATCTCATCTTCCAGGGTCAGGGTGACCGACTGCTCGTCGAAGGCTTCCTCAAGGTTGCCGTCGGCGGTAACTATCTCCTTTACCTTGGAGCGCATACCGCTGGGCAGTACCTGCACTTCTTCCCCGGGTTTTATGGTACCGGAGCTGATACGCCCGGCATAGCCGCGGAAGTCCAGATGGGGCCGAATTACGTACTGGACGGGAAAGCGAAAATCCACCAGGTTACGGTCGGCAGCGATGGTTACTGTTTCCAAATGCTTGAGTACCGTCTCACCCTGGTACCAGGGCATGTTCTTGCTCGGGTCCACCACGTTATCGCCGGTGAGGGCCGAGACAGGAATAAAAGTGATATCATGGACATTCAGCTTTTCACTGAAGGCGGTATAGTCATCGACGATTTTCTCGTAGACCTCCTGGGACCAGTCCATCAGGTCCATCTTGTTCACCGCCACCAGAATGTGGGGTATGCCCAGCAGGCTGGCGATAAAGCCGTGGCGCTTACTCTGGGTCAGCACGCCGTTACGCGCGTCGATAAGGACCACCGCCAGGTCGGCGGTACTGGCCCCGGTGACCATATTACGGGTGTACTGCTCGTGCCCCGGGGTATCGGCAATGATGAATTTTCTCTTTGGGGTGGAGAAGTAGCGGTAGGCAACATCGATGGTTATACCCTGCTCCCGCTCGGAGCGCAGGCCGTCGGTCAGCAGGGCCAGGTTCACATTTTCCTCTCCCCGCAGCTTACTGGTTTTCTCCAGGGCGTCCATTTGATCCTGAAATATCTGCTTACTGTCAAAGAGCATCCGCCCTATCAGGGTACTCTTCCCATCATCCACGCTGCCGGCGGTAGTAAAACGCAGCAGCTCCCGTTTTAGATAGTTTTCTGTGGTGAATTGTTCACTTATTTCTTGTTCGCCTGCTTGGTGTGGCGCGTTATCGTTCATTTAGTATACTCCTGTGTGTATAGTGTGTAGATTTTTCCAACCTTCTTCTCTAGAAGTACCCACTAGAAGTACCCCATTTTTTTTCTGTCTTCCATCGCTGCCTCGCTGCGCTTATCGTCAGCCCGGCCGCCTCGTTCGGTGGTACGGGTAGCGGCGATTTCCTGGATGATATCGTCGATTTCCCGGGCCGGTGATTCTACCCCTCCGGTGCAGGTCATATCACCGATGGTCCGGAAGCGTACCTCCACCTCTTCGGCCTGCTCGCCCTTCTCTAACTTATTGTAATCTCCAAGGGCCAGGATAGTACCGTCTCGGCGCACAATCTTACGCTTATGACTGAAATAGAGGCTCGGCATACTGATGTTTTCCAGGGCAATATACTGCCACACATCCAGCTCGGTCCAGTTGGATATGGGAAAGACCCGAAAGTGCTCGCCCATCTTCTTCTGACCGTTAAATATATTCCAAAGCTCGGGGCGCTGGTTTTTCGGGTCCCACTGGCCGAAGCTGTTTCTGAAGCTGAAAAAGCGCTCCTTGGCCCGGGCCTTCTCTTCATCCCGCCGAGCACCACCCATGGCCGCATCAAACTTATACTCAGTTAATGCATCCAGCAGAGTCACCGTCTGCAGGCTGTTACGGCTTGGGTTTGGTCCCTCTTCTTCCTGTACCCGGCCCGAATCAATTGACTCCTGCACGGTTTTTACAATGAGGTTGGCCCCCAATTCTTTCATCAGGTTGTCCCGAAACTCGATGGTCTCGGGAAAATTGTGCCCCGTGTCGATATGCATGAGGGGGAAGGGAATTTTACCCGGATAAAAAGCCTTCATCGCCAGATATGCCATGCAAATAGAATCCTTGCCGCCGGAGAAAAGCATCACCGGCCGTTCAAACTGGGCAGCCACCTCGCGTATTACATAGATAGCTTCCGATTCGAGTTGTTTTAGATGGTTCATCTGATATTTGTCCATTGTATCTCCTATTTCTTTATGTATGAAATTATGACTGAGCTTAACTCCACATGTTCAAACTCTGTCTGTGATGACTGTTTATAAAAGCCGAGGCCCTTGTACGAGGAACCATGGATTCAGCAAGTCGGTTTTGTTATAGCGCAGCGGCGTTGTGCCGTCTTTTTCGGTCACCCGACAGCCGGCCGCCCTGCATACTGCATCTCCGGCGGCGGTATCCCACTCCATGGTCGGGGCAAAGCGGGGATACACATCCGCCGTTCCCTCGGCAACCAGACACAGCTTGATGGAACTGCCGCTGGATACCCGTTCGGCGGGACCACACTGTTTTTCCAGCTGCGCCACATACTCCTCGGTCTCGGGGCTGTTGTGGCTGCGGCTCATTACAGCAGAAAAGGGACGGGTGTAGGGGTCCTGTACAGGAAGGCTTTCGCCGTCCTTTTCGATAATGTCCAAGCCACTATCATTCAGACCACTACCCATCGGGTCTGTGGATTTGGCGGCATCGGTTATTTTCCAGGCACCCTCTCCCTGCACCCCTATATAGGCAATATCCTTTACCGGTACATACACCACTCCGGCAACCGGCACATGGCCGTGTTCTGCCGGGGCCATCAGTGCGATGTTTACCGTAAACTCACCGTTGCGCTTGATAAACTCTTTGGTGCCGTCCAGGGGGTCAATTAGCCAGTACAGCTCCCACTGCTGCCTCTCGTCCGCCGGAATATCGGCACCCTCTTCACTGAGAAGCGGTACCTCGGTCGCCTCCAGCGCCGCCTCAATGACCTCGTGAGCACGCCGGTCGGCCCGGGTCAGGGGACTGTCATCATCTTTTCGCTCTACATCAAAGTTGTCGCTCTGGTATACTTTGAGAATTTCCGCTCCGGCCTGCAGAGCAGCCCGGTAGGCTGTACGTGTGAGGGTAGTAAATCTATTCACTATTTTTCATCCCTTATCAAAAAAATCTAATGCTTATATTCAAAAAAGCAACTTCAGTCCGTCATCAATAAAAATAAGCGTATAATCATAATTGATTGCCTGCCAAATAAGCATTCTGTCGAAGGGATCTTTATGATCTGCTTTTTTAGGCAATTTGTAATATGAAGAAAAGAGAGCGCTTTCTACGTCCACTACTTCAAATCTGGATTTTATCTTATCGAGGACCTCCGAAAAATTGGTTTTTAATTCTCCACCAGGTAGCTTTTGGATATTTACAACATGCTATTTACTTTACAAGTTGTCAAATTAAAGCGGTACCTCCGGCTGAATCCTTCAAACCATATTTCAATACACGCACTCTTATGAGTTATTTACGTTCTAATGCATTACATCAAGCAGATCGATGTGCTGATTATCCTCATAACAGATCG
>CAZDFY010000131.1:6099-8229 GCA_964504785.1 uncultured Sediminispirochaeta sp. | reverse complement strand
TTATTCTGGTTGAAGTCGGAGAATTGAGCAGGCTGCGTATATCCGGTTCATCGCCTGTAAATTCAATAAAATTTTTACCACTAGTAGATAGTATTTTTCTGATGAGAGTTGTTTTTCCCACCTGCCTCGGACCTGTCACAATGAGTGCCCGTCCGCGGTAGAGTTTCTCTGTTATTTTTGTGTAAAGCTCCCTATCTATCAAATATTTTACCTTCATACTTCATATATTATAAGATTCAGCGTTTATAAAAAACAAATATTATAATTTTCAGCGTTTTAAAGGGCGGCCTTGGGCCGGCTGCTGTGCTCGGCCCTGGCTCAGTGGCCGGCTTACCACTCCTCCAGTACAAGGAGGGCGTTGCTGTTGCTTGCGGCGCAGAAGAGGGTGAGGGGATCTGTTTCTGAACTTTGCGGGGCCCACAGCACCGAGCGCGGGCTGTCCAGTCCTTCTAGGGGGCCGGAGAAGCCCGGCAAAGGTCCTGGTCCTGGCAGGCCCTCTGTCCCTTCCTGGACCGCCCCTTCCTGTATGGCTGCCGCCGGCTGCAGGGACCCGTCGTCCTGGTCCCGGCTCCACAGGCAGAGGGCATCGTTGCTGCCGGCGCACACCGCCAACCACCCCCCGTCGGGGCTTACTGCGAGCCCCTGGGTATAGTTTAGGGCGCCGATGTCGGCTTCATAGTGGGCAGCGGGTCCCTCATCTTCATCGGGGCTTCCGCTCCCGTATTCCGGTTGCGGTTCGCTGACAGTCCCGAACTCCTCCCAGCTGCCTGCAAATTGCCAGACGGTATCGGCAGCTTCCTGTTCGAGGGTGAAAAGACACAACGCATCATCGTAAAAGCTGCTTGTGTAGAGGTGGTCCTCGTGAAAGGTAAGCTGATGCACCCCGTTTAGTTCCTCTATATCGCCGGTTTCGTCCTCAAAAAGGGTGTGGGGGATTAAGTTGCCGGACCCAGGCTCCCGCCGGAAGATGCACACCGAATCGCTGTCCTTGTAGGCCGCGGCGGCCCAGAGACCGTCGGCGGAGAGGGCAATATCGGTGGGCCCTTCACAGCCGGGGGGCGGAGTGAAGGTCGATTTAAGGTCAAGAACTTCTCCGGTTTCCGCGCTCCACATGCTGATTGTTCCCGAATCCTCGCAGCAGCAGTAAAACTCCCGACCGCCGGATACCGGGGCGAGGGCGCAGACTCCGGCGAGGTATTCGGTCTGCGCATCTATCATCTCAAGTTCAGCCTGCCCGCCGGCGGCCTCTTCTATCTTCCACAGGGTTAGGGCGGAGGAGTTTTTTGCCGCCGCCACTACAAGGGCGGTGTCTCGGGAGGAGGGCCCTGGAAGAAAGGCGGTATCGCTGATGCCGTCTAACGGTGTTTCGGGGGAGTCTCTTGCCAGGGCACCCTGCTGAAGCATGCCGCTGCCCCCGCTGCCGTCTGTCGGGCCGGCCGGCTTGGCCGGGCGCCACGGAAGGAAGATAAGCAGGGCGTCGCTGGAGTAGCCGGCGGCTGCAAGCCGGCGCCCGTCGGGGCTGATGGAAAGGCCGCGGAGGCCGCTCAATCCGGTGGGCTCGCTGCCGGACTCGGGAATGAGGACATCGGCGGGATATCTTTCTCCCCGGCGGTACAGTTGGGTTAAAACCATCGGGCCGACCCGGACCGGTGTGAGAAACTCCAAGGTCCTTTTGCCGATGCTCCTGTGCGCTCCGGAGTAAGCGCCGGCCACCACGGCCCCTTCGGCCCCCTCTTCCTCATCCCCGTCGGCGCCTAGAAAGATCAGCCGGTGAAGCCCCTGCGACGGGGCTGCCTCTTCGCTCAGGGCGATTTTCGCCCCGCGACCAAGGGGGCGGCCGTCGAGATACCACAGCCCCGCCCCCTCATTACTGCGACAGGACAGGGGGCGGCCGGCGAATAAGGGGGGTGAAATGCCGAGGATTTCCGCCTGTTCTGGGTACACCGACAAGGGGCTTATTTTGGTTTGTAGTGAGAGGGCTTGTGTGTGTCCTTCCGCGGGGCTCACCAGTATTTCAGCGTGCAGGGTAAGCCCGGGAACAACCCGAAACAGAGAGGCATCACCGCCAATGCAGGTGCGGCCGGTAGTGCCGGGGGAAGTATCGCCGTCATCGGCATATATCTGTGCCGA
>CAZDFY010000131.1:0-5999 GCA_964504785.1 uncultured Sediminispirochaeta sp. | reverse complement strand
GAGCATCTGCTCCATATAAATTTAAATGGAAAGCCCCGGCCCCGGACTCATTGGGTCCCTCGCTTTTAACTTGGAACTCCGCTGCGCCCTCAGCGGCAAGGGCCCCCTGACAATTAACCGCCCCCGCGGAAAAACTCCACGTGCCGGTGCACAGATTTGGAACGGAACAAAAGGGCCTGCGGGGGGCCAGCGAAAATTCAGTTCCCTTCGGACCGCGCCCCGCCAGTTCGATATGGTCAATAAGAGGATCGGCTCCACCGAGCCTCAGACCAGTATCCGCCAGGTAAAAACACAACTGCGGAGACCCTGCTTCCGGCAGTTCAAAACCCGCCCGGCAGCCGACCGGCAGCACAGCGATTACCAAAAGGGCTGCAATCGCCGCCGCACCCCGCGCCCATGATTTCATGTCCGCCTCCTATATATAAAGAGGGGGTGGGGCGCACTCCTGCTTCAAAAATTCGAAAAATTTTTTACACAGGCTCCATGCCGGCAATTACGTCACGGTAGAAATAGAAGCTGTCCTTTGGTACCCTGCGCTGATTTACGTAATCGCAATAGACAATTCCGAAGCGCTTTTCGAAGCCCCGGGCCCACTCGAAGTTGTCGATGAAGCTCCACAAGAAGTATCCCTTGAGGGGGATGCCCTCTTCTATGACGCGGCTGAGGACATTGAGGTGGCTGCGCAGATACTCGATGCGGGACGGGTCGCTGCAGGTGGTGCCGTCGGTGCTGAGACGGTCGTGAAAGGCGGCTCCGTTTTCGGTGATGTAGAGGGGCAGGTCGCCGGTTTCTGCGACTATTCGATGAATGTGGCGATAAAATCCTTCGGGTGTAATGGGCCAGTCCATGGTGGTGCGATTTTGGTACTGCCGAACGTGACGGAAGCCTTCGGGGTGTTCGGAGTCGGCGGCCACCGCGTCCTCCCAGTAATAGTTGAGGCCCAAAAAGTCGATGGGGGCGGTGATGGTCTCCATATCTCCTTCTTCTATGGGCATGACGACCTCGGGGTAGGCATCGAGATGGCGTTGCGGGTAGTTGCGGCCGAGGAGCGGGTTGAGAAACATCCAGGTCTGCTGGTCGGCGGCCCGGTCGGCGGCGGCGATGTCTTCGCTTCGGCGGGTGGCGGGCCGGGGAGTGTATAAATTGAGGGTGATGCCTATGTGCCGGCCCTCGGGATCACCAGTGTGGGCTCCGGTTTGGGTCCCCACGGGGGATCCGTTGTGGGGTGCGTTGTGGGCGGCCCGAAAGGCCTGTACTGTTTTTCCGTGGGCCAGCAGCAAGTGGTGAATAGCGGCATAGGCGGCGGACCGGTTGCTGTGTCCCGGTGCATGCACACCCTCCTGGTAGCCTAAAATTGAACTGCAGAAGGGTTCGTTAAAGGTGATCCACCTGTTTACCTGGGGAAATAGTTCAAAGCAGCGCTCGGCGTAGCGTACAAACTTATCGACGGTGGAGCGGGCAGGCCATCCGCCGGCATCTTCCAGCTCCTGGGGGAGGTCCCAGTGATAGAGGGTGACCACCGGCTCAATCCCCGCCGACAGCAGCTCTTCTATAAGCTGGGTGTAGTATTCGTAGCCCCTTTGGTTGAGGGTTTCTCCTCCCCGAGGAAAAAGGCGCGACCAGGAGAGGGAGAACCGGTAGGCATCGAGGCCTAAGTCCCGCATGAGCGCGACGTCTTCACGGAAGCGGTGGTACTGATCGCAGGCGATGTCGCCGGTATGTCCGTGGGCGGTTTTTCCAGGGGTATGGCTGAAGGTGTCCCAGATGGAAGGGGTCCGGCCCTCTTCGGCTACGGCACCTTCTACCTGATAACTGGCGGTTGCCGTACCCCAGGTAAAGTCGTCGGGGAATTGTTCAGTTGAAATATGTCCTTTCATCAAGTTGCTCCTAAAACTGTTATCTTATATGATGGGTAATGAGGGTAGCCTAGGCATATCACCGCGGGCTGTCAATAGAAACGGCGGAAAAGCATTCAGCGGAGCGAGTTACATGAGCGAAGGGGAGAGTACAGATACACCCACACGGGCCGATTATACTGATTATACCTATTGTACCGGAGATAACCAAACTTCCCGGTACCACCGCCCGATTTTTCCTTTTACAGCTTTGGTGGGGCAGCCGCGTTTAAAGGCAGCCCTGCTTGCCAATGCGGTGGACCCGTCGATCGGCGGAGTTTTGATTCGCGGCGAGAAGGGTACCGGTAAAACTACTATTGTACGGGCCCTGGTCGAGCTCCTCCCGCCCCTGGAAGCGGTAAAAGGCTGCCCCTATCATTGCAACCCCGACGATGCGGATACTCCCCACGAGGAGTGCCGCGAGAAAATAGCCTGGGCAGCCGGCGGATCCGGTGATTCAAACAAAACAAGCGAGTTCAGCGGGCCCGGCGGGTCCAGAGATTTAAGCACGACAAGCAGATCCAGCGGGCCCGACGAAGGGCGCGGCGGGCCGAATGGGACAGCAACATCTGGCGAGGCGTACGAGTCAAGCAAAACCAGCGGGCTCGGCGGGGGATGGACAGACGAGCTCGGCGGGGGACGGACAGATGGGCTCGGCGAGTTCAGCGGGCCCGGCGGGTCTGGTGAAGGGCCTGCGACTGCGTCCCGGGGTTTTAACAAGGCCGGCGAAGGGCCGGAGGCTGGGGCAGAGGAGCTGGAGAGGGTTGAAATTTCCGCTCCCCTGATTGAGCTGCCCCTCAATGCAACCGAAGAGCGGGTTGCCGGTACGATCCATCTGGAAGAGACCCTGCGCACCGGAAGCCGCCATTTCGAGCCGGGTCTTTTAGCGGCGGCGAACCGGGGTATTCTGTATATTGACGAGGTGAATCTTCTGGAAGATCATCTGGTGGACCTGATTTTGGATGCGGCGGCCACCGGAGTGCACAGGGTGGAGCGGGAGGGCTTTTCCCTTGAGCATCCCGCAGATTTCCTTTTAATCGGCACGATGAATCCGGAGGAGGGGGAGCTGAGGCCCCAGTTTATCGACCGCTTCGGTTTGTGCATCAGCGTAAAGGGAGAGCAGGATTCATCCCTCCGAAAGGAGATTGCCCGGCGCCGAATTGACTTTGAGCGGGGGCCGCGGAGTTTTGCCGCCCAGTGGAGAGACGAACAATCCCGCTTGGCCGAGACTGTTACCGCAGCCCGTGAATTGCTGGGAAGTGTAGAACTGCCCGAAGCCCTGTGGGATGCGATTGTGGCCTACGCTGCGGATGCCGGGGTCCAGGGGCATCGGGCGGATATTGTAATGGCAAAAACCGCCTCGGCACTGGCGGCGCTGAACCGCCGTGGGGAGGTGATGCCGGAGGATGTGCAGGAGGCGGCCCGCTTGGCGCTGCCCCATCGCCTCTCCGGTAGTATCGATGAAACCCCCGAAACCTCAAGTGACCGCCTTGATAAGCTTATAGCCGGTTATAATCTTCCGGACAGAGAGGCGGCCCCGAAGGGTCTCCAGGGAACACCAAGCTTCGAAAAGCCCTCGGCCTTCGAGGGGCGGACTGAGCGGACTGTAGACCCTTTGGAGGAACTACAGGTTCCCGGTTCTGCGGCGGCCGGCAGTATCGTGTTTGATTTTCTTAAAAAAAAAAGCCCTCGATAGAAGAGGCGGAGGACGCTGAGGCGTGTGAGGAGATAGATGTCTCACCCCGGGATCTGCGTCTTATCCCCCGCGGATGGAAATCTGCTTTTTCCCGAAAACAACATGCCCGTCGTCGCAGGATCGGAAGGCAGGGAAAAACCGTCTCTTCCCGGGCGCCCCGCCCGGGGGAGAGTGTGCATGATGTCGACTGGACCACCACGCTTCGTAACAGTATGCTGCGCCGGGGCCGGCCCCAGCCCCGGCCCAATAGTGCGGACCGAGGCAACTCATCCGCCTCTTCAGAGGCGGTGGTGATGCCCCGGGACCTTCGGGTGAGAGTGCGGCGGAGCACCGAAAAGGTGTTTGTACTTTTTTTGGTGGATGCAAGCGATTCGATGGGCGCCCGCCGAAGGCTGGGGGTAGTAAAGGCCAGTGTTATGGCCCTGCTGCGGCGGGCTTATCAGCAGCGGCATTCGGTGGGTGTAATCGCCTTCGGCGGGCGCCGAGCCCGGCTTCTGCTGCGGCCGACCTCCAGCGTTTCCCTGGCGAGGAGGGCCCTCTTTCAGCTGCGCCCCGAGGGGGCTACCCCTATGTCCGATGCGTTGATTCAGGCACTGCACACCCTCCATGAGGTCGGCTCCCGAGGGGCGGCGGGTACGAAAATTGTGGTACTGCTCTCTGACGGAGAGGCAAATGTACCCCTCCACAAAGGAGCAGAACCCCTTCAGGAGGTGCTTGGGCTGCTCCCGCGTCTGCGGCGCCGGTCCGATGAGGTGGTGTGCATCGATACAAAAAAGCCGACTCCGGGGCATACTCCGGAAATGCGCCGTTTTGCCGAGGCCGCCGGCGGTCGCTATTACGGCCCCGAGTCGTTAAGCGCCGGTTCGGTCCTTTCGGCGGTAGGCCGGGCGGAAACTGAGGGGGGTGCCCAGTGATACCCGCACCCAAACTCCCCCGAATAAGCGTAATTATTCCCGTCTACAACCGGCCGAGGCTTGCGGTGGAAGCGGTGCGTTCGGTGCTGTTGCAGAGCTATCCGCAGCTGGAATGTCTTTTGGTGGATGATGGGTCCACAGAACCGCCGGAGGAGGCGATCCGGCTTTTCTCGGTAGACCCCCGATTTCGATATTTGAGGAGTACCCACTCCGGTATGCCGGGGGCGGTGCGGAACAGGGGCGTCGCTGAGGCCTGTTACGATTTGTTGGCCTTTCTTGATTCGGACGATATATGGCTTCCCCAAAAATTGGAGCTGCAGGCAGCGAAATTGATGGAGAGGTCCGAGAGGCGGGAGAGGCGATGGGAGGGGGCTGCTTTGGTCCACTCTAAAGAGATTTGGCTGAGGGGTGAGAAAATTGTCAGTCAGAAACGCCACCGCCACAAGCGCGAAGGGTATGTGTTTGCCGATGCGCTGAAGAAATGTATGATAGGCCCCTCAACGGTGCTTATGCGGCGGGATGTGTTTGAACAGTTGGGGGGATTTCGTGAAGACCTGGAGATTGCCGAAGACTATGAGCTGTGGCTGCGGCTCAGCGCCCTGTATCCGGTCGAATATGTTGAGGAGCCGCTGATCGTAAAGCGGGCCGGCCACGGCGGGCAATTGTCCGAGAAATACGGGCATATCGAATTGTTTCGTCTAAAGGGGCTTGAAGATCTTGTAACAGGCTCCTGGTTTGACTGTCACGAAGCTTTAGGTTCTGAAGGGGAACACTGCCCTGAAGGGTTAACGGCGGGGCACTCACAAAAGAAGGCTGCCGCGGAGCTTTCCAAAAAATGCGCGATTTACGCTGCCGGCTGCCGCTCTCGGGGCCGGATTGAAGAGGCTGAGAGCTATGAGGCCAAGGCCGCCCGCTACGCGGAGCACTAGTTCACCCCCGCCAGGGAGGCGGCGGGGAGGGGCTTTGCCACTCCAGTACCGCCTTGTCGCGCCGCGCCAACGTAAGCTCGTCTCGCCCCACCGTTTTGTTTCAGGCCGGCATGTTCCAGTGGGCACGCAGGTCGTCGATAAGTTTTCTTTCGGCCCGCTCCGAGAGGGCGTCTTTTACCGCCATGTCCTCAAGAACGGCGATAATAAACTCACGGGATTCTTTCGACTCTATGAGGGCCGCTTCTTCCCAGAACTTCTCCCAGGTGTGGGTATGTTCCTCGAACTTGTTTAGGCGTTCATCAAAATCGGTGAATCTGAGCGCGTCGATTACATCATCGAGGCCCTCTATTTCATTGGTTTCGATGGAACCGTCCAGAAGGATGAGATTTTTCATGCACCCGGCTAAAAACATCCGTTCGGTTTGACTTAAACCTTGTACAGTTTCCATATGCCGCTCCTTTTGTTGCTCTTTCTTTAAGTGTAATAAGTGAAGCCTATGAAAAGCAACTATACTGGTCCAAACCCTGTGGGGAAGAAAACTCACTCGCCTACAGCGAGAATTTGC
>CAZDFY010000130.1:2501-8350 GCA_964504785.1 uncultured Sediminispirochaeta sp. | reverse complement strand
CAAAGCCCTTGCCCGTGGCCGCGTTGGTATTGCCCAGGCTGTCCAGGGCGTCGGTACGGGTACGCACCTCCTCCTCCAGGCCGGCCATCTCGGCGTTGCCCCCGGCATTATCGGCAATCGGCCCGTAGGCGTCCGAGGCCAGGGTAATTCCCAGGGTCGAGAGCATCCCCACCGCCGCAATACCTATACCGTACAAGCCCATAGCGGTGTTGTCGAAGTCCCAGCCGGCGGAAAAGGTAAAGGCCAGAATAATCGCCGCCACAATTGCCAGCACGGGAATCGCCGTGGAGACCATCCCCACTCCCATGCCGGAAATAATGACCGTGGCAGGGCCGGTTTTCCCGCTCTCGGATATCAGCTGGGTGGGGCGGTGGGAGGAGGAGGTAAAATACTCGGTAGACTTGCCAATCACTATGCCCGCCAGCAGGCCGGTGACAATCGAAAAGCCGATGCCCACCCAGTTGCTAATACCCAGCAGGTACAAAATCAAAAAAGCCGCCCCCGCAATTAGTACCGCGCTGGTAGTTACCCCGCGGGAGAGGGCCCTCAGCAGGTTCTCCTGGGTCGCATCCTCCCGGCTTCGCACCAGAAAAATCCCAATAATAGACAACACAATGCCGACCCCGGCAATAATCATCGGGGCAATCACCGCACGCAGCTGCTCCTCAGCCCCCGCCGCCGCAAAGGCCGTTGCCCCCAGGGCGGTGGTCGCCAAAATGGAGCCGCAGTACGACTCGTACAGGTCGGCCCCCATACCGGCCACATCGCCCACATTGTCGCCCACGTTGTCGGCGATGGTGGCGGGGTTGCGCGGGTCGTCCTCGGGAATCCCCGCCTCCACCTTTCCCACCAGGTCGGCCCCCACATCCGCCGCCTTGGTGTAAATACCCCCGCCCACCCGGGCAAAGAGGGCATAGGCCGAGGCGCCCATCTCAAAGGTGAGCATGGTGGTAGTAATGACAATCAGGTTGTCCGCATACACCCGCCGCAGCACCACAAACCAAATCGAAATATCAAGCAGCCCCAGACCAACTACCACCAAGCCCATCACAGCCCCGCTGCGAAAGGCAATCTGCAGCCCCCTGTTCAGGGACGTGCGGGCGGCGTTGGTAGTGCGGGCTGAGGCCAGGGAGGCCATCCTCATGCCCAAGTACCCCGACAGGGCCGAAAAAAAGCCCCCGGTTAAAAAGGCAAAGGGAACCCAGGGGTTCTGCACATGCAGCACGTAGGACAAAAAGACAAACAGCACCACCATCCCGGCAAAAAAGTAGGCCACCACCCGGTACTGCTGCCGGATGTAGGCCATCGCACCCTCACGGACCGCCTGGGCAATCTCCCTCATCCTGTCGGTGCCCTCGCTCTCTTTCATAGTCTGTCGGTAAAAGTAATATGCCGTCCCCAGCGCAATCAGTGCAGTCGCCGGGGCAAGCCAAAAAATTGGAGTAATCACTGCGGCCTCCTTACATTGTGAAATAAAAATCAAAAACTCTTCGGTCCCCTCCTGGGGGCGCTCCCTACACCGGGCCCTCCTGTGGGCCCTCCGGGCCGGCATCTACCACCTCACGGTACAGCTCCTCCACCTCCCCCACGCGTTCCAGGGGGACCTCCACGTGGCCCCAGCCATGTTCCATCTGAAACAGGCCGGCATAGGCGGAGTCGTGGTAGGAAACCAGGGTGTAGGGAATCTCTCGGTCCTGCAGAACCGATTCCAGATAGCGGGCGTCAATCTCTTTTTCAATAGGAATAACATTGGGGCGTTTTTTCACTGGAAACATACCTCACTCCTTACCTCAATACTACATACATTTTTTCCCTATGGCAAATCCACCGCTGCTGTGACGAGGAGCGAATACAGTGGGGCGGGGTGGAACCTGTTCAAGACAATGGAGAAAAGGAGCAAAGGGTCGCTAAACAAGATCTTGGAGGTATTATAACTATTTATAATATAATGAATTCCTAAGAATAAAAATTTTAAGAAAACATGATTTCTTCGTAGAAAAACGTTGAAAAGAGGGGAAAGGTGTTATACTTAGAGTAGTAGAGGGGTACTATACTACTACTAAAAAAACAAAAAAAGAAACAAGCAAAGAGGGAGAGTACTAATCCACAAGGGTGATAGTTCAAGCCGACTGTGCATCCAGGATTAACTATTTGGAATATGGAAGAATCTGATAGAAAGCAGATACTACTCATCGGGGCCGAAAATCTCAGCAACCAAATGCTTATCTATTCAATAGAACGACAACTCGGCATACAGTGCAGTATCTTTCCCCAGTCGGGGGAGCTTTTTTCCGGCCAAAACCGTAACGACCTCACACTCTCAATAAGCAGCGGCTACTCAATGCTTTTTCTCTTTGATTGTCATGGAAAAAGTATTGAAGAAGTGTTGAACGAAATATCAGCAAACCCCTTTATCTCAACCCAGCTTATAGCTCTTTACAATCTGGAGACTTACTCAGAAGCGGAAGCAAAGGCGCTTACAAAACAGGTAAGGGGCTTTTTTTATGTTGATGATACAATGGAGATCTTTCTCAAGGGGATCAAAGCCCTCTTTCAGGGGGAGGTATGGATCAGCCGCCAAATCCTTTTAAGCTATGTGATGAAAACGGTAACCGACGGACCCAGGCATCACCGCCCGCAAATAGAACTTACCGAGCGGGAGCAGCAGATTCTCTCCCTGGTCAGCATCGGCACCAACAACGAGGAAATCAGCGATAAGCTCTGCATCAGCATAAACACCGTAAAAACCCACATGTACAACATCTTCAAAAAAATCCAGGTATCCAACCGCCTGCAGGCGGCGCTGTGGGCGGCAAAGAATTTATAAAAGTATTAGTACTGTGTGTAATGATGAGGTCCGAAACTAGACCTTTTGGACTACTTTTCTACTACCTATGGATCAACGAAAAATCATCATTCTTTACGATATACTGTTTCCGTTTTCGGGGTGATACTTAAACAGGAAAATGGTAATGGAAGAAAAACGTGGTATGGAGAGATACTGTCTATCAGTCCCGGCAAAGGTGAGCGTGATTGATCAAGAGAAGCGCTTACAGGGGCTGCAGGCATATACAAAGGATGTCTCATCTCGCGGCACCTTTATTACAGTAGATTCTGAGCTTGAAATTGGGCAAAAGGTATTTATTGAATTGTATCTCTCCATAAACAAGCTGCAGGAGTTTTTCGAGCTGGACAATTCGGTCCGCATCGAAGTAAGTGGTCAAGTTGTTCGCAGTGCAAAGGAGGGAGTGGGTATTCAGTTCGATAAAAAATACACCATTTTACCAAGCAACGGAGGCTGTACATAAACAAATACGGCAGCTATGCATCAAGAGGGATGCTGCCGAAGGCCGCTGCAAAGGGCATTGTGGTGTAGCCATTTTCTACCGCATGTATGGGGAGGCAATTATATGCGAAAAGTTAAATTAAACTCACTTTGGAAACCCTCCTTTATCGCTGCAAAGGATAAAGAGGGAAAATACGGGATCTATTCCCCCGTTCTCATCGAACAGGTGCTCCAGTATGAGCGAAGCAGGGCCGATCGTGAGGGCGGTAATTTTTCAGTGGTACTCTTCAAGCTCAACGAATCAGAATCGGAGAACTCCCGCTTTGTAAACCTGCTCAAAAACAGCACCCGCTTTATCGACCACCTCGGTTGGTACGATGCCGAGACCGTCTGTGTAGTCCTTACCGCCACCGACACCGAAGGCGCGCGGCTCTTCGCCCAAAAAATAAGCCACAACATCGCCTCCCACCCCAAAAACGGCCGCCATCCGGCACCACGCTTCGACATACTCTCCTACCCCGATCGGGACAGCACCGGCGGTCATGGCGACGGAAATGCGGAGGAGGGCAGTGTCTCAAAAAACATCTACCGTGAGAACGAGCTGTGCATCCATGAAAAACTCAAGCAGTTTTTAGGCCGGGAAATCCCCGCATGGAAGCGCAGTTTGGATATCTTCGGCTCTTCAGTCGGGCTGCTTGTACTCTCGCCCCTATTTGCGGCGGTGGCGCTGCACATAAGGCTTATTTCAAAGGGACCGATCCTCTACAGGCAGGAGCGGGTTGGCTACAAGGGACGCAACTTCACCTTTTTAAAGTTCAGGACCATGAAAACTGAAAATGACGAGCATTTTCACTCCAACCACGCCTCCGAGTTCATTACCCGCAGTGATATCCCCATGGAAAAACTCGACGACCGCGACCCACGCATCATCTGGGGCGGCCGGGTGCTGCGCAAGGCCTGCATAGATGAACTCCCCCAGCTGTGGAACGTCCTCCGCGGCGAAATGACCCTGGTCGGCCCGCGTCCCTGCATCCCCTACGAAGCGGAGGCCTACCTGCAGTGGCACGCCCAGCGATTCGACATCATGCCCGGTATCACCGGCCTATGGCAGGTAAGTGGAAAAAACAAGCTGACCTTCCACCAGATGATTAGTCTCGATATTGCCTACTCCCGGAAGATCTCCCTGGGGTTGGATCTAAAAATCATACTGCTGACCCTACCTGCGATTTTTGAAATGGTACTCGAAAGCACGCTAAAGAAGTTTGGAATTATAAAGAGCGAAGTAAAGAGCACACAAATCTATGCAGCCACAGGAGGCAAAAATGGCTGATACCGATGTAAAACAGGGCAATGTAAAAACAAAATTGAAGGAGTTTCTCATCACAAACTTTTTGTTTAGTGACGAGGGAATTCAGTTCAACGACGACGATTCCTTCCTTGAAAAGGGAATCATCGATTCAACAGGTATTTTAGAGCTGATTGAATATCTTGAGGATACCTACACCATCACAATAGAAGACGATGAGCTTATACCGGAAAATCTCGATTCAATAAATCAGGTAGAAGCCTTTATCACACGGAAATTGAGCAGCTGAGTAATGACAACAAAGTACAGCCACGTATCTTTAAAACTGGACCCTGCCAAAGAGCTTGCCCATAGTACCGCTTCTATTCGCGAAATAGTAAGCGAACGCCTGAAGCGCCGAGGGGTGGTAGTCGCCCTCTCCGGCGGTATCGACAGCAGCACCGTCGCCGCTTTGTGCGTAGAGGCCCTAGGCCCGGAGAAGGTATTTGGCCTACAGATGCCCGAGCGCCACTCTTCGGAAGACACCGGCGACCTAAGCGGACTCGTTGCAGAGCATTTTGGTATTGAGACCCACTTTCAAGATATCTCTCCCGTACTTGAGGCCTTGGGGTGTTATCAAAAACAGGAAGAGGCCTATAAAAAAGTAATCCCCCAGTACGGACCCGGCTGGAAGGCAAAAATAGTACTTCCGAGCGTCCTTGCTGAAGGTTCCCTCCGACTTTTTTCTCTGGTAGCCCTTGATCCGGAAGGCAAGGAGTATAAAAAGCGGGTAAACTTAAAAGCCTACCTTGAAATAGTGGCGGCTACAAACTTTAAGCAGCGGGTACGCAAGATGCTCGAGTATTACCATGCCGACCGGCTAAACTTTGCAGTCGCCGGCACTCCAAATCGGCTGGAATACGACCAGGGTTTTTTCGTTAAACTCGGCGACGGGGCGGCGGACATAAAACCGATAGCCCACTTGTATAAGAGCCAAGTGTATCAATTAGCCGAATATTTGGGCGTTCCTGAGGAAATCCGTTCGCGCCCGCCTACAACAGATACCTACTCTCTGCCCCAATCCCAGGAAGAGTTCTACTTCAGCCTGCCCTACGACAAAATGGACCTCTGTTTATACGGGAAAAACCACAACATCCCAGATGACGAGGTTGCTGAAGCTGCCGGTATCACCGTAGAACAGCTGCAGCGGGTATACGCCGACATCGAACAAAAACGCCGTACCTCAGCATACCTGCACATGCCGCCGCAGTTGATTGA
>CAZDFY010000130.1:0-2401 GCA_964504785.1 uncultured Sediminispirochaeta sp. | reverse complement strand
GAGGCAATCGGCCACACAATCCCTATATCAGGATCGTTCCAGCGAATACCCCTCTCATGCTCCGGGCTGTAGGGGGCGGAAGCCTTGTAGGATACATACGTGTCATTTTCCAAAGCCAAAAAACCGTGGGCAAATCCGGCGGGGATGTACAGGGCTTGATGCTTTTCTGCCGAAAGCTCTATAGCCGCCCATTTACGGTAAGTGGAAGAGCCCCTGCGCAGATCAACAACGACATCCAACACAGTGCCCTTTATAACACTTACCAGCTTTGCCTGGGCCTTCGGGGGCAGTTGAAAATGGAGACCCCGCAGCACATCCCGGGCGGAGACTGACAAATTGTCCTGGACAAAGCGATCCTGAATACCGTGTTCGGCAAAGGCATCGTACTGGTAGGTCTCCTTAAAATAGCCCCGGGAATCGTCAAAGGTTTTTTGTTCAACCAGCACTAAACCGGAGAGTTCATAATCGATAAATGAAAAGGGCATCTTACCCCTCCTGAATAATATTCATAAGATACTCACCGTAGCCCGATTTCATCAGCGGCCCGGCAAGTTTTTCCAGGTCCCCCTTTCCAATATACCCCATCTTATAGGCAATCTCTTCAATGCAGGATATTTTCAAACCCTGCCGCTCTTCGATGGTTTGGATATACTGGGTTGCCTCAACCAGTGAATTATGGGTCCCCGTATCGAGCCAGGCAAAACCACGACCCAGCAACTCCACCCTCAGATTATCGGCCTCCAGGTATTTATTATTTAGATCGGTTATCTCCAGTTCACCCCGTTCTGAGGGCTTGAGGTTTCGGGCAAAGGAGCATACCCGATGGTCGTAAAAATAGAGCCCCGCCACCGCATAGTGCGATTTAGGCTCCTGAGGTTTTTCTTCAATCGAAAGAACTCTCCCCTCCCCGTCAAAGTCGACTACCCCGTACCGCTGGGGGTCCTTCACGTAATACCCGAATACCGTTGCTCCCTCGGTGGTGCGGGCCGCCCTTTGCAAGCGCTCAGGCAGGGAGTGGCCGTAAAAGATGTTGTCTCCCAAAATCAAGGCCACCGGTTCTCCGCCGATAAACTCTTCCCCCAGAATAAACGCCTGGGCAATTCCGGCCGGCTCGGGCTGTTCAACATAACTGAAATCAAGGCCAAGCTGGTGTCCGTTGCCGAAGAGCTGTTTAAAACGCGGCAGGTCCTCGGGGGTTGAGATAATCAGTATCTCGCGGATACCGGCCAGCATCAAAGTAGATAAGGGGTAATAGATCATCGGCTTATCGTAGACCGGCAGCAGCTGCTTACACACTATTTGGGTAATTGGAAATAGGCGGGTCCCAGTACCACCAGAAAGAATAATACCTTTCATCTCTGCTCCTTTTATAGGCCGATTATAGCACGGATGGTCCAAAAAACAGCAACAATTTATGATTGTAAATCGAATGAAAGCGGGATATGATTACAGAAAGGGATAGGTAGAATGAAACAAAAGTATTTTATAGTTATCTGTGTCGTTTTTTTTCTCCTCTCGATCGGCATAGTAAGCGCCCAGAGCAGTTATACGAAAAACGGGTTAAATGGAGCAATGTTCGATGCCCATTCGACTTTCAATATAGATAACATCCTCGGCAATGTGGGCGGGCAGCTTGGCTATTCCATTGGCGGTATCCTCGATGTAGGTATGAAGTTCTCCGTAGCCTACGATGAAGTTGAAGGGAAGGACTCCCGGGAAACCAACATAGGTCTGCGCTACGGAGTAATGCTGGCAAAGCAAGAGGATTTCTCACCTGTTTCGGCAGAGCTTACAGGCAATTACGGTTACTCATTTATCGAAAGCAACTACTACGAGGACGCAAATCAGCAAAAAGAGGGGCAGGGATATTATATCCGCTTAAACGTGTTTCGGAATTTCACCACCGGTGATTCTGCAGGAATTCGTCTCGGCCCCTACGCAGCCTTTAGAAATTATAGATACACAATTCAGGATATATCCCAGGCTACAGAAGAGACCCGTTTGTTCTCACCTGAACGCGAAACTAACTTTTTCTACGGCCTGATAGGTACTTATCACAACAAAACGAAGCAAGGAAAAACCTACTACGTGAGTATTGAACCCGCCATGGATACCGACTTCAAGTTTAGTGCGAGATTATGTACAGGTTTGGTATTTGAGATAAGATAGAGGTATTTACTATAATACAACTAATGTGCTCTTTTTCCTTATTAGACAAGAAATTATTTCAAAATAAATTTAGAATTCTCACCCCCTATGTGCTATACTACTAGCTAATGAGACACGCATGAATCGTGTAGTTTCTGGGCGAAATTTTGACCGGAAATAGGTTCGTTTTGGTCCAATTGTAGTCTCCCTAACGTGAACATAAGTACCGGGATAGCCTGTTTCGGCGGCATCC
>CAZDFY010000129.1:0-8399 GCA_964504785.1 uncultured Sediminispirochaeta sp. | reverse complement strand
AATTGCTGGTGCTAATAGACAAGTGTGACAAAAAAAGGAAAATCTATCAATAAGAGGGAAACCGTATTAGTGATTTATCGAGTATGCAACCCTTCACAGTTATCCTTTTACAGAGCCAGACATTAGTCCTCGTACAAAGTAGCGTCCGGAGGCAATATAAATTATAAGGGTAGGAATTGCCGCCATTATCGCTCCCGCGAAGTGCACATTGTACTCTTTTACTCCAGTAGAGGATTGGACCAAATTGTTTAAGGCCACCGTCATTGGTTGTGACCGAGCATCACCGAAGGATACTCCGAAAAGAAAGTCATTCCAGATATTGGTTGTCTGCCAGATAATGGTTACCGCGATTACCGGCGCGGAAGTAGGTAAAATGATGCTGGTAAAAATCTTCATAAACTTTGCGCCATCAACCTGGGCCGACTGTACAATTTCATCGGGCAGACTTGCATAGGTATTACGAAAAAAAAGTGTGGTAAACCCGACACCGTAAGCTATGTGAACAAGTACCAGCCCACTAGTTGTTCCGGCAATACCGAGGCTTCCCAATACTCGCGCCATTGGAATTAAGACTATCTGAAATGGAATAAAACAACCAAATAATATCAGACCGAATATGAGATTATCACCTTTAAAACGCCATTTTGAGAGAACAAAGCCACTGAAAGAACCGAATAGGGTTGATAAAAGGACCGCCGGTATAACAATTTTAACTGAATTAAAAAAGTAGGGACGTAATCCAGTTGCATTTACGCCCACCTGGGCGGTTTTCCAGGCCTTTATCCAGTAATCAAAAGACATATCCCTCGGAAGGGCCAGCATATTGCCACCCTGAATTTCCGATAGTGGTTTTAGAGAGTTTACCAGCATGACATAAAAGGGTACTAAAAAATAAATTGCAAATAAAGATAGGATTGTTACTATTATGAATTTGGAAAATCTCTTTGACCGGGTTGTTTCACTAATTGTCATACTTAATTCTCCTCCAGCTGTTTCCTGATGTAGGGAACAATGATCAGCATGATTGCGATGAGCATCATTACCGCCGCGCTCGCCCCTATACCCATTCTGCTTCGTGTAAAGGTATATGAGTACATAAATGTAGATGGGAGAGCTGTTGCTTGTCCCGGCCCTCCGTTAGTTAAAGCGACAACCAGGTCATAAGATTTTATGGCCATATGTCCCAGAATTACAAAGGCAGACAAAAATGAGGGGCCTAACTGGGGTATGATAACACGGGTATAGAGTTGAAAGGTCGATGCTCCATCGACTACCCCCGATTCTATTGTTGTGTGGTTAATCGCCCGTAGTCCGGCAAGAAAAATTACCATTACAAACCCGGTAACTTGCCAGATTGCAGCAATTACAACTGTATAGATTGCAAAATCACTATTTTTAATCCAGTCGAATTGGAAATTGGCAAACCCCCACAAATGCATAATATGTTCAAGTCCTATTCCTGGATCTAAAAACCACTTCCATGCGGTACCGGTAACAATAAAGGAAATTGCCATTGGATAGAGAAAAACAGGGCGAAAAATGATCTCACCTAATTTGTTCAAATCAATCAAAATTGCGAGCATTAGGCCCAGGATTGAACTAATTCCAATATAAAGTACTCCAAAAATTGCCATATTTTTAACAGCAATATGCCAATGTCGTAATTGCCATAGTTTTTCATAATTTTCAAAACCCACCCATTCATAAATAGGCATAATAGTAGAGCCTGTAAAGGATATGTAGATTGTGTAAATTATAAAGCCGTATACACATACCGCGGATAACAGTACAGTTGGGAATAAAACCAATCTGGCGACAAGATCATCCTGAGCTATACGCCATTTGTTCTTAATTATCATGATATTTATACTCCCGTAACAGTGAAGTTGTACAAGAGCGGGCCGAAATAGACCCGCTCTTGTAACCAATTATTATACTAAAGAGTTTATTCGGCTGCTGCTGCTACTGCTTTAGCCAACTCTTCAACAGCTTCTTCGGCAGTGTACTGTCCATTAAAATGAGCACTTACTACATCAAATACCGCTTCTTTTATTGCGGAGGGACCGCCATGACCGTGGGCCAGGGAACCGAAGAGGGTTCCGTTGTCATTCGCTTCGGCCAGGTCTTTCATTGCCTCTTTGCCGATAATAGTAAACTCATCATCGGGTACGTCGGTCCGTGCAGGTACTGAGCCCTTTACTACGTTAAAGGACACCTGAAATTCGGGGTCCATTACGTTTTTGGCCAGAACCTTTTGGGCATTTTTCTTTGCCTGGGATTCTTTTTCAAACATTACAAATTGGTCTGCATTAAAAGTTACCGAGCCCTTTGTTCCAGGGGTACGGAACCCAAAGAAATCCTCACCCGGTACCATGTCGGCCCGCAGGAACTCGCCCTTCGCAAAGTCTCCCATCATCTGAAAGGCTGCCTGCCCCTTGATTACCATTGCAGAGGCAAGGTTCCAGTCACGACCGCTAAAGTTCTCATCTACAAAACCTCGAAGTGTTTCCATGCGCTTGAAGGCTTCCAGCATTTTATCGGATTTCAGTGCTTCCTGGTCCATCGGAACGTTCATTGTTTTTTCGTAAAAATCAGGTCCGCCTACTCCCAGTACTACCGATTCGAAGATAGTTCCAGTCTGCCAGGGCTGTCCACCGTGGGCAAGAGCGACTTTACCGGAATCTTTTACTTTCTGTAGGGCGTCAACATAATCATCCCATGAGGTGATAGGCAGTTCGATTCCGAGATCGTCACAGATTTTCTGATTGGCCCATACCCAGTTTTCGGAGTGTACATTTACCGGAGCTGCAATCCACTTGCCGTCGTACTTAGAGAACTTTTTGATTGCGTCGGGAATTACTGCATCCCAATTCTCTTCTTCAGCCAGTTCGTTTAGGTTGGCTACTACGCCTAATTCGGCCCAGTCAAGGATGTCGTATCCAAGCATTTGAACTGCTGCCGGCGGATTTCCCGCGGTTACTCTTGAGCGCAGTACAGTCATTGCCTGAACGCCGCTTCCTCCGGCAACTGGTGTATCAACCCACTTTATACCTTCAGCTTCTACCTTTTCTTTTAGTACATTCAGTGCCGCCGCTTCACCGCCGGATGTCCACCAGTGAAGTACCTCGATTGCCTTGGCCATTTCCTGTCCATCACCTTCAGCTTCCTCTTTTTGTCCGCCGGCAAATACCGGCGCAGAAAATACCACGGCCAGCATGACCATAATCACAAGTAGTTTTCTCATTACTACTACCTCCTTGAATATTATACCCTATTGAAGATGCATGATTCATGCCAAGTTAAAATAGAATGAAAAATACTAATAGATATTTAGTAATTAAGTTATTTCTATGAATATAATTAGTTCTGTTATAATAAAATGTGGTGCCTTAAGAAGACTCCCTAGGAAGAAGAGATGTTGTTATTTCGGCTTGACTATACTGTTTCGCGGGGGTAACACTGTTACCCCGCCGTTACAGAGTGGGAATTATTTTACAAACTCCTGCTGTAGGGACTCAAGCCTTTCTATTGCATGTTGGATGTCCTTATCAGCTATAAAAGAATCAATGATCCGATACAACTCGTTTCTCCAGGTATCGGGGGCGACTGTTCCGTGGGTAACACTTCCTACCATTTTTTTATCCCTGAATGCCCTTATTGAACTTTGTTGATACGAATCATAGGCTTCAATATTGTTTCTTCTATCTTTACGAGCTGGAATTGAGCCTTTTTTCGGATTAAATGCGTCCTGTCCCTCTTTAGAGCCGACTAATTCCACCCATTTTATTGCATTATCCCGGTGGATCGCACCTTTTGGAATCGCAAAAGTATCGGAATTCATGACAAACACATCTTCCGAACCGGGAAATGGTAAGAATCCGAACTCTTTATCCGGTCTCAGACCTTTTGCCTTTAGATACCCTTCAGCAAAATCCCCCATTACTGTAATAGCGCACTTTCCGTCAATCATGTACTGAACAGCTTCATCCCAGGTCAGAGCGGCATGGTCTGAGTTTACATATTGAAATATATCCCTGAATTGTCTTAGTGATTGATGAACAGCATATGTATTCCAGGGGGTATCTCCGTTCCACAGACCCTGATACTGTTTTGCCGCTAAATTTGAAACTAATATAGATTCAAACAAATGCAGCGCCGGCCAGTGATTCTTATCACCAACTGCTAAGGGTGTTATTCCTCGGGCAGCTAAGGTTTCAAGCACTGTAAAGAGCTCCTCCATTGAATGGGGAGGAGATATTTCAAAACGCTTAAAAATGGATGTATTATACCACATAACATTTTCCCGGTGAATATTTACCGGCATCGCGTAAATTCCCCCCTTATATCGCAGTTTTTCCATTAGTTCTTCTGGAAATTGGTCAAGAAGATTGTTCTGTTCGTATAAAAAAGAGAGGTCTTCCAGGTAGCCTGGTTTTATCCAGAGACTCATTAGACTGGGGCCTGCCAGTACCTGAAAGGCATCAGGAGGGTTACCACCAATCATACGTGTTTCTAATACCGATCGGGCTTTGGCCCCCATTCCTCCCACTACCGTGGCATTTATTATTTCAACCTTCGGATGCCGGCGGTGATAGATCCGATACAACTCATCAAGAGCTTCCCCTTCTCCGATTGCGGTCCACCAGCTGAAAATTTCAAGTTTATCCTCGATTTTATCCGGCGGCCGCAGAAAAAAGAACACGGATAAGATCAAAAGAACACAAATAATACCGATTACTACATACTGTTTCATAAACCGTAACTCTCAATCTTCTTATATAAAGTCTTTCTTGCTATACCTAAACGTGAAGCAGCACTGCTGATATTGTTGTTTTCTTCGTGCAGTACTCTGCTTAACAACTCTTTTTCTACTTTTTCCGTATGTTGATCGACATAATTTTTCAAGTCGATGAAGGAGGAAACTGATTCAGTTTCTTCACATTTGTTTTCAAAATCAGGAATATTTAATGAGTGGAAGGTATCTCCATCAGAAAGCAAAACGGCGTTGGTAATTATATTTTTAAGCTGCCGAATGTTTCCCGGCCAGGGATACGCCAGAATTCGATTGAGGAGGGTGCGAGAAATAGTTTTAATATGCTTGTTATATTCTTGGTTCGCCTCCTCAATAAAATGATCTACCAGATAGGGAATTTCGTCGGTACGTGTACGTAAAGGCGGCAGGTCTATCTGAACTACATTAAGGCGGTAATAAAGGTCACCTCTAAAGCGTTTTTCTTCAACTTCCTTTTTTAAATCCTTGTTGGTAGCGGCGATTATTCTACAGTTGGTTTGAATTTTTTGTGTTCCCCCCACGCGTTCAAAGGTACGTTCCTCCAATACCCTGAGAAGTTTACTCTGCATAGTAAGGGACATGTCTCCAATTTCATCCAGAAAAAGAGAACCGTTACCGGCAATTTCAAAACGGCCGAGCTTACGTGTGTGAGCTCCGGTAAAGGCGCCCTTTTCATGACCGAACAACTCGCTTTCGATAAGATTATCGTTCAAGGCGGAGCAATTTATGCTTATAAAGGGTTTATCCCTGTATTCTCCAGAAAAATGAATTCTTTTAGCGGTAACTTCTTTTCCGGTCCCGGTCTCTCCTGATATAAGAATATTAACATTCAGGCTTTTTACCTTTTGTATGATCTCATCAACCTGTGAAGGCAGTTTTTTTGCAGAGGTGACGATTTTCTCCCTTTCTACAAAATCATCCAGACTCTGCTTAAGCCCTGCATTTTCAGATTGCAGATTGATAGTCTGAATCTCCCGGGAGATTGAAGTGAGCAGCATATCCTGGTCTATAGGCTTTGTCAAATAATTGGACGCCCCCGCCTTCATACAGGTAACTGCGCTCTGAATTGTTCCGTATCCTGTAATAATGATAATAGAAATATCCGGTTCTTCTTTCTTTAGATCATACAGGAGTGTGTGACCATCTTCATCGGCAAGACGTAAATCCAGTAAAATTATATTGATTTTCCTTTGACTGATTAACTTTAGGGCCTCCTTTGAATTTGAAGCTTCATGTACCTCATATCCTTCAACTTGAAGTCTTTTCGCCAGTCCCCGGCGGAGGCCTACCTCGTCATCAATAATCAGAATGTTCATGCAGTGTATCTTCTCCTTTGCTGACAGGAATGGATATTTCTACTTCGGTACCCTTTTGGATTGTACTATTTATGTGGATATCTCCTCCGGATTTACGAAGTATACTGTAGACTATTGAAAGTCCTAGCCCATTGGCTTCGGTGCTCGATTTTGTAGTAAAAAAGGGGTTGAATATATTTTTGAGATGGTTTTCCTCAATTCCATAACCGGTATCACTAATATAGGTGTATATATAACCATCGTTGTTCTCCGTGGTAAAGCAGATGCGTCCTGTTGCTTTTATCGCCTGAGAGGCATTTAGAAAAAGGTTAAGAAACATCTGCTTTGCTTCATCAGGGCGAATAAGAGCTGTGGGGAAAGATGCATTAAAGTTTTTTTCAATTTGAATATCCTTTCCCTTCAAATTGTATTTGCTCACTTCCAGAACATCCTCAATTACATTATGAAGATTCGCGGTGGAAGAGTTGGAACTTGAGTTATGTGAAAAAGCTAGTACCCGTTTTACAATTCCTTCAATTCGCTTCGTTTCAGTCTCAAGCCATGAAATTGAATCTTTTTTTTCATTCTCAGTTTCTACAGCTTTAAGATAATTGATGTGTGATTGAATAGAGCCGAGGGGATTGTTAATTTCATGGGCCATTCCGGCGGACAACAAGCCCATGGAAGAGAGTTTTTCGGTAATAAGGATCTTATTCCATAGTCTTTGTGTATCGGTAATGTCTTCTAGTACAATGAGAATTCGGCTTTGTCTGTCGTCTTCATCCAGATAAGATAGTTTCAAGGAGAGTTTTATTTCTATATTATTTCCTTCTTTAATGCTGAGCAGGTATGAATGTTTGCCCTCAAGTTGAAGTTTTGGAAAATCCGGCCATTCACCTTCTGGATTAAAATAAGATATAAAAAACTCCGTATAATGCATACCGATAATATTGGAGGCAGAAGGAATATTTAGAATAGAGCGAAGATATTCGTTTAAAAAATCAATTTTTCGGTCGGTATCAAGAATAAGGACTCCTGCTCTTAGATTTTCCATAATTTCAGTATTGTATTTATTGAGGAATGAGATCTCATGGAGTTGCTTTCTAATTATTTGCTCTTCATTTATAAGTTTTTGGACCATCGAGTAAAAGGTTTGGGTAAGAAATTCGATCTCCCCTTCCTGGGTAATTTTTAATTCCTCCGATTTGCCTGTTTTGAGATACTCCGCCAGCCATGCATTGAGTTCGTAAAAGGGAGAAAGAATACGATTGGTTACACCCACTATATAAGCTAAAGAGATTATGAGGGTCACTATGAAGGACACAATAAAAATAGTATTCAGCCAACGGAGGTATAAGCTGTCCTGAAGGCTTGAACGGAGAACCGTGAGTTTGAGCCCCCCGGGTACTTCTGAAGAGAGTAGTTCGGTATGAATACGGTAAGGTGTTGCTCCGACCTTTATTTCTGTAAAAGAATTTTCAGAACCTTCAGGTAAATTAAAGTCGGGAACAACCGAGCAAATAGGTTTATTCTGTACGAATAACACAAAGTTGATCCCTGTTTGCTTGTAAAGGTAGTTGGCAAAGTCTTTATCAAGGGAGTTAATAAACAACAGGTAATAGTGTGCGCCCGTAGGATGGTATATCCTTGTGCCCGTAATAAGAAAGAGATTTCTTTGGGAGGAGAGACCCAGGGTATACATGCTTTTGACAAAATTGAATTGTGAGAGGTCAAGACTCTGTTCGATGGGAGCAAATTTTTCCTTTCTTTTTTCTATTTGAAATATTAATTCCCCTTTGCCCGTTAATAGTACAACTCGGTCGGTATCAATAGAGGTAAAATGGGTATGGATATTCTTATAAAGAGTATCACGGGTAAGCTCTTCTAATGGTATCTCTTCTATAGTATAGCGCAACAGAAACATGCGGTTGAATAAATCACGTTTCAGCGATTCTATCGAAGCACGGGTTTGTTTAAGGTCCTGGGTTAATTCATCTTTGGCGCTTCTTGATATTTGCTGATGGAATAAGAATATTGAAAGGGTGCTTATGATAATAATTTGAATAAATAGTACAAGCGAAATTATGAGTTGCAGTTTGGCCTTTAATTTTTTAGTCTTTTGTTCTTTTTTCTTGAACATTAACTACAGCTTATCAATAATTTTTTGCTTTGAGTAGAGCTCGTTACAAGAGGTATACATAGGCTTAAAAAGCAACGGAATTTTCTTTTTTCTTATTGTATGAAGAAAAAACACACCGTAGAATAGTACTATGGTACATCAGAATCGCACATCCGGGTACGAAAAATTGGTT
>CAZDFY010000128.1:0-8401 GCA_964504785.1 uncultured Sediminispirochaeta sp. | reverse complement strand
CCTCCGCCCCCTCATACTTTCGTATGAACCTGCAATATCATACGAAAGTCCAATTGTAGACTCTCCGGCGGCAGGGCATATTCGGTGCATAACATTTTGCACTGGAGGAAACAGAAATGAAGAAACTAATTACCCTTTCACTGATGCTGCTACTTGTTGCCGGCGGGATGGCCGCTGCCGACGAGTATAGATGGAACGCCGCCGTGGTCCTCGGCGGAGGAAACGCCGGCGGAGACGCCATGGGCGGAATTGGCGCCGAGGTCACCCGCGAGTTCGGTGACCACCTGGAACTGGGCTTCACCACCTATGCACAGTCTGAAGTAAGCGGGGCACAAGAGGATGCCGCCGGCCACAAGTACCATATGGAATCCGGCTACAGCGCCCTGCTGATCAAACCCAAACTGCAGGTAAACGAATGGCTGGAAATCGGCCTGCCCCTGGAAACCGGAACCGGACTGTTGCAGTACCGATACACCGGCGATTACCGCGAAGAGGTCCGCTGGACCGACGAAATCCTCGACCGTGTGAACCACTCGGTCTACTCCGCCGGAATCGAACCAAAACTGCTGCTGGCCGGACACGGCGCCGTCTCCCTTGGCTTCGGCTACCGGGGCACCGGTCCTCTGCGCACCGACCTGGCCGAAAGCGGTGAACTGAACGGCTTCTGGGGCCGCATGGGCTACAGCTACCGCTTCTAATCTCTACACACTTACCCCGCCCCTGCCCGCCTTGCGCGGGCAGGCCGGCAGCGGCTGCCTCGCAAAGAGCAACCTCGCGAAGAGCAGCCTGCTATCAGGCAAAAACCGATTACCCGTACACCCCCAAGAGCCTGTGCCGGAACTAATTCAAACTACAAGGAGTTCGAAATGAAAAATACCATCGCCATGGCACTGATTGCTGCGGCACTCATTCTCGGAGCATTTATTTCAACCTACCCGCTCCACAATCCGCCGGAGGCACCCCAAAAGAGCAGGGCCTCCACCTTTTCCGCATTCCCCCCCTTTTCCCTTGAACGCGCAATGAAAGATCTGGAAATTATCACCCGCCGGCCAAGGGTACCGGGTACGCAAGGCTATGCAGCGGCCCGGGATTACATCGCGGCCGAGCTGAACGATCTTGCTGAGATAACCAACCGGGCCAATCTTAAAGAGAAAGAGTTAGAAGAACTGCAAGATCTCGGCCTTGAAGTCGAAATTACCGATACCATATCCGTCCGCTCGCAAGCCGGACACGCAAATGCAGCCCGAGCACGCAGTGTGGTCGCCCGCCTCCCCGGAAGCGACAGTACGGGGGCGGTACTGCTGGGCGGCCATCTGGATACCGTCCATACCACCACCGGCGCCGGCGACTGCGGATCCGCTGCGGTCAGTGTACTGGAGACCGCCCGCGCACTCGCCGCCGGCCCGGCCCTGAAAAATGACATCATCTTTTTAATTGAGGACGGAGAGGAAACCTCCAGGTCAGGTTCAAACTCTTTTGCAACACAGCACAGATGGGCAGAGGATGTCCGGGTGGCCCTCAATCTGGAAGCCATGGGAACCGGCGGCAGCTCCCTCCTGTATGTCACCGGCCAGGAGAACCAGTGGATCATCGATGAAGCCCTGCAGGTCATGCCGAACCCGGTGGCCTACTCCTTTGTCAACGATCTTATCTGGACAACCGGTACCGGCGGTTCAGACCTCGACCAGTTTCTCACCGTTGCCGAGACAGGCCTCGGGCTGGTCTATGTGAATAATGTACCCGCCTACCACACCATGGCCGACAGCATCGAAAACCTCGACCCAGCCAGCCTGTACCACCATGGTAACACCATGCTCTCCCTGGCACGGCACTTTGGAAACCTCGACCTGGGTCAGGACCTCACCCGGGGGAATGCAGTCTATTTCAACCTCCTCTCCCGCTTTGTGGTTCATTACCCCGCCTGGGTGGGGGTGATTATCGCCGTCATTGCCGCCGCAAGCTTAGCCGCACTACTGGCAATAGGATTCCGACAGAAGCGCATAGAGTTGCGCGGGGTCCTGCTTGGTTCCGCTCTGTTGCTGCCCTTTACCATCGTCGCAACCGCGGTTTCAGGACTGCTCTGGCACCTTCTGCGAGTAATCGACCCACGGTTGCAGGTCTTTCTGATCGGGGTGAGCTATGACCGGCCCCTCTACTCACTGGCCTTCGCTCTCTTAGCCGCTGCCCTTATCACCGCCGGCTACGCTCTCTTTATAAAACGAAAGCCAATCGAACTCGCCCTTGGCGCAGCCCTCTGGTGTGCGCTGCTCGGGCTGGTATCGGCCTTTCTCCTGCCCGGATCCAGTTACATATTCTCCTTCACGCTGCTGTTCGCACTGCCCGCGCTCACCGCAACGCTCTACAAGGATAAGCTTCATGCACCCCTCCGCATCTGTCTGTACTGCCTCAGCGCCTTCCTGGTCATGCTTATCTATTGGCCCTTTGTAGATTTCCTCGGCATCTTCAGCGGCCGGGCCGAGCTGCTGATGGGGCTTCCGCTCATCGCCATGTTCCCCGCCTTCGCCGCAGCTCTCATAGCCCCCCTCCTGCAGCCTCTGTTTCAAGAAGCAAGTGTAATAGCAGGTGTAAACGCCGGGCTCAGAAGGCGCTGGGTCCTGCCGGCTCTCCTCGCAGCCGGCGCACTCGTCATCATAACCACAGTTTCACTGCGCGCCGAGTTCAACCCGGAAAGACCCAAACCGAACATGGTCGCCTATGTATTGGACGCTGATATAGAAGAACAGTACTGGGTGAGCGGATCTGTGGATGTCGGAGGCAGCCGGGCGTCTCTGATCGATGAATGGACAGGGCAGTTTTTTACCAAAGGCTATGAAGAAGGCCTGTACAGCCCCTGGGGAGGCTTTATGCCGGACACCATCCCCGCCTACACCGCCCCAGCCCCGGCCGTGGAACTGCAGCTGCCCCAGGCCACTGCCCTGGCCGACACGACCGACCGGCAGGGCCGCCGGCACATCCGCATACGGCTCCACTCTCCCGACAACGCTGCAACCATGCTGGCGCTCATCAACACCGAGGGCCAGATAATCAGTGCTGATCTCGCCGGCCGGAAAATCCAGGGCCCAGCACCCGAATCTCCACTTGCAGCACTGAACGTAGGCATCTACGGATCAACCGCCGCCGAAGGCATCGAGCTCAACATCCTCCTCGCCTCCCCAGCGCCCCTGGAAATATACCTCGAAGACCACCGCTATTCTCTCCCGGAAATCAAAGGTTTTGAGGTAAGCCCCAGGCCGGATTGGATGATGCCTTCGCCGACCTTTGTTTCAGATGCAACCATAGTGCGTCGCACCCTCATCGTTGAATAATCCCGAACTTTTGCCCCCACCACCTCCCGCCCGGGCGTAGGTTCCGGGGGGGGCGACTGGGCGACTGGGCGGAGGGCTCCGCGCCCGCCCGCTCGTGTTCCCCAGCCGCTATCCGGCGGAGGAACTGTACACTTCGAAGCCCAGCAAAAACAGATGGACGAACGCTTCACCGCGATACCCCGTCTTGTGCTAAAAAGCTGGAATCTTCCAGTTGAACACTTTTTCACACAAAGGGGTCAGCCGCCAGCGGGTGGCCGCGCTGGTGGTCCGCTGCTGCTTTTCGGTTGTTGCCAGGCCGAACATCAGCAGCAGCTGCATAAAAAACTGGCTGTAAACCGCATCCTCGGTAATCTGGGAAATCTCCTCAAAGCCCGGAGTTTCGGCCTGCGAGTGTTCAGACAGCCTGTTCGTAATATCCTGTTCAACCGCCGGAAAGGCCTGCAGAAAAACCTGGTTTACCTTTCGCGCAGTGATAACCGGCAGGCTGCGCAGTACATGCAGCAGAAACACCACAGCGCCCCGTACCAAGGGCACTTCGACCACATTATACTCATACAGGTACTCCCAGTTGAACTCCCCTATAAAATTCTTCAGAAGTTCAAAATAGAGCTCGCCCATATCCAGTTTACTCACACGAGTATGCGGCCCGTCAAACGGTTCTGCGCCCTGACCAGGAAGCCGGAACTCACCTTCAGAATGCTCGATAATGCCGGACAACTCAAGCAGGATCCGCGCCAATTGCAGATGGGGCACGCCCTCCTCTCCCCGGTCCGGCTGCAGACTAAAGCGGTCGGCCACATCCTTCGGAAGATTTCCGGAAGACGACACCTCTTTTATCGGCCCTTCAGCCTCCAGTATGTGGAGCAACTGAACAGCGCAGGCCAACACCGGCGCCTCCTCAGGCCCTACATGCTGTGGTTTCCTGAGCTCCACTATATCGGTAATCTCATCCCAGCCGCCCAACAGTAGGCGCCGCATCATCTCCTGACTAAGACCGAAAAAATCCTGCCGTATTTGCTCCGAGCTCTGGCCTAAGCTCTGCTCCGAACTCTGGCCTGAGCTCTGCCCAGAGCTTGCCTCCGCACTTAGCTGGGAACTCAGCTCCTCCAGCGCGGCTGGATCAATCCCCTCCTCAGCCGCAAGCTGCTCAATCAGGCGCTGGTCTATCTTTCGTCCGGCGTTGACTGCCTGCGAGAGGCGGTCGGCAGCCCGGTTCACGCTTTCGATAAAGGTGGCCTGCTCCGGAGAATCCTCCGGCAGCATCTCTTTTTCAATCCGCTCAGCCTCGATAGTAAAACCCAACAGTGAATCCATAGCCGAAAGCATACCCGAGCTCAGGTTCACCTCCGGTTCTTCGGGAAACTCCAACAGCGGCTGCAGGGCTGCGCGCCCATGCTCATAGCCGCTGCGCAGTAAAGAGTACAGCCATACCACCTGCCGCGACTCATCGCCCACCGCCACAAAACTGCTCGAAAAGCCGCTCTCGCTCATGGCAGCATCCTTCAAACTGAGCCGGAAAAAGGGGGCTTTCCGATCCACGTCCAAATCCTGAAGCCCCGCGGCCAGCTCTTCGAACGACCGGCCCTCCAAACCGACTCGGCTCTGACAGTAGCGCATCTCCTCTCCGCCCAACTCAGAACGCGGCTGAGTAGCAAAGGCGTAGAGCCCGATAAACTCCGCCGGATAAGCCGACAAAACAGCCCCCAGCCCCTTGCTGCGGTACAGGGCAGCATCCGCACCCCTGGCAAACTGCCGGAAATCCTCATCATCAAAGGCCCGGTAAAAAAACACTCCGCCGTAGGTGTACAGCTCTTCCCCCGCATCAATCAACAAGCTGCCGAACAGGCGCTCTCCACGCTTGTAGAGCGCCTCCACCGTCGGGCTGACCAACACGCGCTCGCCCGGCGCAGCCGCCTTGGACCTCCCAGCTTCCCCGGCCTCGTCGGCTGCCCCAGGCTTCATAGCGGCCCCGGCCGGTTTCTGTGGGCCGGCTGATCCCTCCGGCCCGGCTTCCCCGGCCTCGCCGGCCATTCCATCCCGCTCCAGCACGCTGATGGTCTGACGGCCGTCGCCGTGCAGCTCCACAACCCGGAACACCGCCATCTGCCACGGCCGCTGCAGCAGCCTCTCCATAAGTGCGGCAAAGGACTCGACATACTGCTCCCGGCTCCGGCGGATACACTTGCGCACATTCTTGGCCGAAGCGGTCACCCTGCTCAACACGCACTGGGCATACAACCCATCCAGATCTTCAGTTGAAAGATTTCCCTCAAACAACTCGTCAAACCGAGACGCGGCACCGTGAAACGGACGGCTCAGCTTCTTGTCCTCCGCCCAATCCACTATCGCCCCGGCCACCGCAATTAACTCACTTCTTTTAATACTACTCATACCATTAGCATAGCACGTCAGCTGAAACCTGAAAATTGATTTTACCGGTGGAACCTTTCTAAATGAAAGAAATACCTAGACAGAGAAGTAGTGTGCTCAAAAAGCACTTCATCTGTTCGTCAAAGTAATATATAACCCCTAAAATATTACAACAGTTGTATTGTTTTATAGGTAAAACTTTACAATCAAGCTACGGGCTGATACACTTTCACTATGCTAAGAAGAAGAATCGAAAAAGACCTGGCGGAATGGTGTGCCCGGGAAGAGCGAAAACCGCTTATCCTGCGGGGGGCACGGCAGGTTGGAAAGACTACGGCCATTAGGAAATTTGCGCAAAACTTCTCACAGTTCATCTATTTGAATCTCGAAAAACATGAAGACAGAGATATTTTCGCGGATAATCTTCCATTCCAAAAGCTTCTCGAGGGGATTTTTTTCCTAAAAGACGCAGATCTTCATCAAGAATCCACATTGCTGTGCATCGATGAGATTCAAAACTCCCCGGAGGCGATTGCATACCTGCGATTTTTTTATGAGGAGGCCCCGGAACTCCCGGTAATCTGTGCCGGATCCCTTCTCGAAGTTTATATCGATACCTACTCGGTATCCTTTCCGGTTGGTCGAGTCGAGTACCTGTATATGTTTCCCCTTGATTTCGAGGAGTATTTGGACAACATTGATAGCAGTAAACCCCTCGAAGCATACCGGCATGTTCCTGTACCTGCCTATGCACATTCCACACTAATGAAGTATTTTCATGAATACAGCATGATTGGGGGGATGCCGGAGGTATGCGTGAACTATCTCAACTATAGGGACGTGAAAAGGCTTGAGAGAATCTATGAGGGGCTCCTCACCTCCTATATCGACGATGCGGCCAAATATTCGAGCAGCCCTTCCAGCTATCACTCCCTACGGCATGTAATTGAAACTGCGGCGCCCGAATCAGGCAGTCGCATTAAGTTTCAGGGCTTCGGTAATTCCAGCTACAGATCAAGGGAAATGGGCGAGGCATTGCGAACACTCGAGCGAGCTATGTTCCTCTACCTGCTCTATCCTAGCACCACTACTGGTATGCCCGCCCTCCCCAACCAAAAGAAATCCCCACGATTACAGTGTATCGATATAGGTTTGTTGAATTATTCAGCCGGCGTACAAGGTCATTACATAGGTATCGATGATCTAAACTCTCTCTACAAAGGAAGACTCGTTGAGCAGGTCGTCGGGCAAGAGCTCCTGGCCCACAACTCCAGCACACTTGAAAAACCACGCTTCTGGGTACGTGAAAAAAGCGGTTCGAGTGCTGAGGTCGATTTTGTGTATCCCTACTCCGGATCCTTGTACCCAATCGAAACTAAAGCTGGAAAAACCGGCACATTACGCTCACTTCACGAGTTTATGGATGCATCAGAGCTCACAACAGCTTTCCGCCTCTACTCAGCAGCCGAGAGAACTGACACAGTACACACACGCTCAGGAAAAGCATTTACCCTCTACAGCCTCCCGTACTACCTTGCGGGTAGAATAGGTGCTGTTATAAAAGAGATCTCAGCGGCACATTGAAACATCATTCCTCCCGTTGGGCTCCCTGCCCTCAGGATCTTTCCCCAGAAATGGTAAATATTGAACCGCTCATTTAGCTCAGGCTCGGTCGTCGCAATATCCTTCAGCCGTTCAATATAAAATTTCCTCACGAGCTCAAGATCGCCCGTCTTAAAAAAAATCAAACCAGCCATAGCTGCCCCTCTCCTGCGCCTAGTGTAGCATATATCTCATCATATATTTATGGAAAAAATCCACATCCTGTAGACGGCCTCGGCCGCCCGGGCGGCCCGCTCCGCGCCCCGCCCGCCCTTGGCCCTCAGCCAGTAGCAGGCCCGAGGACCCGTGGGTCGGCGTGGTGGCCCGCGCGGGCCAACGCCAACCAACACACGGTTCGATGCGTTCACTTGACGCGTAGACAATGGTAGCATTATACTACCAGTATGAAATCGATACACATTCGCGACATCGATCCGGAAATACTGCAGCGGCTCAAAAAACTGGCCGAAATGCACCACCGCTCCATGCAGGGCGAACTCAAAACCATAATTAGCGAGGCGGTTCGCAAAATTCCCGCAGACGAAGCTGCCATAGGCCTCGACCTCGTCACCGTCTCAACCAAAAACCAGCATCCCTGGAAACGCGAGGATTATTACACCGATGCGCGGTGAACTTGCCCTGGTCGACACCAACATTCTGCTCACCGCCACCGACCGCTCACGTCCGCAGCACTCCGCCGCCCGGACGCTCTTCACCGAAGCCCTGGCCGCCGGGGTACACCTGTGCATCACCGGCCAGATCATTCGTGAATATCTGGTAGTTGCCACCCGCCCCGTCGAGGTAAACGGTCTCGGACTCGCCAGCACCGACTCCATCCACAATATCAAAACCTTCAAACGCCGGATGCTCTTCCTCGAAGAAACTGAACCCGTCAATAGCGATCTCATCTCCCTCGTTCGCAATCACAACCTAACCGGAAAATCGATTCACGACGCCAACCTCATCGCCCTGATGCACGAGTACAACCTCCGCCTGCTTATCACCCAAAACCCGTCCGACTTTGACGGATTTCCTGAAATCAAAATATTCAGCCCGGACTCATTCTTAGAAGCTTTATAAAAGTCAGGCTCTTTATGAAGCAG
>CAZDFY010000127.1:0-8561 GCA_964504785.1 uncultured Sediminispirochaeta sp. | reverse complement strand
TTTGAGCAACTGTTCATCAGGATGAATACGCCGGCGCCCCCTGTTTTGGTCGTAAAACGCAGCAACTTGAGAATAGTTTGTGGATTTCATAGAGCATTTACTCCTCAGAATAAGAAATTGCCTTGCCGTTTCAAAAAACTTACATCTTTGAGCACACGTGGTGTATCAACTTTTTTTCTTGGCAATCATATCAGCCAGCATACCAGTAGCCAATATCTGGATACCTCCCACAAAAAGAATGGTTATAGTATCGTTTGGTGTTTCAGCAAAAAGTATGCCCATTCTAGCAATTACAAACAAGGCAATACTTACTAAAAATAATAAAAGGCTTACCGGCACAAAAACTTTCAATGGATTGAAGTAGGCAACAGTACGAATGATAAGCTGAATAAAATTGATAGTATCCCGGAAAGGTTTAATCTTTGACTTTCCCTTACGCTTGAAGTACTCAATCGGTTCATAGTGCACCTGATATCCGTTTGAAAACATAACTAATGTAATAGTTGTGGTAAAACTGAACCCGTCACAAATGATGGGGAAGAATTCAACTGCAATTGAACGCCTGAAAATACGCAAACCCGAATTAATATCCGGAATTCTATCTTCAACCAAGAAGTTTGCGAGAGAGGTAATAAACCACTTTGCCGGCTTGGTAAGAGTCGGAAGCTTCTTAAAGCTGCGCTTACCAACTACCATATCATAGTTTTTTTCATTGAAAATTCCGAACAGCTCAGGAATCCGATGGTTCGGATAGGTTCCATCTGCATCTGTAATACAAATAGCTTCATTTTTTGCAGCTCTGATTCCGGTTTTCAGGCTTGCCCCATAACCGCGATTGTGCTTATGCTCGACCAGTGAAATTCGGCCGGCCACATCTGGGTGATTAGACAGGTACTTTTGAATCTCCTTGCCTGTAGCATCGGAAGAACCGTCGTTTACAATCACCAGTTCATACGATGTCTCTGCGGGCTCCATAACACCGGTAATAGCTTCGATTGTTCCGACAATCCCTCCCTCTTCGTTGTAGGCCGGGATCACAATTGAGAGCTCTTTGTCCTTTCCTTTACTCATACACCTCACCTAGTTTTGAAATTTCGTTCAGTTGCATTCTATCCATTGAAAAATTAAATCGATCACAATAAAGCACCCGGGTGTAACCGTTCTGAAGGTCGAGTCTCTGCGGGGCGCCGCCAACACCGTCTAAATAATACAAATTGTGTTCATTCAGCTTCAGAACCTTAATCGGCCGGGCGTATCTTTCTTCCCGAGGATCGTCATAAAAAATCCTGTTCGCTGCATCAAGGGGTTTTGCAGAATCTACACTTACAATCGGCAAATCCTTCATAAGCGCCATTTCCATATCCTCCTCAAACTGAAGCACACGAGGAATCGGGTGCTCATGTAACTTTGAAAACGGGGTGTAAAACCGCTCTACTCCCGCCGGCAGAGGAAGGGCCGTAACTATGAGCGCTACTACTGCGATACATACAGCAGCCAGGACCAGCATTCTTCTTTGGGAAACAGCGACTACCCAGCTTAATGGAAAAACTTCAAACAGCGCGTACACAATTACCAACGACATTGTCGGTAAGGTTGCAATAAAGTACCTATCCAGAAAGGCCTCTACCGGAACAACTGGATCTATACTTTTTACCATGAATGTAAGAAAAAAGAAAAAGCCGGCATGCAGGATAGTCAGTTCGCAGATCCATTTCCGCTTTCTGATTAACAGAAAAACTGTGGATGCAACAAATGCAAGCAGCAAAAGGTGCCACGGAAACTCGAGAAACACAGTATAGCGTTGAAAAAGGCCCAAAAAGGAGCTTGGGAGTTCTTCTGCATAAGAGGAAGAAAGATGGTTGCGGGCAATTATTCCAAGCCGACCGAAAGGGTCTCCAACACTGATAAAATAGGCCATATGTTCAATCACATACAATCCGAATAGAGTCAGGCCAAATAACAGTGGTGCAGACAATTTACGCCGATGGAGCCACAACACCACCAGTATACCAGGCACAAAATAAAGGTTGGTAATCTTACTCTGATAGGCTATAAAAAGAGCGGCGGCCGAGGCAAGCAAGTAGAACCTGGCCTGTTTCGAATTATTGGTACTATCCAGGTAGAGAAACAAAAAGTAAAGAGCGACCAACACATAGGTAATTGAAAAGATAGCCGGACGAATCTGGCTGCCGGTACGCCACATATACGGCCATGCAGTACACAAAATCACCGCATAGAAGGCGATACTTTGGTTAAAAATTCGTTTACCCAGTCGATATAACAGCACAGTCTGGATGATCGAGTTGAGAATAGGGGTAATGTAATACACCAGCACATGGGAGCCCAACAGCCATTGAAAAAAGGCCACAGGTAATATGATAGCCCAGCGAATGGTCCGGTGCATCAGTTCTGGATAACTGCCCGGCCCAGCCAGACGCTTTCCGCTGAACCAGTAATCGATCTCATCCGGTCCAACATTGATCATCTGCAGCATGTAGAGCCGAAAAAAGAGGGTAAATGCTATAAGTACCCATAGCAGTAATCTATCGTTCCGTTTATCTGAAGAGGAGATATTTACGAACTGCATATTTCCACACATATCCTATTCCTGCTGAAATCATCCGGGAAACCATAAAGTGCATAAGAATCACCCCGGTGAATACCCACATCAGTATCTCGTTCACGCCCAGGCCAACTACGCCAATAGCAGCAAACACTGAGAATTCGGCAGCACGATTGTTCAGGCGTTTTTTTCCGAATACCCAGGAAGTACTCAACATATAATTTATTATGAGCCCAGCGGTATATGCCAAGGCTGTTGATATCAGATAGTGTAAATCAACATAAGCGGTAAGTACATACAGAAGCGTGAAATCGGTGCACAAAGACACAAGTGATACAAAAAAATACCGAAAAAACTCGATAAATTGATGCCCGCTCTTTTTGATAAACAGTGTGTGCAGCAGTTTTCTCACTTATTAACAACCTGTCTGTAGAGTTCAACAGTTTTCTTGTACATATTCTGAAAAGTAAATTGTTCTTCATACAACCGGCGGCCAGCCTCTCCGAATTGAACACGCAGGGCAGTGTTAACAATCAAACTCTGTATTCGTTCCTGCAACACAGGAATATCCCCTTTATCCACTAAAAATCCAGTCTGTCCATCACGCACGGACTCATTGCAGCCCCCCACGTCACTGGCAATTACCGGCAGTCCGGCACGCATTGCCTCTATAATACTACGCGGAAAACCCTCCCAATTACTTATCAGCAAGTAGATATCGGCCCGGTCCATGCGTTCTGGAACATCAAGCTGCTGTCCTGAAAACTCAACTCGGTCGGCAATATATAGCTCCCGCGCTCGTGCCTGCTCAGCGGACATTCCAGGACCGTCGCCAACCAACTCAAGAGACCACTCAAGGTTTTGGTCAAAGCTTCGAATGCCGGCAAGCGCCTCCAACAATGCAGCATGGTCTTTTTGCTCCTGAAAACGAGCCACCATTAACAAGCGAACTCGCTGCCCCTCTCCGATATCACCCGACCTCAAGGCAGCTGTTTCGGAAGCAGGTGGTTCCCGCCAGGGAAGACCGTTATGGATCGTTACCATCTTGTTAGCAGAAACCGCCTTTTTGCGCAGGGCCAGTTCGTAATCATACCTGCTGACGGTGATAACCCTGCGGCAAAGCGGCGCTACCAGCTTTTCAATGAAAAGAACGGCCTTAGCCTGGCCCGCAGGTATACCATCGGCAAATTGCCATCCATGGGCCGTAAAAATTGAAGGGACCCCTGCCAGAAAGGCCGCCAGCCGTCCGACCATACCCGATTTAGCGGTATGGGTCGATACAAGATCTGGTTTCAATCGGCGTATAGTTTGAGCAGTTGCAATAATGGCTTTAATGTCCTGCCACGGTTTGATCGGACGTACCAAATTTGGTATGAGAAACCAAGATATACCATCCTGATCCAACTGCTCGGTCATATCACCAGCTGCTCCAGTTAACACCGTTACTCGGAAGCCGTCACGGGTTAGGGCTTTAGCCATGTCACGCACATGTATCTGCGCCCCGCCGATCGAGTCCCCACGGGTTACCAGAAATAATAGATGTATCCTGTCTGACCTTTTAGTACGCATTGTTATCAATAACACTTTTAAATGGAGTAAGCAGGATAATCTTTAGGTCCATCAAGAACGACCAATTTTCAATGTAATAAATATCGGCAGCGACCCGCTCCTCGATAGAAGTATCGCCACGCAGGCCGTTGATCTGCGCCCACCCTGTAATACCCGCCTTCATACCATGGCGCTGCATGTATCCGGTATAGCGCTCTTTGAACTGTTCAACCCAGTAGGGACGCTCCGGCCGCGGGCCGACCACCGACATATTTCCCAACAGCACATTGAAGAACTGCGGGATTTCATCCAATGACAGTTTGCGGAGAATGCGGCCTACCGGTGTAACCCGGGGGTCATTTTTGGTAGTCCAGATCACATCGGAATGTTCCGGCTGCTGGGTGTACATAGTTCGGAACTTGAGCAGATTGAAGCTCTTGTTGTCCAGTCCCACCCTTTCCTGTTTTAAAAAGACCGGCCCCTTCGAAGTCAGTTTTATTGCAAGAGCAATGAGAAGATATAAAGGGGAGAACAACAGAATGAAGACCAGGGAAAAAAAAGAGTCGAATATACGCTTTACAAAGCGGTTAAGCCCCCGGCGGGCAGGAATATCACGAATTGTAATGAGCGGAAGGCCCTCCAGGTTTTCAAGACGCCCTTTCGCTGTTATGAGTTCGCTGAAACTGGGAACCACGTGCATATGAATTCCTTCATAATTACACTTGCTCATTGCCTCTTCAAGCACAATAGAAGAAGGCTCATCAACAGCAAAAATTACATGATACGGTTTTCGTTTGTTCAGTATATTCGATAATTCTGAAAGCGAACCCAAAATTTTAACCGAATCAATAATCTGCTTCTTTTCCTTCGGTATCGATATAAAACCTACCACCGAATATCCGTATAGCGAGTTCTGGTGGATCACATACTCCACCTGGCGAGCACTGTTACCAGTACCTATTACAATCAGCTCACGCATCCTGCGCCCGGTTAAGTGCAACTTATGGATAATCGCACGGGCTATCGAACGCCCGATGGAGACAAATACGATGTCGATCACCCCAAAATAGAACAGCACCAGTCGGCTGTAACGATGGGTCTTCAGAAAGAAAATTACGCCCAATGCCATGAAGATGGTTAAAACAACCCCTAAAAAAATACCATTAAACTCATCGCTGATCAGTCCAATTTTACCGGGGCGGTACATATCTATAAAATAAAACACAACCACTTGTGAAATAGTAATAATAAGCGCTATAAACAGATAATCGTTAAGGTTTAGAGTATAGAACTCCTGCAGGTTAGATTCCTGAACAAAGAACCTGACTGCAAAGGCTGTCCAAAAAGCTCCGAAGGCTGCCAGCATATCGATAAGAGCAAACAATAACATATAGGTTTCATTACGCTCGCGAAGCATGTTCCACCTTCCATATCAGTTTAATGAGAGTTACTAGACAGCCGGCGGTGTAAAAGGCTGAATACAGAGCAATCAGATACCCAAGCGCCCCCAAGGGAAGCGCCAGTAGGGCCGTAGGCATCAGGATTCCGGTTATCCCCAGGTTTTCACTGATCATTTTTTCAAAACTGATAGACTCTTTTGCTCCGCTCTGCCCCTCCGGTGCGATATTCTTATAACTCTGATACGCCAGCCGCATCAGCATATTAGCTGCTGCACCTATACCACCAATCAGCGTCCAGAGCTGCGGTGATACATTCAAGCCGAAAAAGGCCGATTCATGCACTCCGGCGGCAAACCCGATGCTTAACAGCACCACCACATAGGCAACATAACCACCCAATGCATCCGCCCAGCCGCCGTAGGGGCCGGTAGTGTTAGTGACCCTGGCCATATTACCGTCGGCACAGTCAAGCAGAGCAAACAGGTTAAACAACACCGCACCTAACAGCGCCCACCACATATTTGAGCTGACAAACAAGAGGCCACCTACAATGCAAATAAGGGCCGAAAGATAACTAACGGTGTTGGCCCGTATGCTAAGACGAAGACAAAACCAGGCCACCGGAACTGACAACGGCCGCAGCACCCATCGGGTCCAGACAGAATCAGCTCGGTTTTTGTCTTCCGGCAATGAATCCTTTATTTGCTGAATCGAAATAAGTTTCATAGCTATTTATCCCTCTCCAGAGAGAATCTCCTGGAGTATACTTTCAAATCGTTCATGTAACGTTTCTAATTGATCATGATACGAGTTATAAGCGTTTTCGGCAATACGACGGCGACGAAGTTCGTCTTTGAGTACCCCTTCAGCCTGCGCCCTCAGATCGGTCGCATCCCATCTGAATCCTATGTAAGTTTCATTGGCGATGAACACATCCGGCCAGGTCTCCAGATGCCCCATGTCCGGTTTCAGCAAAACCGCTCCTGACAAAATTGCCTCAAAATCACGAAAACAGAGCTCTCCCCAGCCAAAAGGTGAAAGGACCATCCGGCTGCGGACCAGTTCGCGATTATACTGCCGCTGGCCGACTTCACCGGTTAAAAAGCGTTCGTCTCCTTCAATTTCCCCTAGAATCAGTCGGCGGTGATGGGCCAGACTCGGTTGGCTGACCAGCCCCAAGCGGGCATGCACTTCAATGTTTCGACCGTCGCTCTCTACCACATCTGCAATCGGCTGGCGCCGTACTGTCGTGTGAAAGGGACGCACCATACGGAGATTTACCAGGCGTGCCAGGGCAACTGCCATCCGCTGACGATATTTGTGCTTAGGAAACTGCCCTATTCCGATATTCCAGGACAGCCGAAGCTTCTTCAGTTGTTCTTCATCCCGTACCGGCTCACGAATAACTGGGTGAGGATCTTCCACTCCGTATTCGCGGTGGCTGTAATCGGAAAACAGTTCCTTTCCATACAACGATCGCATATAAAGGTTACGATCGCGGAAGAGGGCCTTCTGATAAAACAAGTCTACATAGGGCAATACCTGGGCCCGAGGATTTCCACCCCCGGCATCGTCATGAAAGAAGACGATCCTTTCATACTTGTCTCGCAGGCGCCGCATAAGCTCGAGGTCTACCCAATCCGGCTTCAAGAACCAACGAACCATCACCAGGACCTGGTTTTTATCACGGTTAAGGCAGTAGTCTACTGAGTCGGTGTAATCAAAGAGTTTTTGATTGTAATACATGAGAAAGGGTCGGAGTGTATGAAAACAGGCAATCCGGTCATATATCGACAGGACCGTTATTTTAGACATCGCTACCACCTTATTGGTATTAGTGCTTGCCCTCATAGCGGCGATAGGCTAAGCTAGCATTCGGAGGGTTTATATGGAGTATCCTACCATAGGGGTCTTTTCGAAACAACTTGACAACTGGACCAGCGGCAGCGGGCACCACCTCAACGAAATGATGCAGCACATTCTGGACATGAACACCAAGCTGCGCTTTGTATTTATTCACTACTCCCCCAGCGAGAACCCGATTTATCGGCGCATCGACGAGGAAATTATTATCCCACGCAACCCGTTAAAAGCGGCAACCCTCCTGCGCCAACACCATTTCGACGTGCTGCACTTTACCCCGCTGACCGTCTTCTCCCCCATATGGGGTATCCCGGGCAAAAAAACAGCCACCATTCACGGGATCGAACAGCTGTTAGTGCCGCAGTTCTATGGACGCCTTGAAATGCTGCACGAGCGGCTATTGGTACCCATCTATGCCCGTAAAATGGACCATATCATCACCGTCTCTCATACCAGCAAAAACTACTTTATAGACCACTTTGGGGTAAAACCGGAGCGGGTGACCGTCTGCTACAACGCAGTTAACGACACCTATCAGGTACAGCCGAAGGAGGTGGACAAACAACAGCCGCCGTCCATGGAAGAGGCAGGGTCTGGGCTTCACCAACTACGGAAGGGGCAATTAGGACCGGGGCAACGTTATGTTTTCCATATGAGCCGTTTTTCCGAGCGCAAAAACCCGTGGACCCTGCTACAGGGCTTTGCCGAGTTTGCGACCCGTCCTACAGCACAGGACGTAAAACTGGTGATAGCCGGCGGGCGCTGGGACAACGAACAAGTCAGAAAGGAACTGCACCGGCTGAAAATTGAGGATAAAGTAGTTTTAACAGGTTTTGTCGGAGAAGATGAGGCCGTAACGCTGTTTAACAACGCATCGGTTTTTGTGTTTCCCTCGTTGGCAGAGGGGTTCGGTATGCCGAACATCGAGGCTATGGCCTGCGGATGCCCGGTCATTACTTCACCAATCTTCGCTATACCCGAAGTAGTGGGAAACGCGGCCATGGTGATGGATAATCCCCAAGATGCAAACGAACTGGCGGATTTAATAGAGAAAATGCTGAGCGACGAAGATTTGCGGCAGAACTATGTACAGCGGGGTCTGGAACACGCCAAACAGTTCAGAAGCTGGAAACCAAGCGCCAGCAAGATGCTAAGGGTGTGGGAAGAGCTAGCGGGAGTCTAGACAA
>CAZDFY010000126.1:0-8587 GCA_964504785.1 uncultured Sediminispirochaeta sp. | reverse complement strand
TTCTGCTTTCAATAAAAAACAACCCACCTAAAGCTGCCCCGGAAAAAAGAGACAGACCTGCCATAAGTGGCCACACCAAGGCTACCTCGAACAACTCAATAAACTTCCCCATCACCGGCGGCCCAAGGGCAAAGCCGGTACCAATTATAATGGGCAGAATCGAGTTAAAGCGTCCCCGATGGCTTATGGGCGTATGAGAAGCAACATAGACATTGGTATTAGTGGCTTGTAGAATCTCTCCCATGGTCCAGATAACTGTTGAAAGCATAAACAGCGGCAATGTACCGATTAGAAACACCATCCCGAATCCAACGGCAAAAAGCAGTGCAGCCAAAGCCACACAGATCACAGGTTTTACTTTTTTTGTTAAACCGATCAGTGGGGTTGTCAGAAAAATAACTACAAGGGCATTTACCGTCATCAGTGAACCGTAGTACACCGGCCCCTTGCGGGGAAACAATTCTTCCAGCTGCAGAGGAAGACTGAAGGTAAACTGGGCATACACAAATGTCAGCAAGAGCGAGATCAGAGAAAAAGCAATTAAGTACGGCCGCCGTAACAGCACCGAAAGAAGTCCCCCTACCTCCGACCGCTCATTTGACTGGTCGTCGGCACCGGCGGCCAACTCCTCCTCGGAGGGTTTTGACTCCGGAACCATAGCACACACAAAGCCCAGAGCTATGAAGGTTGTAAGAGCATCCCCCAAAAACAACAAAGGCAGAGAGTGGGTAAACAAAAAACCGGCAATCATCGGTCCTACCGAAAAACCAATATTATGGCCTAAATAGAGCAGTGAGAATGCGGCCTTACGTTGTTCCCCGGAGGTCATGTCGGCGGTTATTGCCTCATGGGTGGGATTAGCGGCACCGCCAAAAAAATGGGTAGCTATAATCAGCCAGGGAACAACCGGACTGGTCCCCAGGAATGCGCAGGGTACCAACATCAAACCGGCCAACCCCTGAGCGCCGATTAAAATCTTTTTACGTCCTACATGGTCGGCCAGCTTGCCTCCCAGCAGTGAGCCGGGCACATACGCCACCGAGGCGAAAAAAATGAAAGTCCCGGCGGCAGCGCTGTTATAACCCAGTCGCTGAGTAAGAAAAAAAGTAAGAAAGGGATACACCAAATTACCGACGGCATTTACAATCTGCGCCAGAAAAAGTGCATAAATGCCTCGAGGCAGCCCCCTATACATCCCGAACCATTTGTTCAACATACTGCTTTTTCCTTTATGATTTAATACACAGAGATTTAACAGCTTTTTTTGGTAATTACCCTTCCGGATTATAAAACCGGAATCCGAAAACAGAAGAATGTAATATTATAGCTCTTCCGACAAGGGTTTTTATTGTTTCTTTACTTTTTTCTTTAGCTCTAAAAACAGCATGATTCTGAAATCACTATTTTTCGTGTTTCTCTATCGGATACATTAATCAGACAAAATTCACTCTGAGAAAATCATAAGAGAATCTTGATTTATTTGACCGAAAAGTTGAAGCAGACTATACTATAACTGTGTATAGATAAGTGAAAGGGGTAACAATGTTCACATCTATACCAAAGGACTTAAGAGATACATTGGGCGAAAAAGCGGCGGAATCGTTGGCCAAAATGCTCAGCGATTATGGAAACTACGTGGAGGGTTCTATAATCAATCAATCGGAGTACCGATTTGAAAATGCATTAACTCAAAACTCATCTTCCTTACGGCAAGAGATGGCGGGAATGCGCAGTGATCTCCGGGAAGAGATGACCCAGATGAAAAGCGAGCTCCGCAGCGAAATGGGCGAGATAAGAAGCGAACTGCATGATGAGATGACCCAGATGAAAAGCGAGCTCCGCAGCGAAATGGGCGAGATAAGAAGCGAACTGCATGATGAGATGACCCAGATGAAAAGCGAGCTCCGCAGCGAAATGGGCGAGATTAAAAACGATTTACTCACCCGTATAAAAACGGTTGAGTCAAACCTCGAAGTTACAATTGCTAAAAACAACGTCTCTACAATCCGCTGGATGTTTATTTTTTGGGTAGGTCAGATAGGGGCCGTCACCAGCGTGCTTTTTGTTTTTTTTCGGTAGTCCTAACCTGGTACGTATACATGGTGGCAATAACCTGGTAGTGCATAGAAAAGGGGCCTATAAAAGTCCCTACCGGTAGCCTGTTACAATTCGCAGCAGTTCAACCCTGCTTTTAGCTCCGGTCTTTTGAAAGATATTATACACATGGGTACGGGCGGTGGTAAAAGAGACACACATACGATCGGCTATATCTTTGTTGCTGAGACCATGGCTGATAAGCTCAACAACTTCCGCCTCCCTAGGGGTGATCTTATAGGCCGAAATAAATCCGTCACTTACTTTGCCCTCTTCCAGCAAAGCAGTCGGTTTAGATAAATATCTTAAAAAAATACCGATAGTCAGAATACTCCACACGGTGAAGTAAAAAAAATCCAGAGAGATATGAAGTTTCTCTAAAACAGGAAACTGATAGACACATAAATAGAAAAGGGTTGAAGCAGGTGCAAAGATCAAAGTCAGAATACTGAGGCGTCTCAACAAAAGTGCAACGGTCCCATCCGCTTCAATACTCGCGGATCTATAAAATACCATCCCTAAAAAAAACAGGTATACCGAAATTAAAACCACCGCGGGGAAACGGATTAGTGTCGCAACTTCCGGTGGTCCAATCAGCACCAACACCATCCGCCCAATCTGGATCCCGACTACACATAGTGTTATAATAACCGCCGTACTGTTAGTAACTTTCGGTAGTCGGAACATCAATACCAGCAGCCCTCCATAAAGAGCTATAGCAACCACCAGGCTGAGACTGTATTGAATGTATATATAACCGGGAAACACATCGATAACAAATACAAAATAGTATTGAATAAGAGTCAGAAATACGGAAGCTAATAAACAGCTCATTACCCAGAGTAGAGCACCGGTCACTTTGCGGCGCATACGGTAATGGAGCATAGCCATCGAAGCGACTCCAGCTACACCGAAGGAGGTATGAACAATATACATAAACAATATAAGATGGTTCACAGGTTCGTCAATAGTAGCCCTGCTACTATTTCCTGTCAAGTTTAATCAGCTTTATTAATTCAGACATCTCCTGTAGCAATACACGTGCCCGCTGTTCCGCCCCGTTCATATCACCCGCGTCTACGGACTTTTCAATTTCCAAAGCATACTGTGCCGCCTTTTCCATTCCAATAGTATTCAGAATACCCTTTGCCGAATGGGCTGATCTTTTTAGGCCGTCCCCATCATGCCCATCTATTGAGTGTTGAATTTCATCTTTCAATTCAGGGGCCCGGGTCAGTAACATCTCAAACATTTGAGAAATAATTTCATCATCATGGCCTTGGCTATATAAATAAAGCCTTGCGACTTCAATTATACTCTTTCCAGCTCCAGTTTCAGTTTTTTCGCGTGAAGCTTCTTCTCGCCCTCTATCGACATATTGATGCACTTTCTTTCGGAGTGATTCAAGGAGTATCGGTTTTGAAAGGTAGTCATCCATACCTGCATTCAGACACTTTTCCCGGTCCCCCTCTAGAGCCCCTGCAGTGAGTGCAATAACAGGGGTATGCCCTCCCTTCTCTTCTTCATACTCCCGGATCTCAGCGGTTGCATTGAACCCATCAAGTTCAGGCATTTGCACATCCATCAAAACAAACTGCGGCTTGTGTTCCTTAAACAGCTCAACAGCTTCAATACCATTTTTCGCTTCAATTATTACAGCCTGCGGAATAATTTTAAGTAACAATCCCCTTGCTAATAACATATTGGGAGGATTATCTTCCGCTACTACTACGCACACAGCATCATCAGCGCCCTTCTCAGGAGGATCTTCATCATACTGAATTTGTGCGGAGGAGGAGGTAAATTCAACTGGCGAAGAATTTTCTCCTCCGGTCTCAATTTTTTCTAAGGCATTCTGAAGTTGCTTCATTTTAATCGGCTTCATCAGCATATATTCGATGCCAAACTCCCTATACCTCTCCAGCATTTTTTGATCATCAGTGGAACTGTAGAGAAAAACAACCGGCAAGTCTTTTACTGTAAAGCCTAACTCCTGTCGTATTTTCTTTAGTACTTCCAAGCCGTCCATGAAGGGCAAGTGATAATCCAGAATAATAACGTCCACCGGCGGACCATTTTTCAGAATTTCAAGCGCCTCTATACCATTGCTTACAGTTACCCCATTGATTCCCCAGTGGGAGCACATAGCATCTAATATAGTTCGGTATTTTTTATTATCATCAACTATCAAGGCCGATTTTAACCGAAATGCGGGTTCAGCCCCGTTCACTTTCATCTCTTCCACATTAAATGAAAGGGCAAAACTAAAGGTGCTCCCCTTGTTAGGTTCAGTTTCCACCTGCAAGATACCACCCATTTTTTCCACTAAACTTTTTGATATCGATAATCCTAGCCCTGTTCCTCCGTACTTTCGGGTAGTTGAGTAATCCGCTTGTGTAAAAGAGTCGAATACTTTCTCCTTCTGATCCAGGCTCATTCCAATACCAGTATCCCGTATGGAAAAAATCACCGTATTCGGTGTCTCCGGTGAAGCACACACGGCCTTTAGCTCTACTTCTCCCTGTTCGGTAAATTTTACTGCATTGGTAAGTAAGTTGGTAATTATCTGGTTAAGCCGAACCGAATCCGCCGACACAAGAAACGGAAGTTCCGGATCCAGGTCAAGAATCAGTTCTAATCCCTTCTCCTGAGCCTTGAATGAAACTATATCCATAGCCTTCTCCAGCGTATCATGGAGATCTATCATAGTGTATTCCAGCTCAAGACGCCCGGCTTCTATTTTAGAAAAGTCAAGAATATCATTGATAAGCACAAGCAGCGCGTCGGCTGAAGAGTGAACATTCTCCAAATATTGCCTTTGAATAGGGGCAAGCTCTGTGGTGAGTAATAAATCGGTAAATCCCACAACCGCATTCATGGGAGTGCGAATTTCATGGCTCATATTGGCAAGAAAATCACTTTTTGCCTTGCTCGCCAGATCTGCCTGAGCGGCCATCTCTTTCGCAATAACCGTTTGCTCTTCCAGATGTCGATTTGCCTCCTCCAGAGCTTCCTCCGCTTCCTTTTGATCGGTGATATCCGTCATTACTGTCAGAAAACTTGGATCACCCTGGGAGTCAATGATTTCTCCGGAGAAAAGCCCTTCAAGTATTGTTCCGTCCTTCGCTTTTACCTTCAATTCCCGATTTTTTACACTGCCCCTTTTTTGTAACTCCTCAACAATTTTTAGCTGCTTTTCAGGTTGAACAAACAAGCCAAGATCCCCGGCGGTTTTACCGATAATCTCCTCTTTTGTGTATCCCAGTTTTTTGATGAACTCATCGTTTACTTCGGTAAACCTATAGTCCCGGGAATTGCTCACCGCCATGAGGGCTGGGTTTCGGCTAAAAATTTTATTGAATTTCTCCTGTGCAGTCTGTTCCTTCGAAAGGTCCTTTGACACTCCGAAAACACTTTTTTTTCCATCCCACTCACCAAACCACAGCCGGCTTTCAACAGGAAAAGAATCCCCCGATTTCGACTGCAATGTGAGAAGATGTGTATCCCCCCCGCCGGAGCACATTTCGGCAAAAATTTTCTCCACCTCTTCACGGTCTCCCGGAGAATACAATTCCACCATATGCATGCCGGACAACTCTTCCCTGCTGTATCCAAGTGTACGGGTCACCGCACTGTTACTATAGATAATCACCCCTTCCTGATTTCCTATAAAAATCATGTCGCCGACGGTCTCAAAAAAGGTGCGAAAGTTCTTTTCGCTTAGAGCACATTTTTCTTTACTCGACTTAAGCTCACCCTCGGTTTCTCGCCGGTCTGTAATATCGGAAAATAGGGTTACGAAATATTCAGGTGCCGGTGAAAAGACACACACCTTGTATAACTTTTTTAGTGGTTCCACATACTGTTCAAATTCACAAGTATCCTGATTCATAGCGATGCTTCCGTAATACTCCACCCAGTTAAAATCTTCTTCACCCATCCCCGAACACACTTCGCTTGCGTTTTTGTGTAAAATATTCCTCCGATCAAGACCGCTGATTTTTTCAAACTCCGAGTTCACATCAAGAAATATGTAATCCACCGGTTTGCCCTTGTTATCGGTCACTATTTGGCGGTATGCGTATCCAAAGGGCGCTTCATCAAGAAATTTCTCACTAGAACCAGAATTCATTCATATCTCCTAAGTATCTGTCCGCCGTCTTCCCGGTGAAAGGAACTCAACTGTTATACTATTTTAGATTTATTATTCTTCAATCGCAAGAATTGTTCATTGGAAAACTGAGTAAAATCTTCCGCTACCTATATCGCTTTTGCACACTCTTTTTACATTGGAAATTCGGGCTGAGGGGCTACTCTACCGTTATTATTTATGTGACCGCTACTTTTCAGCATGAAATAGGGCTTAGCCTGCCAAAAGGAGGCGGGCATCCTCGAAAATTTCTGTAAGAAATTTGCTGGGAGATTCGGTTGGAAGTGCCAAAAGTTTACCTAGTGGTACTAAACTTGTGGGATGCCCCGCTTTAGCGCTGCATATGGGGGAGGATCAACTATCTTTACTGTAGATATGGTGGCAAGACTTGTAATACCACAAGGTTAGTACCATTACTAAAAGTTTAGAGCCGGACAGGAATGTCCCTGCCGCGGCTATGTTCCAGACAGCTCTAGCGGGAGTAAGTGCCCATCAACTGGGTATCAGCAATCACGTGCCCGTCAATCAAAGAAAGGAGCTCCTGTTTGCCAAGACCCGCAGGGGCATCCACCATTATATCCAGGGCATACAAGGTAAAAAAGTACCTGTGTGTACCCCCTGGAGGACAGGGTCCACCGTAGCCGGTTTTTCCAAAACTGTTTTTTCCCTGCACTCCCCCAGGTGTTGGGTGCGAATCCCCGGGAACGTCCTCAGGCAACCCCCCAACATTCCCGGGGATATTATAATACACCCAATGAATAAAGGTCCCTCCCGGTGCATCCGGATCATCGCATATTAAAACATACGATTTGGCGGCCTCCGGTGCCCCGTTCCAGCTCAATGCCGGCGAGATGTTCTCCCCGTCACAGGAATACTTTTGTGGGATACCCCGATTGTGTTCAAAAGCTGAACTCGTTAAATTCATATACATAACCTCCTCTTTTAAAGGATAATAACAGAGGAGGGGTTAAGCAAACCGGGCAATCAATTAAGATAAACCGATAGGCCTAGGAAGCAGGATATCTACCCGGCCTTCTTTACTGTGACTGTCTCTTTTGGTACTTCTCAATAAGCGCGGTAAGATAGCGGGATTTCATCTGCTCGGAGGCCATTATCTGTTTCACCGGGGGAAGTTTCAAAATGACACTCAATATAGATGCCATAGCCCGGTGTGAAAAATGGTAATGGTTGTCGAAGATAAGGTTCTGCAGTTTTCCGCGCTCAATCGCCATCATCACCACCCGGTGGGTTGAATTTACCGGTGTAATAACCCTCTCCGGGCGAGAGACCAGGTCCAAGGCCTTAGTTGGACAGGCCCTCACACACACCCCGCACCCAAGGCAAATATCTTCATTAAGAACCGCAATTTTTCGTTTTTTATTGTTAGGATCGTTTGCCGACACTAAACTCAAGGCCTCAACAGGACATACATTTACACATTTACCGCACCCGGTACACTCTTCCTTGGAAACACGGGGCAAAAAATTGCTGGTGTGTACGGGCTTCAAAAACCCGAATTTTCGTGCCGCTACCAAGGCCTCACAACAGCAGCCACAGCAATTGCAAATAAAATTCACCCCATTTTGTACATTTTCACCAAACTGCACCAAATCATGTTCATACGCCTGGTCCAGCAAATCGAGGCACTCTGCTGCATCAACCTGCCGTGCAAAACCGCTTTGAATCAACGAGGCAGCAGAACTGTTAAAGGTCATGCAGATATCCAGCGGCGCGTCGCAAGCCGTGGCGGCCTGCATCATTTTATACCGGCAATAACAGGTTCCAACACCGATATACTCGGCGGATTTTATCACCTCGCTCGCCCGCTCATAGGGCAGCACATACACATCATTATTCGAGGGAAGCACCGTTTCATTTATAAACACCCTGCCCAGCTGTGTTTCACCATCCAAAAACAAGCTTTTAATAAAATCCTCTTCTACATTCATGTACTGGTAAAAAAGCTGCCCCAACACCTTCTGGTCGACATCTCCTCGGATACGCATCATCGAAAACTCAAAAAAACCGGCCATCGGCGGCGGCAGCACATACACACTTTCGTCACCACGGGAAATATCAAGCAGAATTGCCCTTGAAGCAAGCCTGTCCAGGAGCTTCCCCGCTTCTTTCTCTGAAATTTTCCAGGCCTTCGCCGCTTTGGCCCTGGTAAAAGGTTTAATGGGCAGTAAGGAAACCATCCTCGCCTCATGTTCATCAAAAAGAAGCTGAAGAATTTTGTAGAGGGTCTGTGACGGCGGGGCCCCCTGGGGAAAGCGATTGAGACGCTCAACCAATTTTTCGTACCCGGATGTGCGATTCTGATGTACCATAGTACTATTCTAC